>JADJVE010000005.1 GCA_016716715.1 Acidobacteriota bacterium | reverse complement strand
CGCCGCCGGCCTTTCTCACGCGCCAGAATTGGAACCCGGCTCCGGCGAAGAGCAGGACCGGCAGCCACTGCGTGTGGAGCGCGAAATACGTTCCGAGCGTGGCCGGGCCGATCTCCTCGCCGCCGCGGAGGAACGCGGCGAGCGCGGGCCCCGCGAGCGGGACGTACGCCGCCATCCCCGTGACGATCGTGACCGCCCAGTACGCGAGCTGGTCCCACGGCAGAAGGTAGCCCGTGAAGGCCGACGCCGCGATCGCAGCGAGGAGGAAGAGGCCGACGAGCCAGTTCAGCGCGCGCGCGCCGAGGAAGCCACCCGTGAAGACGACGCGCAGCAGGTGGAAGACCGCGACGAGGACGAGGAGGTTCGCGCTCCAGTGGTGGACCGAGCGGACGAACGCTCCGAACGTCGTCCGTCTGCAGCTTCTCGATCGACGCGTACGCGTCGCCGAACACTGGGCGTGTGCGAACATCAGGAGCGAGCCCGTGACGAGGAGGATCGAGAGGAGGACGAGCGACGACCCGCCGAGTCCGAACGTGTGCGTGAAGCGGATTGCCGCGGCCGGGACACGGACGGGGCGGAGGTGAAGGACGAACGTCGACACGACGGCCCTTGCGCTCTCGGCGGCTCTCACTTCCTCACGATAGCGCACGCCCGCGCGGCCAGGGGCGCAGGTGCATCAACGACGAACACTTTGTGTATGCTTAATCTCCCCAGTGGCGGCGAAGGCCGCGACACTTTCAATCTTGAGACTCACACGCAGTGCCGAACTGGCCGCGATTGCGGCCGCCCTGATGCTCGCCCTCCCAACCCGGGGCGCGAGCGCCGACACGTCCCTGGCCGCCCCGGTCCAGGCCCGGGACGACTCTGCTCTGCCGGGCCCGGGAATCGCCGAATTCCATCTGCCCGACTCGGTCTTCAGGGACCTGGGCGTCAGTCTCGAGGACGATTCCGCGTCCCTTCCGACGGGGGACTTCGGCTTCACGCTCAAGGACTTCGATTCGGAGGAGCTACAGCTGCCCGCCGACTGGACGGGCGGAATCGCCGTCCAGCAGCCCCGGTGGCCGCAGCCGCCTCCCGGGGACACGCTGCGGGGCGTCCGGAACTGGGACTCGCCCTACGCGAAGAAATTCCTCCGGGGAACCCTCATCATCACCGGCACGGAGATCGCAAGCGGCGTCATCCTGGCGCTTCTGCCCAGCCAGTTCACGAAGTGGGACGACACCGCGCGCTCAGCGGGGTTCCGCCAATTACAAGCGCGCGTGGAGCGAGGCTCCGACGTGGGACCGCGACTCCTTCTTCAACGACTACATGGGCCATCCGTATGCGGGCGCCCTGTACTACAACATGATGAGGTCCCAGGGAGGGACCCCGCTGCAGTCCTTCGGGTTCACGCTCTTCCAGAGCACGCTGTGGGGAGTGCGCGACCGAGTCGGTCGCCGCGCAGCCGAGCATCCAGGACCTCGTCACCGCGCCGATCGGGGCAGCCTCCTCGGGGAGGTCTTCCACCAGCTGTCTCTCGAGATCCTGAAGAAGGGAAACCTCAACTTCGGACAGAAGGTTCTCGTCTTCTTCCTGAACCCCTCCTGGGTGATCAACAACGGCTTCCGCGCGCCCGAGTAGCGGGAGAGAGGCCCGCTCTCGGCGGCGCCGCCTGTCTCGTGGTGAAGGTCTGGCGGGAGTCCGAACCCGAAGCTCCCGACGGTCTCTGGTACAAAGACTTCGGTTCGTTCAAGGTCTGCGGGGAAGGAAGATACCCGAAGACATTCCTTCTGCCCGGACAGACCGCGAAGGGGCAGAGAGGCGCTGCTCGATGAATCAATCGCGAACGGACGGGATCATCTTCAGCAGCGGATACGCAACGCCCGCGAGAGAGAGCGGGAAGTCGACGGGATAGCGCGCGACGTAGGCGTCCGCCCGCGGGGGCGAGCGCCTCGCGCCCGCTTCTCCGGGCTGCCATGTCAGTTTCCTCCCGTCGCCATCCAGCGGTAGTACGTGTTGCCAGGATCGCCCGAGAACGTCTCGCCGAGAGCCTCCGCCGCCCCGGCGCGATCGCCGGCGTACGCACGCAACGCCGCCCGGTAGAACGCGAAGAGCTCGCGCTGCCTGGCATCGGCCTGTCCCTTCAGGCTCGCGTCTCCGGTGACGGGTGGAGAGCCGGCCACGCCTAGGACGCGCGGGAGGACGCGGAGGATCTCCCCGCGGCGCACCCACGCCGCATTCTCGATCAGCGGCCGATTGTCCGTGACCGCGGGCGCCCCGGCGGCATACCGTTCGAGGCCCTCGCGGCCCGTCACCCAGGTTCCGAGAAGGGCCGCGGGCGACTCCACTCCGACCTCCGCGAGCGACGCGGCGACGGCGCCCGCCGAGAAACGCGCCGTGACGCGCGAGGCGTCGAGCTCGATGGGGCTCATCGAGCCGACGAGCAGCATCTCGTGCAGCTCCGTCGTCCATGCGCTGGCGTACGGGAACGCATCCAGGAAGCTCCTCACGAGCGAGCGCGAGTCCTCGTCGTTCTGCGTCGGCAGCGGCCACCACTGCGCCATCAGGCCGCCGGGCGCCAGCCGCGCGCGGCACAGCTCGTAGAAGTCACGCGAGTAGAGGTTCACGACCCCCGCCGCCGACGGTGGAGGAGGTTCGAGCGTGATGAGGTCGTAACGGTCGGTGCGGCGCAGCAACTCGTGGCGTCCGTCGCCGATCCGGATCTCGAGGCGTGGGTCTGCGCCCGCCCCGAGGTTCCCGGCGAAGAGCGGCGCCGCGCGCACGACGCCGGGCAGGAGCTCCGACACGACGCGCGTCTCGAGCCCCGGGTACGCGAGGAGCGCCCCGGCCGTGATCCCGGTCCCTAGCCCGACAACGAGAGCCGAGCGCGGTTCGCCCTTGTGGATCAGAAGCGGCACCAGCGCCTGGAGGCGCATATATCGCCTTGACGGAAGGACGTCGCCCGAATTCGACACGCCCTGGATGTAGAGCCGCCTGAACGTTCCGCCCGCGGCGCGCTGCTCGAGCACCGCGACCGTCCCGGCCGTGTCCTCTTCATAGAAGACCATCCGCCCGCCCCGCCGCTCCGCGAGGAGCCGGCCGAGCGTGTCGCGCGGGACGAGGAGTGCGGTCCCGGCAACTGCAGCGAGGATCGCGAAGGCCGTTACGCGGGCGCCCACGCCGCTTGCGCCGCGGGCGAGCGCGATTGCGCCGACGAGCGCGCCACCGCACGCCAGCAGTCCGAGCGATCCGACGAGACCGAAGGCGGGCACGAGGAGAAAGCCCGTCAGCAGCGTGCCCAGGACGCCGCCGGCCGTATTCACCGCGGCGACGGCGCCCACGCCCCGGCCCGGACGCGCCGCGCCCGCCGCGAGCCGCGCGGCGACGGGGAACGCTCCGCCGAGAAATATGGTGGGCGCGAGAAGCACGGCGCCGGCAGCCACCAGGAACCGTGCCGCCATCTCGAGACCTTCCCTTCCGGTCGCGCGCATGGCCCACTTCCCGGCGAAGACCTGCGCGTCGGGCAGCCAGGAACCGATCGCGACGACCGTCAGCAGCGACGCGGCGCCGGCGCCGGCGATGAGGAGGCCGAACAGGCGCCACGGATTTCTCGTTCGGTCCGCCACCCGTGAGAAAAGCCAGCTCCCGAGCGCGAGGCCGCCGAGATACGTCGCGAGCATGACCGCGAAGGCGTGCGCCCGCGTGCTGAGGAACTGAACCAAGACCTCCGACCACACCACCTCGTACCCGAGCGCCACGCCTCCGGCGACGGCGTACAGAGCCAGTGCCAGCCGGGCGTCGCGCGGTAATGCGTCGTGAGCCTCGACTGCCGGAGCGAGCTGTCGCGCAAGGCGGGCGTCGAGCCCAAGCGCCGCGGCGGCGACCGCGAGACAGAGGAGCCCGGCGAAAAGTGCGGCGCCGCGCACTCCGAAGGCAGGCACGAGAACGAACGGCACGGCAAGCGCGCCGCCGATGGCCCCCGCCGTGTTCATGGCGTAGAGAAGGCCGGTGACGCGACCGACCGCGGAATCGCCTGGCCCGAGCGCACGGACAGCCGCAGGCAGCGTGCCGCCCATGAGAGTCGCCGGCACGCCGACGAGGAGGAACGGCAGGACCCATGCGAGCGGGCCCGCGACGCCCTGCAGGCGCACGAAGAGCGGAGCCGAAGACGCGAGAGCGAGAGTCGCCAGCACGCCGGAGACCGCGATGCCGGACTCGAGCGCGGCATAAAGGCGGACCGGCCGCGCGACCCGGTCGGCCATCGGCCCGAAGACGGCGCCGCCGAGCGCGAGGCCCGCGAAAAAGGCGCTCACAGCGATCGTGACCGCGTGAACGGTGACGCCTACGACCAGGGCCAGCTGCTTCACCCAGAGCGTCTCGAAGACCAGGGCCGTCACACCCGACACGAAGAGAAGCGCCGCGAACGGAAAAGTGGAAGGAAGGCGGCGGGGTAACCCCAGCCGCCTTCCTTCCCGATCTCGCGAAGTCACGATGTCGTGACCCCTGATTTGATCAGTGTTCTCCCTTGGTCAGCTTCTCCATCACGTGGCTGAGGTTGAAGCTGCCGGGCTTCTGGCGAGGCGGGAAGTCGATGAAGCTCTGCATCCACCCGCCGACGTACATGGCGGCCGGCCCCACGAGGAATGCATGGTTGATTCGCCAGATCTGGTAACCGTACCCCTCTGGGAAGCGCTCGAAGGGGTCCGCCCGGAGATTGAAGAGCTTGGGAAGGCGCAGGACGACCATCGGATCCTGCCAGACGTCGAGACCCTTCGCGCGCTGCTCGAGGAACAGCATCTTCCACTGGTCGAACCGCAGGGCCGCGGGCTCCCCATCGTCGGTCCAGTAGACGAACTCGTGGCGCGGCCACGCCTTGGCCTCGCCCTTGAAGGACGGAAGCAGGTTGTAACCGTCGAGGTGAACCTTGTACGTGGCTCCCGCTACTGTCGTGCCCTTCAGCAGCGATTCCTTGACGTCCGGCTGGCCCGCGGCGGCCAAGAGGGTGGGCAGCCAGTCCTCGTGCGAGATGATGTTGTTGATCTCGGTGCCGGGTTTGATGACGCCGGGCCAGCGCACGACCATGGGTACGCGATAGCCGCCCTCCCACGGCGTGTTCTTCTCGCCGCGGAACGGCACCGCGGCGCCGTCGGGCGAGCTCATCACCTCGCCGCCGTTATCAGTCGTGTAAATCACGATCGTGTTGTCGGCGACACCCATGTCGGCGATCTTCTTCAGGATCTGGCCGATGTGGCCGTCGTGCTCGACCATGCCGTCCGGGACGGTTCCGAGGCCCGTCTTGCCCTTCGACTCCGCCTTGAGGTGGGTGTGGATGTGCATCCGGGTCGTGTTGAACCAGACGAACCAGGGCTTGTCTTCCTTCTGCCTCGCGTCGAGGTACTTCATCGTCACGGCGAGGACTTCCTCGTCGATCGTCTCCATCCGCTTCTTCGTGAGCGGGCCGGTGTCCTCGCACTTCTGCTTGCCCCACTTCCCGAAGCGGCCGTCGTCGGGGAGCGTGCTCGCGGTGGCCGTCGCGTAGCAGTGGAACACGCCGCGCGGGCCGAACTTCTCCTTGAAGTTCGGGAATTCCGGGGCCTTCGGGTAGTCCGGGTTCTCGGGCTCCTCCTCCGCGTTCAGGTGGTAGAAGTTGCCGAAGAACTCGTCGAAGCCGTGGACCGTCGGGATGAAGTCGTTGCGGTCGCCGAGGTGGTTCTTGCCGAACTGGCCCGTCGCATAGCCCTGCGCCTTGAGCAGGTTCGCGATCGTCGGGTCCTTCTCGGAGAGGCCCTCGGGCGCGCCCGGGAGGCCGACCTTGAGGAGGCCCGTGCGAATCGGGGACTGGCCGGTGATGAACGCCGCGCGCCCGGCCGTGCAGCTCTGCTGGGCGTAGACGTCGGTGAAGATCGCGCCTTCCTTGGCGATGCTGTCGATCGCGGGCGTCCGGTAGCCCATCATGCCGCGGTTGTACGCGCTGATGTTCCAGAAGCCGATATCGTCGCCGAACAGCACGAGAATGTTCGGCTTCTTCTTCGCGGGCTGGGCGGCCGCGGGCGGCGCGACCGCGAGAATGCCGAGCGCGAGCCCGAAGGCCAGCGCGAGAGGTCGGGAAAGTTTCATGAATGTTCTCCTTTCGGTGCCGGGTGAAATGAGATCGAGGCGCACCTAGCGCCTCACGAATGAAACGTCGAAAGTCTGTTTTTGAAGGGCCTGAAAGTACGTGCCCACGAGGTTGTCGCTTGCGGGGTCGTAAACGAGTCGATACGTGCTGCCGGGGTAGTTCGGGGCGCGCAGCTCGACGAAGAGCGTCAGGGCTCCGTTCTCGGAAAACGCCTCCGCCTTCGAGACGTTGATCGGGCGCGGGTTGTAATACGACGCGTCGACCGCCCCCTGCGGCGAGACGGAGCGGACCTCGAGGATGTAGCCGCCGTCCTCGCGCAGCCAGCGGGCCACGAGCTTGTCGAACACTGCAGCCGCGGGCCTCACGGGTTCCGGGGCGGTGCTCGCGGCAGGCGCCGCCGGCGCGGGCGCCGGGGCCGTCGTGGCCGCCGGTGCCGCGGTGGCGGCCGGCGGGGCTGGCTCCCCACCCCGGGAGCGGCAGGACGCCGCCCCTCCAAAGAGGAGCACTATCGTGAGGAATTGAACCACGGCGTTCGCTCTTTTCGGCATGTCAGCCCACCCTTACCGGCAACACCAGCTGAACGTAGAGCCCGCGGCCCTGCGTCGAGAACGTCCCTCCGAACTGCCAGAAGTACCGGATCGTCAGAGCCCCCTGCAGGGTCGTGAACTCCGGGCCGATCGCGTGGATGTCGGTCCTGCCGTCCCGGACGGGCAGAGGCACGTCGGCGCCGCTCGTCGACGTGACCTGCCACTGGGAGTAACCCGCGATGCCCGCCCAGCCTTTGAATATCTGCCCGGAGCCGTAGTTCCCGCCGACCCCGTACATGAGCGTAAGGGGATTTCCCGTCGTCCAGTCCTGATCCTGCTTCCTGCCGTTGATATCGTAAAAAAGGGAAGCTGAGGCGTGCCAGCTCCTGGCGCCGTTCAGGAACACGGTCGAGAGCACGGAGAGCTCGTTGCACCACATGCCGAGGCTCGTGTTGTCCGTCGCGCCGGCCGTATATCGCCCCGTCGGAATGTAGAGCGCATACTGGAACGTCACGTCGGCCCCCTCCAGGTGCCAGCCGATGGCAAGCGGCACGAGCCACGTCTCACTCAGTGCGATGCCGGTCGAACTGTTCACGTCCAGCCGTGGAGCGTCGGTCATCACGTTGGCCCATGGCACGGAGACCGTGGCCGAGTAGTTTCCGCCGAGGATCTTGATGTTCGAGACCCACGAGACGATGGGCCCGATGTAGTACTGGTTGAGGCTGCCCTGCGTCGGCACCGTCTCACCCCGGGGGCCCTTCAGCTCGTCCGCCCTGTTGTAGCCGCCGAGGATCCCGGCGTAGAGGCCCGGAGGCGGCTGAGTACCCGCCATCAGGCCGTACTCGCCTTTGAGGATGAGCTGCTGGGCGCCCGCCTCGCAGGCGAGGCCGCAGAGCGCGGTCGAGACGCCGAGAGCAACGAGACGATTCAGAAGGCGCCGCCGGTTCATGTCGCCTCACTTCGGCGGAACGTAGGGGTCGGGCGTACCGACCTTGATCAACGGGTACTTCCTGAAGCTCGCTTCGAGCTCACCGAGGATCTTGAAGATCGGCTCGGCGACCCAGGAGTTCTTGGCCCCGACGTCGCGCTCCTCCTTCATGTCGGTCAGGAGGTTGACGATCTTCGGCAGGGGGAGCTTCTGCGGCGGGTCGTACATGTTCTCCTGCCAGACCAGGTGCGCCTTCCAGTTGCGCCACTTGACGGCGGACAGCCTGTCGGCCACGAAGACCGGGAATCCCTCGCGGTTCGAGGTTTCCTGCTTTCCGAGGAGGAAATCCAGCTGGTCCACGCCGTCGATCGGACGGTCTTTCGGGACTTCCGCTCCTCCCACGCGCGCGAGCGTCGTGTAGAGGTCCGTGATGTGGACGATTTCGTTGCTCACGCGGCCAGCCGGCACCCTGCCAGGCCAACGCAGGATGAAGGGCGCCCGCAGCGAGCCTTCCATCGCCGTGAAGTACGAGCCGCGCCAGGGCCCGTTTGCACCCTGCCACGGGTCTGTCGCCTCGGGACCGTTGTCGCTGGTGAAGATGACCAGCGTATCGTTCTCGACGCCTGCTTCCTTGATGGCGTCGAGGATCTGGCCGGTGCGATGGTCCATCTCGGCGAGACAGTCGGCCCAGTCGCCGTTACCGGTTCTTCCCGCGAACTCGGGATTCGGCAGCGTCGGCATGTGGACGAGCGAGAAGGACACGTAGGCATAGAACGGCTTGCCCGCGCGCGCGCTGCGCTTGATGAAGTCGACGGCGTGCGTCGTGATCTCCGCTTCCATCGTGCGGCGCCGGTCCAGGTCCAGCACTCCGACTTCCCGGGCTTTTTCGCCTTTGCGGGCCTCGTAGATCGGCTCGGGACGAACGAGCTTCGCGTTCCAACCCTGCTTGTCGCCGACCGACGGCCACATGCCTTTCGCCTGGTTGAGGGACGGCCACATCCCCTCGTCGTAGGTGCGCGGGATGCCGAACCACTCGTCGAAGCCCTGGCGAGTCGGCAGACGCTCCTCGGCGCTGCCGAGGTGCCACTTGCCCCACATGCCGGTGGCGTAGCCCTGCGCTGACAGCAACTCCGCGATTGTGACCTCCCACTGCGTCAAGCCGTCCGGGACGCCGCCAATCGGGACTTCGTACGTGCCGGAGCGGATCGGAAACCGGCCGGTCATCAGGGCCGACCGCGAGGGCGTGCACTGCGGCTCGACGTTGAAGTTGAGCAGCCTGATGCCCTGGCTGGCGAGCGTGTCGATACGCGGCGTGGCCGCGCCGCGCAGGATGCCGCCGCCGTAGACGCCCAGCTCACCGTAGCCGAGGTTGTCCGTGAGCATGAAGACGATGTTCGGCTTTCGGGCGGAGTTCTGCGCCTCGGCGGGCCGCGCTGCGGCGAGGAGACCGAGCGCGAGCTCAAGGGCCATCACAAGAGGTCGAGAGAGCTTCATGAAGGTCCCCCTTTCGATGCCGAGTGGGTGCGACGGGCGCGCATCCGGCCACGAGCTTTCTCAATCTGGCAGCAAGAGGCTTCGCCGCCTAAGCCGGCGCGTCTCATTTCTTCGGAAACACGAACGTCAGGACGAAGCGCCAGCCGTGATTGGGACCGCCGGTGGGCGCCGTCGCGTAATACCGGTAGCCGAACTGGAGGCTGATGATCTGCTTTTTGATCTTCAGCATCTGCGTGGCGAACACGTTGATCGGCACGGTCCATTCGGACGCAGTCCAGTTGTACGTGGACTCGGTGTTCACTCCGAACGTCGTGTACTTCTTCGTCGTGTACGTGAGGAAGGGCTGCAGAAACATGGCGTTCACGCTGGTCGGGCCCCAGCCCGCGAACGACCAGAGCTGGTTCGCGAGGAGTCCGTACGTGAAGCCGTGCTCCTGTTTGAGGACGACGACCGTCGGGCCGCGGCACTTTCCGGCGCCGATCGCGTCGTGCGAGGCGCTCGGATAGAGGCGCTCGGATAGAGGAGGGCCGGTCCCGCGCCGATGATCCAGCCTCCCGAGGTCGGCTCCTTCGGCGAGAAGAAGAAGCTCTGCGTGATGTCCCCGAGACCCGACGACGTCGAGCCCCCTGGCGCAGGCGACTCGAGGGAGACGATCGGCATGATCGTCCGGACGATCACGTTCCAGTCCTTCGAGATACCAAGGGGAATAACGGGCTGGACGTTGCGGGTGTACTTCATCGCGTTCGTCGTGCCGATGCCGTAGTCCCAGTTGTTCTGGAGAGGCACGCTGATGAGCGCGGCGACCGGGTTGTTGAGTTTCTTCGCGATCTCGGCAGCCTCGTCGGCGGGTGGCGCCTGCGCGAACACCGCTGCAGGGGCGATCAGGACGAGGAGTGCCGTTGCGCGACGCCTCATCGCCGTCCCCCGCGGAAGCCGCCGAAGCCGCCTCCACCGCCTCCGCCGAAGCGGCCGCCTCCGCCTCCGAAGCGGCCTGCACCGCCTTCTCCGCCAAAGCCACCGCCGCCACGGTCGAAGCCACCACCGTCGCCGCCGAAGCCACCACCGCCGCGGTCGAAGCCACCGCTGTCGCCGCCCCCCCAGCTCGAGGCCGACGCGCGCTGCTCACCCGTCTGCCGCGCGGACTGCTCGGAGGCGAACGACGACTGGGGCGCGCCGCCCGTGCCGCTCTTCTGCTGCCAGCCGCCGCCGGTGTTCGAGTAGACGTTGCCGTTGTGCTCGGCGAACGTGTTGTTGCCGACTTCCTGGGCGTGCGCGGTCTCACCGCCCGGGCCGGCGACCGCGGCGTGGCCGACCGTCGCCTGCTGCCCCGAGTACGCGTTGCCGACCGTCGCCTTTCCGCCCGCCGCCGCGACTCCGGTGTTCGGGTTGTACGTGGCGCCGCGGCTGCCGCTCGCGTAATTTCCCGTGTATGCGTTCGCGACCTGCGCGTGCTGGCCTGCGGACATCTGCCCGGTCACCGAGTTGTACGAGGTGCCCGCCTTGCTGCTCCACGCGTTCCCGGTCCAGGCGTTGTATCCGCCCGAGCTGCGCGTGACGGCGGACGTCGCGCCGTACTGGTGATAGACGTTGCCGCTCGTCGCGGCCCATCCGCCGGGCCCCCAGGCCGCGGCACCGCCGTAAGCGCCGCCGTAGTACGCGCCATGGTAGGCGTAGGGCATCGCGCCCCAGTAAGGCGCTGCGCCCCAGCAGCTGCCGTACGCCGCGCCCATCGCGAACCCGAACCCGAAGCCCACGGCCCAGCCCGTCCACGGCGTGTACGTCACGGCCGCGCCGTACCCATACGTGACCGGCGGCGGATACCAGACCGACGCGTTGACGTACGCGGCATACGAGTAGCCCGTTCCGTAGACGACGGTGCCGTCCGGCGTGACGATCGCGCCCATGTAGCCCGGCGTGTAGCCGATCACGACCGTCGTCGGGGTGACGGTGTAGATCCTCACGTGCGTCACGTAAAAGACCGGTGAGCTCGGCGGGATCGAGTAGATCGAGGCCGGGATGCTCGCCGCGACGGTCCACGGCCCCGTCACGGCCGGGGCGTAGTACCAGACGCCGCTCTCGCAGGCGTACCACCCGCTCTGCGAATCCGAGAGGATCGGTGTCGGGCTGTTCGACACGTAGGACAGGCCCGTGCCGGGGATCGGAGTGAGCACGACCGCGCCGCTGATCTCCGGCTTGAACGTCGCCGTCTTGCGGTCCACCGGCGTCATCTCCGGGATCTGGCTGGAGATCACGGCCTCCTGGGCCTGCGAGGTGCCCGGAACGGATGCCTTCACGTTCTCCTTCGGGCTCTCGTCGGGAATGAACCGGAAGTCGGACGGCAGCTCGCGGCCGCTCACGTACTGCCACGGCCCGGAGAGGCCCGATGCCCGGAACCAGCGGCCCGTCACGAGCACGTAGATCTGCTGGCGGGCCATGTCGTTGAAGACGTTGGCCGTCGTGTTCTTCACGTAGAGAAGCTGCGTGCCGTCGAGAGGGGCCCACTCGGGAGCGCCTTCGGTCACGATCAGCTCCGTGGGCGTCGTGGCCACGACGAGCTTCGGCGCTCCGGCTTTCAGCGAGGGCACCGCCTTCGTCTCGGGATTCGGACTTCCCGGCATCAGGTCGACGACGTTCTGCTTCGCGAGGGCCTGCGCGGCCTGGTCGGCACCTTTCGGCGCGGCCGGCGCGACGGTCCACGGACCGGAGAGACCCGGCGCCTGCAGCCACCCGTCGAGGATGTGAACGTAGACCGATCCCCATTCGTCGCTCAGGATGAGCGGCCGCGCGTTCAGGACCCGCCGCAACTCCGTTCCGGCGAGCTTCGTCCACACCGGATCACCGTCGATCGTGACCAGAACGGCGGGGCTCGGCGAGAAGACGAAGGCCGGAGCGGCGTTGCGAACGGGGACCGCCTGCGCCTTCTTCTCGGCGCTCAGGATGGCGAGATTCGCCTCGAGCTTGTCGAGCGGCATTGTGGCGGGGCCGTCCGTGAGGATCTGCTGGATCGCGCCCTGGTACTCCCAGACTGCGTCGGGAACGGTCGGAAACTGGGTCTTCACCACCCGGATGTTCTGGAAGTACACGGTGCGCGCCTGGCGGCTCACCTGCGTCTGGGCCGTAATCTGCACGACACCGAAGACCGGGTTCTTCGCGCCGGGCGGCAGGACCGAGACGGCCGCGTGCGCCGCGAGGTTGAACTGGTCCCACGAGTCCAGCTGCGGTTGGTACATCGTGTACGTCGCGCCGGCGTTCACCGCCGTCTTGGGCCACGGGTCGGGATTCGCCGGCCCTGCGGGCACCGGCGAGGCCTGGCCGAGGGACGGCCGCGCGGGCAGCAACGCGAGCCCGAGGGCGAAGGCGACAGTCAGTGACTTGTGAACGATCTTCATGGTGAGGCTCCTGCCAGCGTTCCCGCCGTGTTCTCTACTTCTTCTCGAACGGGAAAATGACTTTCCAGTCCTTCTTCATGTCCACGACTGTCCAGCCCTTCGCGAGCGCTTCGTCGAGCGCCTTGTCGAGATGCCCGATCGAGGACTTCCGGTCGTAAGCCCATTCACGCTCGGCGTCGGTGTGATGGACGAGCAGGGCGAACCGCGCGCCGCTCCCGGCCGTCGTCCATTCGAGCATCTGCTGGTCGCCGTCCGAGTTGCCGAAGGCCGCGATCGGGCGGCGGCCGATGTGCTGCTGGATGCCGACGGGCTTGCCGTCCTTGTCGTCGATGAAGTTCAGCTCGGGCAGGCGCATGAGGACCGGCTTGCCGTCCTGCATCTCGAACTTCGTCTTGATGCTGCTGCCGACGACCTGCTCCGGTGGAATGCCGTACACCTTCTCAGTCCATGGCCGCATGAAGTCGATGCCGCCGCCCGAGACGATGAACGTCTTGAATCCGTTCGCCCTCAGGTAGGCGAGCAGCTCGAGCATCGGCTGGTAGACCATCTCGGTGAAGAGGTGCCCCTTCGGGTGCTTCGCCTTCGCGGCCCACTCGAGGACGAGCGCGTCGAACGCAGCGGGCGTCATCCCGGCGTGCGTCGCCATGATGATCGCCCCGATGGCGGGCTCGCCGCCCGCGAGTGCGCCTTTCACGTCGCCCTTCAGAAGCGATGCGAACGGCTCCTGGGTCTTCCATTCGGGGTGCTGCGGCGCCATGGCCTTCACGCGCTCGAGCGCGAAGAAGAGCTGGAAGTACATCGGCTGTTCGGCCCACAGCGTGCCGTCGTTGTCGAACGTGGCGATGCGCTCGGAGGGTGGCACGAAAGTCGGGCTCGCCTTGTCGGTCGTCGCCTTCACGAAAGCGACGATGGCCTTCTTCGTCGCCCCGTCGTTCCACGACGGGAGGGGATCGTTCTGGGCATAGCCGCGGGCGCTGACGAACAGCAGCGCGCAGAGGACCGTACTGGCGGCGCCGCGGGCGGCGCTAATAGCTCTTTTGGTTCTCATCGCAATCTCCCGTCTCCTCGAATGCGGGAAGCGGGCGCCGGCCCCTTCCGGACCGGCGCCCGCCTCGGAAACTAAATGCTAGTTGCCCGTGGGAAGCGCGATGGAAACGCCTTCCTTCATGAGCTCTTCCCGGACGTACTGGAACTTCTGATACTTGGAGAGCTCGACCGGGCCGTCGTAGCCCATGCTCTGCAGCTTGCGGGGCGGGTACTTCATGTACGTCTTCATGAGTCCGCCGATGGCCTCGCTGATGGTGACCATCGTCCAGGTCCGCTCCGTGAAGTTGTTCATGAAGAGGTCGTAGCGCTCCTGCGGGTCGGCCCAGATGTCGAACACCTGCGGAACGACGGCGACGTACTTCGTCGCGCCCTTCCAGCCGAGGTTCGTGTCGACCGCCAGGCCGCCCGTCGGCTGCCCGTTGTCGCCGCGCAGGTTGAACACGGCCTTGTAGTTGCCGACGCGGGCGGCCCCGGGGGTCAGCTCGTTCTCGGTGAAGTAGAACCAGTTTTCGCGCGCCGACTTGCCCGTGCCGAAGAGGACCGGCGACATGTCGTAGCTGTCGAAGATGATCGGCTTGCCCTCGCGGTCGTTCTCCGGGAGCTTCACGCCGGCGAGGGATGCGAACGTCGCCATGTAGTCCAGGCCGCCGAGGATGTCGTGGTTCTTCGTGCCGGCCTTGATCTTCGGACCCCAGGCGATCGACGGGACGCGGTTGCCACCCTCACGCACGGTGCCTTTGGTCCCGCGGAACGGCGTATAGCCGGCATCCGGATAGACGTCTTGCCACGCGCCGTTGTCCGTGGTCCAGAAGATGTACGTGTTCTTGTCGAGGCCGAGAGCGCGCACCTTGTCGAGGATCCTGCCGATGCGCGTGTCGTTCTCGACGACGGAATCGGCGTACTTGGACTTCGACATCGATTTGTGCTCGAAGTCGGGGTGCGGCATGTTGGGCTGATGCACCTTCATGAAGTTGACGCTCATGAAGAACGGCTTGCCGCCCTTGGCCGCCTTGTCGAGGTACTCGATCGACGCCTTCTCGACGTAGTGGTCGAAGAACGGGATTCCGACGACGCCCTTCTCCGGCGTGTTGACGTACTGCCCGTTGACCTTGAATTCCTCGACCGTCTTCCCCGGCGTGCCGGAGAGCGCGCCCTTCGTCACCTTGTTGAACATCTCCCGGAGCTTCGGGTCCATGTCGGGGAACCACGTCGGGTCGCCGTAGGTATAAGCGTTGAGGTGGTAGATCCCGACGTACTTCATCTCGTCGTAGCCCTGCGCGGTCGGCATCGCGTAGTCGGCCTCGCCGAGGTGCCACTTGCCCGCAAAGAACGTCTGGTAGCCGCCCGTCTTCAGGACGGAGGCGAGCGTCCACTCCGCCGCCGGCAGCCCGCCGCCCTGACCCTGGAAGGCCACGGTCGTCATGCCGCTGCGGTTCGGGATGCGGCCGGTCTGGACCGCGGCCCTGCCCGGCGTGCAGCTCGGCTGCGCGTAGAACGAGAAGAACGTCATGCCCTCGTTCGAGAGCCGGTCGAGGCTGGGCGTCGGCATCCCGCGCCCGACTCCCCCGCCGTACGGACCCGAGTCGCCGTAACCGAAATCGTCGGACAGGATGAGGATGATGTTGGGCTTGGCCTGGGTCTGCTGCGCGGCCGCGGGCAGCGCCAGGCAGAGGATGCCCAGCACGACCGCAAGCGCCAGCGTGATTGGTTTCAATTTCATCGCAATTGCCCCTCTTTCTTTTCGTTCTACTTGTACGACGCGTCGTGGGCCTTCTTGAGGTCTTCCCACTGCTTGCTGAAGTCCTTCGCCTGCTCCTTGGTGAACACCCGGAACGGCACCTGGATGGTGCTGCTCGCGAACTTGACGTTGAGGAAGTACTGGCCCACCTGGATGCCGCCCGGAATGTTGAAATAGAGCCGGCCAAGGCAGTCGCGCTCGGTGGTCAGGTCGACCGAGTCGTAGGCGAGCCCCGGGCGGTCGACGTTCGCAAAGAACTGCATGGGACACGGGCGGTTCGCGCCGGCCGGGAAGTAATTGATGTTGTCGTTGAAATTCCTCGCGAGCATGTTGAGAGCGCGGACGTCCGCCTTCATGTACTCCTGCTGGGTCGGGAGCGGAAGCGTCTTGCCGTCCGGGGTCTGGAGCGAGAACGCGGTGCGGGGCATCGTGTAGGGCTTCGTGTTGCCGCGCAGCGTGACGCCGACGGCAAGGAGGGCCCACGGGTTCCCGACCTCCTCCTGGACCATGCGGTACCCGATGACGGCGTAGCCCTCGTTGTTGTAGGCCATGCGGACGTAGGCGCCCGCAAGCGTGAAGATCTCCGGGACGTCCGGTTTCGGGGCCGTCATGCCCTCGAGAGAGCCCTTGGGCTGCGCCTGCGCCGCGAGAGGGGCGGGCGCGGCCATGGCCAGGAGTGCCAGGGCGGGGACGATCAGCGAACGACGTACCTTCATCTCGAATCTCCTTCGGTTCATTGATTGACTCAGAAACCCGCTCCAACGGCCAGGAGCGGCCCCTGCGTCGTGACATTCCACTTGAACGTGTCGATTCCGCTTCCTGTCGAATAGTCCTGGTAGAGGAGGCGATAGCCGAGGCCGGCGTGGACGACGCGCGAGATCTGCCAGTTCACGCGGCCCTGGAGCATCCACGTGAAGTCGCTGCCGACGCCGAACCCGCCGATGTCGCCGTAGCCCTCGAGGGACCAGCCCTTTCCGACCGGCGCCTTCACGCGCAGACCGATTACCGGGTCGACCCACGTCTCCGGTGAGCTCGCCGGAACGCTCCTTCCCGCGGTGTCCGTCAGCGTGAGCGCGTTCGTCAACGACGTGAGCCGCAGGCCCACGAAGACGTCGAGAACCGGCGAGACGCGGTAATTCGCCGTCGCGGTGACGAGCCACTCCTTCGCGTCCACCTTCGCGGCGAGAAAACCGGCGGCCGGACCGTCGACGGTCGTTCCGAGGGCCGTGTACATCACGTCTGCGGTCACGGCGAAGGTCTTCGACTCGCCGCGGTAGTTCACCATCGCGCCGAACTGGAGGTTGTTCAGGATCTGGTCGAACGTCGCGGCGAAGTGCGTCTCCACCGGGCCGACGCCCACCGTGCCCGACATCCCGGCTCCGAGGAAGTAGAGCTCCGCCGTGTTCTTCCAGGCATTCGTCTGCGCACGCGCGGCCGGGGCGAGGAGCAACGGACACGCGAGCAGGAAGGCGAAGACACGCCTCTTCATGAGTTCTTCCCCGTCACTTCTTCGCCGCCTCGGTCGGAGTGAACTCGAACTTCTGCCCGCCGATGGCCGCGGACGCCATCAGGCCGCCCTTGTTGTGCGTGAAGACGGCGACGCCCTTGTCCCAGACCGCCTGGGCCTGACTGCCCTTGTCGAGCGCGGTTACCGAGGCGCCGGCCGCGAAGCCGAACTTCCCCGCCTTGAGCGTGTCCAGCGTTTCCTTCTTCTCGAAGAACACGATCATGCTGTAGGACTCGGCGCCGGCCTGGAGGCCGAAGCTCGCCTTCGACAACGAGGCGTTGCCGGCGAGCTTGCCCTGCTCGAACACCTTCCCCTTGCCGTGCGAGCCCCCGAACACGAAAGCGGCCTTGCCGATCGTGGGGAAGACGGCATAGCCGGCCGCCTTGTCGAAGTAGATCTGCATCTTCGGGTTGTCGGCCTTGAACGCCTTGACGGTCTGGTCGACCGCCGCCATCTCCTTCGATTCCTTCTCCGGGTCCCAGTCCGCCGAGACGACGAATGCCGAGGCCAGCAGCGCAGCAAACGCGCCGGAGGCGATGAGTCTCTTCATGGCCTGCTCCCTGCTTTCCTTCTTCGCTTCTACTTCTTCGCCTGCGGCGGGTAGTTCTCGAAGAGCTTCTGGGCGACCAGGTCGGCCTTCTGCTGGCGCTCTTCGGGGGTCGCCGACGTCGAAATCTGGTCCTTCGCGATGCCGCGCCAGACGGCCGTCTTCGCGCTCGCGTCGACGAGGTCGATGACGACGGTGCCCGTCGGAATTTCCTGAACCGTCGTGGTCTGCATGCCGCCCATTCCGCCGTAGCGCCAGCCGCCGCCCCAGCCACCGTATCCGTAGGTGTTGAGCTGGGTGTCCTTCCCGAGGCTGAAGTGGGTGACAACGATCAGGTCGCCCCCGTCCGGGACCTGCCTGAGCCCGCGGGCCGCGAGGGCGCTCCCGAGGGATTGTGCGAAGCGTTCGGCAGCGATCGGGTTCCTGGGGGCTGTACCAGCCTTGAGCGTGAAGGTCTTGTACTTCGAGAAATCGGTGCCCGGGGCGTAGTCGGTGTTGACTTCGAGGGTCGAGCACGCAACAGCGGTGACCGCGAGGACGAGGGTTGCAAATCGGCTGAGCTTCATGTCCGTTCTCCTCTTTCCTTCTCTTTCGATGGACGTCATGCGTTCCGGCGCGCGATCGCGGCCTGAACGGCTTTCAACAACGTGGTTCCCGGAAACGGCTTCGCGAGATAGGCCGCCGCGCCGCGCCGCATCGCGTCCTCGCGCAGACCCGGCGCGTCGTGCCCCGTGATGAGGACGAGCGGGACGGTAGCGCCGCGTGCGCGCAGCTCAGCCAGCATGTCGAGGCCCGACATCACGGGCAGCCTCAGGTCGCTCACGACGCACACCGCGCCCTCGCCGGCGCCGGCGGCGAGGAGCGCCTCGGCAGAGGCGTAAGTCGTGGGCTCGAAGCCCGCGGCGGCGAGAAGGCGCGTGACGGCCTCACGCATGCTGTCGTCGTCCTCCACCACGAGCACTTTCGGCCCTTCGATCGCCGCCCGTTCGGACGAAATCGACGCGCCTGCGGCTGCGGTCACGAGTGGGACCTGATTCTCATGAAGACAGCATCGGGCAGGCAGCCGCTGCCGCCACGGAGAGAAAGGGCAGCCGTTCTGCCCCAAAGGGCAGCGCGACCCGGACGCCGGGGCGGTCCGCTAGGGGGAGATCTGCCGCAGCCGCTCGGCGAGCCGGCCGAGCTCCGCCGCGGAGCCCGCCCCCAGCTTGACCATGACCTGCGCGCGTTCGGCCTTCACCGTGCGCTCTGCAACGCCGAGCTCGGCCGCGATCTGCTTGTTGAGCTTACCGGCTACGACGCGCTCGAAGACCTCGCGCTCGCGGGGCGTCAGCGCGTCGAAGAGCGCGCGCAGGCGTGCGATCTCGCCGCGCGCCGCTCTCTGCCCGGCGTCGCGCTCGAGCGCGCGCCCGAGCGCCTCGAGCAGGACCTCACGCCGCACGGGCTTCGTGAGGAAATCCACGGCGCCGGCCTTCATCGCGCGCACGCTGGAGGAAACGTCGGCGTGGCCCGTCAGGAAGATCACGGGCAGAGCGATGCCCTGGCGCTGAAGCGCCGCCTGGAGATCGAGGCCTGACGGCCCCGGCATGCGGATGTCGAGCAACACGCAGCCGGGCCGATCCGGCGGCGGGTCCATCAGGAAGGCGCCGGTCGACGCGTAGCCGCGCGCCTCGAAGCCGGCTGCGGCGAGCAGCCGCAGCAGCGCCGTGCGGAGCGAGTCGTCGTCGTCGACCACGTGTATCAGGGGGGCGCCGTTCACGCGACCTCCGGCGACAAGGCGCCCGGGGCGCCGGCCGCGGGCAGCTCGACGTGGAACACGGCGCCTTCGCCGGGCCCGTTCTCGGCGCGGATGCGCCCGCCGTGCGCCTCGGCGAGCGTCCGGGCAATGGACAGGCCGAGGCCCATGCCCTTGCGTTTCGTGCTGAAAAACGACTCGAAGAGCTTCGGGAGATGCTCGGGCGCGATTCCCGGGCCGCGGTCGCGCACGGTGATCCGGACGAGGAGCGGGTCGCTCCTGAGCGACACGACGACCACCCGCCGGTCTTCGGGCATCTCGTCCACGGCGTCCATGGCGTTGAGCACGAGGTTGATGAGCACCTGCTGGATCTGCGTCCGGTCGCCGGTGATCGTGACGGCATTCGACACGGGTCTGACGTCGAGGCCGACCCGCCGCCGGCGCGCTTCGGCACTGAGCGCCGCTCCCACCTCGCGCACCGCGTCGTTGAGGTCGACCGGCCGCCGCTCGACCTCATGCTTGGAAAGCAGGGCTCGCAGCCGGCGGATCACCTCGCCGGCCCTGAGGTCGTCCCGCCGGATGTCGGCGAGGATCGCGCGCAGCTCAGCCCGACGATCGCCGCCCGACTCGAGAATGAGGTCGGCGGCATCGGCGTTGCTCAGGATCGCGCCGAGCGGCTGGTTGATCTCGTGCGCGATCGAGCCCGTCAGCTCGCCGGCGACCGCGAGACGCGAGGCGTGGGCGAGCTCGAAGCGCTGTGCCGCCACGGCCCTCTCGGCGACGTGGCGGCGGCGCCGCTCGGCGAGGAGCCCGGCGATCAGCCCGGCCTGGAGGACAAAAACCACGGCGGCGGCGATCACCCCGTTCGGATACTCCTCCCAGAGCGTCGGCTCCCGGAAGTGCCACACGGTACCCGCGGGGACATCGCTCTCGCCGATGCCCCACCGGCGGGCTTGCCGCCAGTCGAGATGCACCTCTGTCGGCGCGCTTTCGGCCAGACGGAGCGAAGAAGGCGCGTCGCCTCCCAGCAGCCTGGCGACGATCTCCGCCGCCTGGCGCCCCAGGGCATCGAAGGTCACCATGCGCCCGCCGACGACGCCCGTGCCGAGGAACGTGTTGAAGGCTGCATACACGGGCGCTCTGCTCGCGCCGGCCATCATCGTGGCGGAATCGCGCGGGGTGGAGGCGCGGCCCTCGCCGTCCTGGAAGTAGCCGGTCGTGAAGACGACGGAGTCGTCTCCGAGCTTCCCGAGGCGCTCGAGGACCGCTCGCGTCGGCAGGGCGGAGAGAAATTCGACTGCCGCACGGCCTTCGAAGCGGGGAACCTCGGCCCTCAGCCGCCGCTCGAACTCGCGGTCCTGCGACGAAGCGCCCGTCACGACGACGAGGCGCCGGGCATTTGGATGCCACTTCAGCGCCTGTTCGATCGTCCCGGAAAAGTCGTACGCGACGGGAACGCCGACGACGTCCGGAGTGAGCGGGGGCAACGACCCGAAATTCGATCGGGAGACGGCCATGTGGACGAGTGGGGCGTGCGGAAAGAGCGCCGCGCGATTGCGAAGGAGAAAGCCGAGCGCCTCCTCGCCCGCGGCGACGATCACGTCCGGCGCCTCGGTGGCGTACTTTTCGCGAAGGGAGGTGACGATCGTGGCGATGTAGCGGTCGCCGCTGAAGTAGGGCGCTTCGAGAAACTCGGCGTGGACCTCCACGGGCCGGTCTTTCGATTTCGCGAGAGTCTCGCGTAGTGCCCGCTCGGCCTCGACGTTGGCCGGGAGGAGGCGGGCATTCGAGAAGAGGACGAGGACGTTCTTCGTCTCGTCAACGGTCGCCGCCGGGGCATGCAGGATGGAGAGCACGGCCAGGAGGAGGCCCGCGCCCGGAGTCCTGTAATCCACGGCCGCATTCTCCACGAAAAGTGCGCCGCGTAATATGCTTCCCCCTGATGAAAGGACTCGAAATGAACAAACGCATCATCGCTTCGCTGTTCGCCGTTCTCCTCGCGTCGGTCGCTGCCGGCCCTCTCGCCGCGCAGATGGAGCCCAAGGGTTCCCTCCAGGGCATGCAGGCCCCGAAGGCGGACGTCCCTCAGCTCATGACGCTCCAGGGCGAGTTCGTCCGCATGGCCTACAACAACGAGGGCTACGCCGTCCTCGGGTACCGCATGGTCCAGGAAGAGCTCGGAGAGCCGTGGGTCCTGCTCAACGTGGGCATCACGCTGCGCGAGGGCGCGAAGGACTACACGATGAAGCGGGAGAACCTGACGCTCAAGACCCCCGACGGGAAGACCGTCCCGCTCATGTCGCAGAACGAGTACATGAAGGCCGACGCCATCCGGCCGCTGAACCAGAAGGCCAAGGTCGTCAAGGACTCGATCAACTACTTCCCGGCCGGCCCCGGCCGCCCGTGCGCCATGAAGTTCTTCGCGGACCTCAACGGCCCGGGTCTCGCCTACGACACCGTCGACCTGAGCGACACGCGCGACTGCATGGGCCGCCTCTATTTCAACGTCCCCGGAGGCATCCAGCCCGGCCAGTACTGGCTGAACGTGCAGTTCGCGACCAGCATGATTCAGGTCCCCTTCCGCGTCTTCACGAAGGAACAGGAGAAGGACTTCCGCAAGCAGTGGGAAGACCTCAAGAAGGCCCACGACGCGACGTTCAACTAGGGCGGTGACCAAGACGCTCGACCCGGCGGCGGCCTTCGAGGCGCGGGCGGCGCGCGCCACCGGCCTCGTCGCCGCAGCGCCGCTCGTCGCCGAGCCGCTCGCGTTCGCGGCCGGGCTCTTCCGGCTGCAGGGGCGGCTCGCCGCGGCCGTCCATGCGCGCCACGTGGACGACGCCTTCACGGGGACTCCCGCCGACTTCCACAGGGTGCTCGACCTCTTCGCGCCGCTCCTGACGTACGCGGCCGAGAAGGGGCCGCCCGAGCTGACCGAGGCCGCGAAGGCGCGGCGAGCCGACGACGACGAGACGGCCCTCTCGCGCCTCTCGGTCTACTGGAGCGGCGAGCGGGAGGCCCGCGAGGACTACCTCGCGCGCGCGTTCCTGAGGCCGTACGCCGAGGTCCTCGCCGCGCGCGGCGTGACGCTGGAGCGCCCGCGCCACGAGAGCCACTGCCCCGCCTGCGGAAACGGAGCCGTCGTGAGCGTGCGGCGCGAGGTGCCCGAGTCGATGGGCGCGGCGCGCTCGCTCGTCTGCGCGCTCTGCGGCACCGAGTGGCCGTTCGCGCGCATCCGCTGCGCCGCGTGCCACGAAGAGGATCCCGCGAAGCTTCCCTCCTTCCAGACGGAGGCGCATCCCGCCGTCCGCATCGAAGCCTGCGAGACGTGCCGGCACTACGTGAAGTCGCTGGACCTGACGCTGGACGCGCGGCCGCTGCCCGAGGTGGACGACCTCGTTTCGCTCGCGATGGACCTCTGGGCGGTCGAGGAGGGCTGGACGCGCCTCGAGCCGGGCTGGGCGGGGATCTGACCGGATGAGGCTCTCCCTCCTCGCGCTCGTCTTCGTGGGCGGGGGGATCGGGTCGGTGTGTCGCTACGCGATGGCGAGCGCGCTGCAGAGGACCCTTCCGGGACCGTTTCCCACCGGCACCTTCTGGGTGAACCTCGCAGGCTGCTTCGCCATCGGCCTCGTCGGGGCGCTCGGCCTCGAGCGCGCCGCGCTCTCACCCGAGGCGCGCACGTTCCTCATGGTCGGCATCCTCGGGGGCTTCACGACGTTTTCGTCGTTCGCGTGGGAGACGCTGGGCCTCCTGAGCGTGAAGGACGTTCTCCGCGCGACGCTCTACGTCGGCGGCTCCGTCTTCCTCGGGCTCCTCGGGACCCTGCTCGGCCGTTCGATCGGGAGGATCGGCTCATGAAAGACGTGACGACCGCCAAGCTGCTGCGCATCCACATCGGCGAGATGGACCGCGCCCGGCACCGGCCGCTCTTCGAGGTGCTCGTCGCCGAGGCGCGGGAGGGCGGGCTCTCGGGCGCGACCGTATTGCGCGGCATCGAGTCCTACGGCGCCTCGAGCGTCGTCCACCGCGCGCGGCTCGTCGAGCTTTCGGAGGACCTTCCGATCGTCGTGGAGATCGTGGACACCGAGGAGAAGATCCGCGGTTACCTCGAGCGCATCGACCCGATCCTCGAGGAAGCCGCCTGCGGCGTCCTCATCACGATGGAGAAGGTCGACGTCCTGCGCTGGGCGCCGAAGAAGAAGGCCTAGCCGAGCTGCGGGAAGTCCGGCGAGGCTTCGCTCGGGGCCCCCCCCCCCCCCCCCCCCCCCGGACCCCCCTCCGCCGGCTCGACCCCACGATCGGCCGGCCCCCCCGTCCCGGCGGGGCGGGGCGCGGCGCGCCTTCGGCCTCGCCGACGAACGGCACGAAGCGAACGGGCAGGACGCTCTTCTCGGTGTATCCGCCGCCCTGGCGCTCGATGACCTTCAGCTCCTGGTAGAAGGCGCCCACGGGAATCACCATGCGCCCCGTCGACGCGAGCTGCTCGAGCAGCGGTGGCGGGACGCGCTCCGGCGCGGCCGTCACGAGGATGCCGTCGAACGGCGCCTCCTCGGGCCAGCCGCGGTAGCCGTCGGCGGCGCGCACCTCGACGTTCCGGATCCCGAGCTCCTTCAGCCGGGCCGTCGCCGCTTCCGCGAGCTCGGAACGGATCTCGATCGAGTACACCTTCGCGGCGAGCTCGGCGAGGATCGCGGCCTGATAACCGGAGCCCGTGCCGATCTCGAGCACCCTCTCCTTCCCGGTGAGCCGGAGCTGCTCGGTCATGAAGGCGACGACGTAGGGCTGCGAGATCGTCTGACCGCTCCCGATCGGGAGCGGCCGGTCGTCGTAGGCGGACGCCGCCTCGGAGGCCGGGACGAAGAGGTGCCTCGGGACCTTGCGCATCGCGGCGAGAACGCGCGGGTCGCGGATGCCGCGCGCCGCGATCTGCGTCTCGACCATCTGCTCGCGTTTCTTTTCCATAGGATCCGCCGGCGGGCGGCACGCGGCGGCGAGGGCGATCCCGCCCAGCGCCAAAGGCACGAGCCCGATCCGACTCCCCCTCACAGGGAGCATTCTATCGAGGGATCTCCTGCGCGGGCGCGCGCGCGTCCCGCCGCCGGCGCTCGACCGGGTTCTCGAGCGCGAGCGTCATCGACCCGAAGCGGATCTCGACGTCGAAGTTCGAGAGGAACGAGGCGCCGAGGATTCCGTCCTCGAGCCCATCGCCCTCCTCCTTCACGACGATGTCCTTGAACCGCACCATGAAGGCGTCGACGCCGAGGCTCACGTTCGAGATCTTTCCCCACGACACGCGCGAGTTGCCGATGCCTTCGAGCGTCACCGGGTACGCCGTCTCCGGCTCGAAGAGGCGCGTCTTGCGCAGACCGCCGCGCGTGACCATCGAGGGTTCCGAGCCCGTGTCGAGGAGGAAGAGCGACCACGGCTGGCCGTTCAGCGACGTGCGGACCATGGGCTTCATGCGGCGGAAGAACATGTTCTGGTCCTTCGAGCCGCGGGCTGCCTTCGGGTCCACGCGCCGGGCGAAGAGGCGCTTCTCGATGTACTCGATGCGCCAGTCGAACTCCTTCATGAGGTGCGCGCCGAGGACGCCGTTCAGCCTGAAGACGCCGAGGGACGCCGTCTCGAACGTGAGCGTGCCGTCGGGAAGGACGCCGACCGGCACGTCCGTGAGCGTGAGGTCGCCCATGCGGACGGAGTCGAGCCAGCCCATGCGCATCGGCGTCTCCGTCTCGTGCAGGCCGCGGGCCGCTGCCGTGGCGCCCGGCGTGAAGCGCACGCCGAGGCGCTCGGCCGCGCTGTCCGTCAGGAGCGAGACGGACGCGCCCGAGTCGAGGACCATCTCCTCCGGCGGCCGCCCGTTCGCGCGCACGGAGAGGCGGACGAGGTTCGGCCGTCCGAAATCGACGGGCAGCGTCACGCTCTCGCCGGCGGCCGCGCCGGCGTAGAGGGGCCGGGGCGGCGGCGACTCGAGAAAGACGACCCAGCCCTCGGGCACGAGCTTGCCTTCGCGCTGCGCGGCGCGCGCCCAGCGGCCCGCGCCCGTGAAGTCGCCCTCCCAGTAAGCGGCCTGCGAGAGCAGCCACGCGATCTCGGCGCGCTCGGAGGCGCGGCCGACGCCGGCGAACGCGCGCTCGAGGTGAGGGGACGCGCCGCGAAAGTCGCCGCGCTCGAGGAGAACCTGCCCGAGCAGCCGGTCGTAGCGCACGCCCTCCAGCGACTTCCCGCCGGAGGACACGAGAAACGCCGAGACCTCGGGGATGTACCCGCGGCCGAGCTGTTCCTCGGCGTTGTACGAGTTCACGAGACCGCCGGGCAGCGGCTTGACGAGACGGTGCGGAGACACGGTCGTCTCGCCCGAGAACGTGCAGGCGAAGGCCGTCAGCAGGCCCGCCGCGAGGGCCGCGGCGCGCCTCACGCGCCCGTGACGCGGGCGATGAGCACCGTCTGGTCGTCGTACTGCGCGACGCCCGCGGTGAAGTCGCTCACGGCCCCGAAGATGTGGCTCTGGAGCTCGGCGGGAGACTGGCCACGCCCGTTCAGCGCGAGCTCGGTGAGGCGGTCCATCCCGAATTCCTCGTCGTCGCGGTTGAGCGCCTCCGTGATCCCGTCCGAGTAGAGGAGAAGCGTGTCGCCGGGCCCGAGGGTCACGGCGGCCTCCCGGTGGACGGCGGCCGGCATCATCCCGACCGGGACGCCGCCGCTCGGGAGCAGCGTCGCGCCGGAGGCCGAGAGCCACAGGCCCGGGTTGTGCCCGGCGTTCACGTAGCGCAGGAGGCCCGAAGCCGGGTCGAAGACCGCGACGAACAGCGTCGCGAACTTGCGCGTCGAGGAGAAGCGGACGAGGTGCTTGTTCACGCGGGCGACGAGGGCCGGGAGGTCGCCCGAGAGGTTCGAAATCAGGAGGTGGAGGCACGCGTGGACGGTCGACACGAGGAGCGCCGCGGGGACGCCCTTGCCGGAGACGTCCGCCACGCAGAGCGCCGTGAGGCCGCCGGGCAGCGGGTAGACGTCGAAGTAATCGCCGCCGACCTGCTTCGTCGGACGGTTGCGGCCCGCGAGCAGGAGCCCCGTGACCTCCGGCAGCGCGTCGGGAAGAATCGTCTTCTGGATGGAGGCCGCGAGCTCCATCTCGCGCTCCATCTTCTCCTTCTCGACCGCCTCGCGGTGGAGGCGCGCGTTCTCGAGCGCGATCGCCGCCTGGTTCGCGAAAAGGCTCGCGACCCTCACGTCGGCCTCGGTGAAGTCGTCCACTCCTCCCCCGCGCGTCTCCTTGTCGGCGACGACGAGGACGCCGAGCGCGCGGTTCTCGACCGCGATCGGCACGAGAAGAAGCTTCTCGGCAGGCGCGTCCTTCAGGAAGTCGGGCCGGCTCTCGCGCGCGTTCGCGAGCACGGCCCCCGCCGGCACCTCGTAGATCGCGTCCGCGTTCAGGAGCGGCTCGCCGACGTGCTTGGCGAAGAAGCCCTCGTCGCCCTGCGCGCGCACGAGGAGCGATCCGGAGCGCGCGTTCAGGAGCGACACGGACGTCATGAGGACGTCGTCCGCGAGGGACTCGAGGTCGAGCGTGCGGGCGATGGAGAGCCCGACGTCGTAGAGGCTCTGGAGCTCCCACACGCGGTACTTCAGCTCGAAGTCGGCCTTCTGAACCTTCTCCGACATCCGCACCGTGTCGAGAAGCCACGCCGTGTGGGCCGTTGCCGACGCGAAACCCGCGGGATCCTCGGGCGGCGTGCCGAGGACGACGAAGGCCACGGTCTGCTCCTGGGCCGTGAGGGGAATCGCGAACGGCGCGCACGCGTCTCCGAAGAGGGGGACGAGGTCGGCGGCCGTCAGAGGGCCGGTGGAGCGGGGCGCGGCCGCGACGCGCGCGGCGAGCGCGAGCAGGGCGGCCGGGGACGCGTCCAGGCCGGCGGCCACCGATCGGGCGGGCTGGACGGGGTCGAGGAGGATCCCGCGCGAGGCGCCGGATCCGAGGAGAAGCGCGGCGAGGATCTCATCGAAGAGACGCTCGCGCCCGCTCCAGGGGTCGATCGCCGCGAGCCGGGCGTGCGCCGCCAGCAGCCGGTGGCCGCCCGCGGCGGTCGCTGGCGAGGCGGAAATGCTACTCGGACTCGCCCCGGAGCCAGGCAAGGGCGGGCTCGGGAGCGGGGAAGATGCGTGCATATTGCGCCAGACCCATGATCTGGAACGTCTTCTCGATCGTCGGCGTCAGGCGGCAGAAAGCGAGCTTCCCTCCCTGGTCGAGCAGCTTTTCGAGGATCTCGATGAGGATCGAAATGCCGATCGAGTTCACGATCTTCGTCTTCTCGAGGTCGAGGAGGATGCGGGTCACGCCGCCGCCGAGGAGGGCGTACGCCTCCTTCGCGATCTCTTCGCCGCCGGTGTTGTTGATGTAGCCGTCGGTCCGCAGGATCGCGACAGCCGCGTCCGGCCGCTCCACGACGACTTTCAGGGTCTCGCTCATTCGGCTCCCTCTATATCCTACCGGTACTTCCGCATCACGATGCGGGTGCCGTGCTCGCCGCTCTCGATGCGGACGTCGTCCATCAGGCTCTCGATGATCTTGATGCCCCATCCGCGCTTGCGACTGGACTTCAGGGCGGTCGCGATCTCGGGGGTCCTGACGCGCGTGGGGTCGAAGCCCCGGCCCGCGTCGGCGACGTCCACCTCGAGGTAGGCGCCGCGGCCGTCGTCGTCCGAGCCGATGCGGAACGCCAGGGCCACCTTGCGATCCGGCGTCGCGCTGTGCTCGAAGGCGTTGATGCAGGCCTCGACGACGGCCATCTTGACCTCGTCGATCTTGTCCCGGCCCATCTCCATCCACTCGCCCAGCGCAGAAACCTGCGCCGTCGCGGCGATCTCCATCTCCGGGGCCACCGGGATGGTCAGATGGACTTCACGCCTCTCGACGAATGGCATCGCGGACGGCAGTTCCTCACTCTTCAAAACGTCAGGAGCGCGCGAAGGGCGGTGATCAGGGACTCCGGAATCTTACCCGACAGGGCGAGAGCGCCGAACGCGGCGGCCTCGGCCACGAGGAGCGGCACGAGGAGGCGCGATGCGGCGGAGGATGCGGACGACACGGCAGGCGCGAACAGCGCGACGCCGTCCAGGGATCGCGCGGCATGGACCTTCGTGTCGTTGCTTCTCGTCATGGGTTGGCTCCGGTTGACCCTGATAGAGCAAGTGACGCGCCACCCCCGTTGGCGCCACGCATGCGGCGCTGAAGCGAAGGTAAAGTATTGAGAAAGAAAGATTTCTTAGAGGGTGGTGTGGGCGGCGTGCGAAGGCCAGAAATGCGCCACTACGTCACACTATTACAACGGAGCAACACATATTCCTATTAACCATTCTAAGCAAATTACTTAGCGTGAATGTGCCTAATCGCTACATTGTGGCGAATTGTCGCCACAAGTGAGAGGGAGCAAAAAGGCCTTCTCCGGGCTCAAACCCGCTTGCGGTAGAGCGTCCGGCGGCTGACGCCGAGGAGC
Source organism: Acidobacteriota bacterium (assembly GCA_016716715.1). Taxonomy (NCBI): domain Bacteria; kingdom Pseudomonadati; phylum Acidobacteriota; species Acidobacteriota bacterium. Next base: position 290,948 of record JADJVE010000005.1, on the reverse strand, counting down.
TTGGCGGCGCGGCTCTTGTTGCCCTTCACCTGCGCCAGCACGCGGCGGATGTGCGCGTTCTCGACGTGCCTCAGGCTGACGCCTGCCTTTGCGTCGTCGCCCGCGCCCGCCGTGCCTGCGGCTCCGCCCGCGATACCGAACTGCAGGTCGGCCGCCTCGATCGCGTCGCCCGAGACGAGCGCCGCGGCGCCCTCGAGCAGGTTCTCGAGCTCGCGCACGTTGCCGGGGAACTCGTAGTCGAGGAGCGCCTTCACGGCGTCGCGCGAGAGCGAGGGCGGCCGGCGGCCGTCGCGCGCCGCGATGCGCGCGAGGAAGTGGCCCGCGAGGCGCGGGATGTCCTCGCGCCTCTCGCGCAGCGCGGGCATTGCGATCTCGACGACGCGCAGACGGTAGAACAGGTCCTCGCGGAAGCGGCCCTGGCGGATGAGGTCCGCGAGGCTCTGGTGCGTCGCGGACAGGACGCGCACGTCCACGGGGATGCGCGCGCGCCCGCCCACGCGCTCGATCTCGCGCTCCTGCAGGACGCGCAGAAGCTTGGCCTGGATCGCGAGAGGCGTGTCGCCGATCTCGTCCAGGAACACCGTGCCGCCGCTCGCGAGCTCGAACTTTCCCGGCCGCCCGTCGACGCCCGTCGCGACGCCCTTCTCGATTCCGAAGAGCTCGCTCTCGAGGAGGCCTTCGGGCATCGCGGCGCAGTTCAGGGCGAGGAACGGACCGTCCCGGCGCGGGGAGCCCGTGTGGAGGAGCCGCGCGGCCAGCTCCTTGCCGGTGCCGCTCTCCCCCGTGATGAGGACGTTGACGCGCGACGCCGCGGCGCGCGTGATGAGCTCCTTGGCGCGGCGCATGGCGGCCGAGTCGCCGACGAGGAGCTCGTCGACGGCGGTCGTGCCCTTGAGCGAGCGGTTCTCCTCGCGCAGGCGGTCGAGGTCGGCGGCGAGGGCCCGGAAGCGGCGGCTGCCCTCGAGCGCCGGGGCCGCGAGGGCCGCGAGCGAGCCGAGGAACCGGCGATCCTCCTCGTCGAAAGAAGGCGCGTCGCCGCCGCGCGCCTCGCGCTCCAGGACGACGAGGACGCCGAGCACGCGGTCGCCGGAGACGAGCGGAACTCCCGCGACGCTGCCGGCCGGGCGGCCGAAGAGGGTCTCCCCCGGCCGGGCCAGCGGCGCCTTCGCGCGCGCGAGGTCGAGGACGAACGGATCGGACGCGACGTCGAGCGGCGTGGGGGCGGGTTCGAGGCCGACCGAGGCGACGGCGCCCGCTCCGGCGGCGTCCTCGAAGGCCGCCGCGAAGCCGCGGCCCGCGTCGAGGACCGGCACGGCGCGCGCGAGGATCTCCTCGAGGAGCGCGCGCTCGTCGGAGGTGGACGTGAGGGACCGGCTGACGTCGTAGAGCGTCTCGAGGCGCAGGACCTTCTTCTTGAGCGCGAACGCCTCGAGGTCGCGCCCGGGGGGCCGCGTGCCGCTCACGGGGTCAGGACGCGTTCTCGGCGCGCGTGGCGGGCGCGATCGGAGCCGGCGGCTCCTTGCCCTGGGCGCGCGCGAGCGACTGCAGCGCGGGGAAGAAGCGGGGATTCTTCTCGAGGATCGGCGCGAGCGCCTTCGCCGCGTCGTCCGCCCGGCCCATCCGGCCGAGCGACGTCGCGAGCGCGAGACGCGCGTATGCGTTGTTCTGGTAGTAGTCCGAGCCGGCGAAGCCCTTCTCCTGCTGCTTCTCGAGCCCGGACGTGAGGAGCGGCACCGCATCGGCGTCGCGGCCCGCGCCCATCGCGATCACGCCGCGGATGAGGTTCATCTGGCGGGCGGCCATCTCCTGGGACTTCGGCTCCTTCGGGTCCGTGAACTCCTTGAGATCCACGGACGCGAGGGACGCCTCGGCCTCGGCGGTGCGCCCGATCCGTCCGAGAAGACCGGCGCGCCGGAACGCATCGGCCGACTTGAGCTTCCGCGATTCCGGGCCGGGGGCCAGCCCCGCGATCTCGGCCGTCGCGGCGTCCAGGTCCTTCACGGCGTCGTCGGTGCGGCCCGCGTCCACGAGGCACATCGCGGAGAGGAACCGGAAGTCGTACCGGACGTAGGTGTTCGGGGCGTTGTCGCTGCCCTTGCGGAAATATCCGGCCGCCTTCACCGGATTCCCCCGGCCCGCCTCGACGGAGCCGAGATGTCCCCACGCGGCGTAGAAATCGTCCTTGATCGCGATCGCCTTGCGGAGGTTTTCCTCGGCCTCGTCGTAACGACCCGTAAAGGCGTAGAACTCGCCGAGCGAATCGTACGGGTTCGCCTGGTCGGACGCGAGGTACCGGTAGCGTTTCAGGTAGTCCTCGGCTTTCGCGTTCTCACCCTTGCTCGCCCAGTGGTAGCCGAGCGTGTTGTAGGCGATCGCGTAATTCGGATTCACAGCGATGAGGCGCTCGTACTCCCCGATCGCCTCGGGCATCCGGCCGTTGTTCGCGAGGAACGCGGCCCGCATCTGGTAGCCCTCGGGGTCCTTCGGGAAGCGGCTCTGGTACTCGTCGTAAAGGGCCTCGAGCACCTTGAGGTCGCGCTTGCCCCAGCGTTCCTCGTAGATGCGGAGCATGAGTTTTTCGCGGTCCGTGAGGTCGTCGCGGTACCGGCCCGCGCTCGCGAGGAGCGACGCGGCGCGCTCGGGGTCGCGACTGCGCATCTTGTCGGCGAGCCGGAGCGTCGCCATCACGAAGTGCGGGTCGTACCGGAGCGCCTCGGCGTACGAGGACATCGCCTCGCGCTCGTACATCTTCAGGTCGTTCTCGACGCCCGCGTGGTAGGCCCGGTACGCCTGCTCCGACGAGGTCGTGACGTCCCGGTTCGCCCGCAGCCGGAAGGCCGCGGCGGTGCCGGCAATCGCCAGGCCCGCGAGGGCCAGGACGAGCGGCAGGACGCGGATGCGGCGAGGGGCCATGGTTCCTCCGGGGCCCGCGGGAGAGGCCCTTTTCCATGATACGCGCCGGCGGCGCGTTGGTTCTCAGGTCACCCGCATCAGGACGAACGTGATGTCGTCGTACTGCTCGGCCCCGTGGGTGAACTGCCGGACGTCCTCCAGGAGCTCGTCCGCGAGATCGGGGAGGGACCTCCGGGCGTGGCGAACGAGCGACGCTTTCAGGCGTTCGTCCCCGTAGGGTGTCATTTCGGCGGACATCGCCTCGTTCAGGCCGTCCGTGTAGAAGAGCAGGAGGTCCCCCCGGGACAGGTACAGGGACACCGCGTCGTAGACCGTGTCCCGGAAGGCGCCCAGGGGCAACCGCGAGGATGGGCAGGGGATCTCCGTCGCGGTCCCGGAGCCGGGGCGCACGAGGAGGGGCGTCGGCTGGCCGGCGAAGGCGTACGTCATCGCGAGCGCCTTCGGGTCGAGGAGGAAGTACGACAGCGAGACGAACATGCGCCGCTTGATCTCGTAAAGGCGGCGGTTCGACGCCTGGAAGACGGCGGACGGGTCCGGGTCGGCCATCGCCTTGGCGTTCACGATCTCCTTGGCGGCGACCATGAGGAGCGACGCCGGGATCGACTTGCCCGAGACGTCGCCGAGGACGAGCGCGAGCCGCCCGTCCGGGCGGGAGTCCACGTCGAGGAAGTCGTAGAAATCGCCTCCGACGACGCGCGCCGGCCGGCTCACGCCGAAGAACTCGACGCCGGGCACGCGCGGGAGCTCGCGCGGGAAGAGGCTCGTCTGGATGTCCCGCGCGATGTCGAGGTCGCGCTCGACCTCGGCCCGGCGCGTGAGCTCCTCGTGGAGGCCCGCGGCCTCGAGGCCGAGGGCGCCCTGGTTCGCGATCGTGAGGAGGTGGTCGAGGTCCTCGCGCGAGAGCTCCTCCTCGGAGAGCTTCTTGCCGACCGCGAGGAAGCCGAGGAGCTTGCCGTGCGTGGCGAGCGGAAGGACGACGCCGATCCCGCGCGCGCGCTGCGCCTCGACGAAGCGCCGCGACGCGAGGTCGAGCCCTCCGTCGTCCGCGTCGGAGAGGCGGATCGGCGCGCCGCGCTCGGCGAGCCGCTGCGGCAGGACCGCGCCCATGGGCAGCGGCTGGACGCCCGCGGCCGCGGAGGCGGGCTCGGTGAAGGCCCCGTCCTCGCTCCGCGGCAGCAGAAGCTCGAGGCGCTCGAGGCGCAGGAGATCGGCCGTGCGCAACGTGAGCAGCTCGCGCAGCTTCGGGCGCTCGAGCTGCGAGACGACCGAGCGGCTCATCTCGAGAAGAGCGGTCTGGAAGTCGGCACGGTCGCGGAAGAAGACGCGGTCGACCACCTTCTGCATGCGGCGGCGCAGCGGGTCGAAGAGGAGGACGACGACGAGGCCGAAGCCGAACGCGAAAGCCGGCGACGAGAAGACGGTCGTGGACGACACGTTCGAGACGATCGCGTTGCCCGCCACGACCGCGAGCGCGTACATCCCCGTCACGACGGCCGTGAGGACCGCGTAGACGAGCGACTTGCGCACGATGACCTGCACGTCGAAGAGCCGGAACCGCACGATCGCGTACGCGAACGTGAGCGGGATGAGCGCCATCGGGACGACGCCCCACAGGAGGAAGCGGTCCTCGCGGAAGAGCGACGGGAAGAAGACGGCGAAGACGACGAACGGCACGATCCCCGCGACCGTCCCGAGGAGGAGGACGAGGATCGGCCGGCGCGCCGCACGGTCGGAGTTCGTCCACCACGTGTGCGCGAGCGCGAGGAGCCCGAGGATCAGGTAGTCCGCGAGGAGGATCCAGTTCAGCGTCGGCGCGCCGAAGATGAGGCGGCGGGGCCCTCCGTAGCGGTAGCCCGCCATCTGGAGGACGTAGAGGACCGGCGGGAGCGAGTAGAGGATCGCGAGGAGAAGAGGAGAACCGTTCAGGAACCGCTGCAGCGCCTCGAGCGCGGGGGGCGCCGCCGGCTGGCCGGGGCGCCGCTCCGCGAACCGGAACGTCTTCTTCTCGGGGAAGAGCAGGAAGAAGTGGAGGAAGACGGCCGGCAGCAGGAACAGCGCGAGCGTGCCCGCGATCTGGACGACGTAGTCGATCCAGTAGTAGCTCGACGGGCGGAGCCGGCAGACGAAGAACTCCATGAAGAGGATGCACAGGACGTAGAAGACCTGCACCGCGGAGTCGTCCGGCCGGCGCGAGACGACGAAGACGCCCAGCGCAAAGAAGAGGAGGCCGAGAAAGACGAAGTAGTAGTACGTGGCCGACCCGAGCCGGAATGGCGTGAGGGAGACCTTCGTCTCGAACACGTTGCCGCCGCGGCGGACGAGGTAGTCGACCTTCTCGCCGACCTTGTGCCGGAGGAGCTCCGGGGGCGCGTCGGTCGCTTTGTTGAGCATCCGGTGGCCGATCCCGAGGATCACGTCGCCGGACTTCAGGCCCGCCCGCTCGGCCGCGCCGCCGGGGACGAGGTCGCGCACGAGGATGCCGCCGACCGAGTAGGGGTCGGGCACGACGCCGTCGTAGGCCTTCGGAAGGAACATGTCCACGACCGAAAGGAGCGCGAGAAGGGCCCCCATGAGGCCCACGGCGACGAGCGGAAGGTGCCGGCGCTTCAGGCGCGGGGCGTCGACGGCGCCCGATGCGGAGCTCAGACCCGGTGACGACAAGGACGACATTACTGAGCCCAGTATACGAACGGCGTGCCAGAGACGTTCCGGGGTGGACATCCCCCGCCGCGTGTGAGAATCCGCGCCGTGATCCGCCGACTCCGGACCGCCCCGCGGGGCCTTTTCGTCACCTTCGAGGGCATCGAAGGCTCCGGAAAGACCACGCAGATCGCCCGGGCGGCCGCGTGGATGGAGGCGAGGGGCCTGCCCGTCCTCGCGACCCGGAACCCCGGCGGCACGGAGCTCGGGAAGCTCCTCCGGGACGCGCTCCTCCATTCGAAGGGCCACATCGACGCGGGGGCCGAGCTTCTCCTGATGATGGCCGACCGCCGCCACCACCTGCAAACGATGATCGAGCCCGCTCTCGCCGCCGGGACGCACGTCCTCTGCGACCGGTACACCGACGCCTCGCGGGCGTACCAGGGCGCCGGTCGGGGCCTCGGGGAGAGGAGCGTCGACGAGCTCCATGAAAGATGGTGCCGCCGCGACCCCGACCGGACCTACCTCTTCGACCTGCCCGTCGACGCCGCGCTCGCGCGCGTCGCGAAGCGCCGCGGCGCGTCGTTCGACAGATTCGAAGAAGAAGATAGAGATTTCCATGAAAGGGTAAGGGGCGCATACCTGCGTCGAGCCAAGAAGGAGCCAAAAAGGTTCGTCGTCATCGACGCAGCGCCGCCGGCCTCCGAAGTCTTTCTTTCACTCGAAGAAAATCTTCTTCTTCTCTTCAAACCCCGGAGAAGCAGGTGAGCGGCGCGCCCGTCGTCCTCCTCGCGGGACCGGGTTCGAAGCGCCTCGAGGCCGCGGCGATCGAGGAGGCGGCCGCCGCCATCTGCGGGAGCGGCTTCGATCCGGAGTCGAACGCGGCGCGCCGCGTCTTCCGCCGGGAGCACCCCGACCTCATGGTGGCCGCGCCCGAGCGCAGGCGGCGCGTGAACGCGCCCATGTTCGAGGAGGGCGAGACGAAGGAGACGAGCATTCCGACGGCTCTCGTGCGGGCCGTCGCCGCGGACTCGACGCGCCTCCCCTACGAAGCGGCGATGCGCGCGGTCGTCTTCCTCGACGTGGACCGGACCGAGCCCGCGGCGTTCAGCGCGCTCCTCAAGATTCTCGAGGAGCCGCCGAAGAAGACGCGCTTTCTCCTGACGGCCACGCGGCCGCGCCTTCTGCCCCCGACGATCCTCTCGCGCGTCACGCTGCAGCCGATGCCCGGGTCGACGCGCGCCGGGACGGCCGACGCCCTCGTGGCGCGCGGGATGGCCCGCGAGGACGCCGAAGCGCGCGCGGCCTTCGTGCCGCACGACGCGGACGAGGCGGCTGCGCTGGACCTCGCCGAGGCGCGTGCGACGCGCGACGCGCTCCTCGAGGCGGCCTCCGGCATCTTCCTCACGCGCTCGCGCTCGTGGGCCCTCGCGCTCGCGGCACTCGTCTCCGGCGACGACGCCGCCGAGGCCGGGCGGCGCCTGCAGCTCCTCGGGCAGCTCCTCCGCGACGCGTCCGCCGCGACGGTCGACCCCGCGGGAGCGCACGTCGTCTTCCGCGAGCGCTTCCAGGACCTCGCGCGCCTCGGCACCGCGCCCGGCGCGCGCCTGCTCGAGGCCGCCGAGGGCGCGCTCGCTCTCGCCGGCAGCCTCGCCGACTCCCGCCGCAACGTCCGCCTCGCCACCGAGGCGTACGCTCTCGGCCTGTGACCTCCGACGAGCGGCCCGTCTCCCGCACCGCGAAGCTGATTTCGATCCTCCTCGCGCTCCTCGCGCCCGCGCGCATGGCCTGGATCGTCTTCACGGTCGGCGAGAACAACCTGTCGAACGACTACGTGGGGCGCGTCGACACCGTCGCCGCGATCCTCGAGGGCCGCTACGGCTTCACGCACCTGTTCCGCGACACCTTCAACGCCGCGGGCCATTCCTGGCTGGGGCTGCTTTCCGTCTTTCTCTTCGACGCCCGCGTCTTCGCGTGGGACATGCGCGTGGAGCTCGGGATCGGGCTCCTTTTCGCGGCCGTCAAGGTCCTGCTCCTGTGGCTCGCCGCCGCGCCCGGGCTCTCTCGGCGGGCGCGGTGGGTCCTTCTCCCCGTCCTCTCGACTCTCGCGTTCTCCGTGACGCAGGTCTCGTCGTTCACGTTCGGCGAATCGTCCCTCCAGATGCAGCTCGCGCAGGTCGGCCTCGCCCTCGGCGTGTTCGCGATCGCCCGGCTCGGCGATCGGCCGGACCGGCGCGCCGCGCTCGTCGCGGCCGGGGGCCTGATCGCGTCGTGGTCGTGGGGCGGCGGCGTGATGGTGTGGCCCGTCCTCGCGGCGGGCCTCTGGGCTGCCGGCGAACGCTCGATCGTCCGCTGGACGGCGCTTGGGGCCGCGGCGGCGACGGGCCTCTCGCAGTACTTCCTGATCCTCGAGACCCTCCACCACCCCGCCCGCGCCACGCCGCCGGGTTTTCACGACCCGCGCCGGTTCGTGGACATCCTCGGGCGCCCGTTCGGAAACGACCTCGCGACCCGCTTGAGCCCGCTGCCCTCCTGTCTTGCATTCGGCGCAGCCGCGCTCGTCCTGCTCGCCGTCGCTGTTCTCCATTCGCGCGGCCGGATGCGTGAACGCCTTGCCGGCCTCCTCGTCGCCGGCTGGGGCCTCCTCGCGGCCCTCCAGATCGGCTACCTGCGCCCGGAGGCCGCGCCGTGGTACGTCGTCCCGATGACGGCATTCTGGATGGGGCTGGCCGTCCTCGTGGTCGCGTCCCGCGGGGCGCTGCGAGTCGCGGGCCTCACCGCGATCGGCGCCGGGCTCGTCTTCTCCAACCGGACGTGGGAGGACAAGTCGTTCTATCTCGTTTCCCGCGCGCCGGTCTCCGCGGCCTGCATGCGCGAGTGGCGGACGGCGCCCGCATCCTGCCGCGGCAGGCTTTTCCAGTGGGGCAGCCCGGACGTCGGCGAGGTGCGGCTCCTGTGCGAGCCGCTCGAGCGCCTCGGGCTCTCGGCATTCGGTCCACGACGGACGCAACTCCTGCAGGGCGACACGATCCTCGGGCGCGTCGACGGGCTCGGGGGTGCCGGCCGGGCCTTTCTTTCCCGCGACGGCCGGAAGGCCGGCGACCCGAACGACTATCGCCGCCTCGATCTCGTCCTCGCCTCGGGCGCCGCCGTGACGTGGCGCGTCGATCTGCCACCGGATCTCGAGTTGGCGCGTTTCGAGACGCTCGTGCGGGCCGATGCCGCGGACCCGTCGATCGCGCGAGGCGCGCGCGTGGCGATCGCGGGCGGGGCAGGCGAAGCGCGAGTCCTCGTCCCGCGCGGCGACGCCGAGCCGCTCGCGCTCGACCTGAAGGCGTACGCGGGCCGGACGGTCACCCTGAGAATCGAGGCCGACGACGTCCCCGGCACCGCGCCGCTCGTCCTCGCGCGGCCCCGGGTCGAGATCGAAATCCCGCGCGACGCGCAGCGCAGAAGGGCATCATGACCCGATGAAGGATCTCCGGATCGACCTCGGCTGCGGGAGCGCCAAGAAGGACGGCACGATCGGCCTCGACATCCAGGCCGCGCCCGGTGTCGACCAGGTCGTCGATCTCGTGAACGCCCCGCTGCCGTTTCCCGACCGCAGCGTCGCGTACGTCCACTCGTCGCACTTCCTCGAGCACGTGAAGGACCCGACGCGGATCTTCGCGGAGATCACGCGCGTCGCGGCCGACGGAGCGACGCTGGAGTTCTGGACGCCGTACGCCTGGGAGAACTCGGCCTTCATCATCGACCACAAGATGTTCTTCAACGAGGACCACTACCTCCACATCTGCGTGTGGTTCGTGGACTTCTGGGAAGAGATCCTGAAGGCGCGGTGGCTGCTCAAGGAGATCACATACGTGATCCACCCCGACGTCGCGGTCGACCTGCACCGCCGCCGCATCCCGATCGACCACGCGCTGCGCTACTTCAAGGGTGTCGTGAAGGAGTGGGGCGTGCGCATGGAGGTCCGGCGCGACAAGCCGGCCCCGGAGACTCGGCCGCTGCGCACGCTCGCCCTCGAGCGGAACGGAGAGCGGTGGCACCTCGAGCGCGTTGACGTGACGATGGGGCGCGACCCCGGCGGCGACGTGAAGGCCGCCCTGGCGTGGCTCCGGACCTCGCGCTAGGCGCGGAGGTCAGCTCAGAGCTTCGAGCCAGCGCACGGCGTTCGTCGCGAGCATGCGCGTCGCATGCACCTCGTCGCGGGCCGCCCGCGCGAGGCGCGACCTCAGCGCCTCGTCGCGCGCCATCTCTTCGAGGGCGGCGGCCCAGGCGTCGGGATCGTTCGGCACGACGAGGCCGGTCTCGCGGTTCCGGACGGTCTCGCGGTAGGGCCTGACGTCGCTGAACACGGCCGGAATCGCGAGCGCGCCGTAGTCGAGGTATTTCAGGTCGGACTTGCAGCGCGTGAAGGGGTCGTCTTCGAGCGGCGCGATCGCGAAGTCCCAGCGCACGTGCTCCCGCATCCACCCGACGAACTTCGGGTACTCGTGCGTGTCCCCCGTCTCGATCATCTTGACGGGCAGTCCGCCGAGCGCCTCCTTGAACCGGCCGCCGTCGACGCCGCCCACGACCTCCAGCCGGATCCCGCCGTGCGCACGCTTCAGCAGGCCGCGGAGGGGGCGCAGGACCATCATGAGATCGGCCTCGTGCGTGAGCGTGCCCATGAAGCCCACGGTGAGCGGCCGCCGCGCCGGCGCGGGCTCGGGCGGGGCGCCGAAGAGGCGCTCGTCCAGCGCGTTCGGGATCACGTGCACGCGGGAGTTCAGGTGCGCGAACCGCTCCGCGAGGGCCGGCGTGGAGACGACGACTGCATCGGCCGTTCGCGCGAGGAAGCGGATCACGCCCCGCATCGTCTCGGTCGGGAACCGCCACGGACGCTCGCGGTTCAGGTCGAGAAGATTGTCGTCCAGCGTGTAGACGATCTTCGTGCCGCGTCCGCGGCAGGCGTCGAAGACGGCCGCGAGGCGCTCGCGCTGCTCGCTCTCGGGCCACAGCACGTGCCGCTCGACGACGAGGACGTCGCACGGCGGAATCCGCGCGTCCGAGCCGTGCGTGAGGGCGACACGGTCCGCGACCGAGGGGTGCGCGAGCGGAAGCAGGAGGCGCACGTACGTGCAGCCGTAGGGGAACCCGTCCCCGTAGGTCCCGTGGAGGACGTGCACCCTAAGCGGCGCCAAACAGGACCTCCAGCATCCGGAAGGCGGCGCTCTCGGGCGTGTGCCGCGCGACGTCCGCGAGCGCCCGCGCCGCGAGGCCGGCGCGCCGCGCGGGATCCGCCACGAGCCGTGAGAGCGCCTCCACGCACGCGGGCGCCGACGCCGTGTCGACGAGGACGGCGTTCTCTCCATCGCGCGCGAAGCTGTCCGAGCCGCCCGCGCGCGGCACGACCGCGGTGGCCCCGGCGCCCATCGCCTCGAGGGCCGTGAGGCCCATCGCCTGGTACGAGGAGAAGTCCGCGAAGACGTGGACCTGCGTGAACAGGGCCGCGAGCGCGCGTTCGTGCAGGACGCCGAGGAAGCGGTGCGGGAAGTCGAGCGGCAGCGACGCGAGCGCGGGATCGGAGTCGTCCACGCCAAAGAGCAGGATCTCGACACCTTCGCCGTGCGCCCGCGCCACCTCGCGCAGGACCTCCAGCGTGAACTGCGGCTGCCGCCGCGGCGTGCTCGGCCGGATCATCGCCGCGATCCGGACCGGGGCGTCCGGCAGGGGGCCGAGGCGGGGGCGGAACGTGTCGACGTCGAAGCTCGGGCCAATGACGTCGCAGGAGAGACCGGTCTTCTCGCGAACCGTCGTCGCGTTCCACTCGGTCTTCGCAAACCGGCGCAGGCCCGGGACGAGGCCGTAGGACGCCTCGGCCTTCGCCCGGTCCCTCGAGCCCTCCGGGTAGAAGAGTGGCTCGTAGTCCTGCACGTAATAACCCAGGACGGGCGGCCTCGGCGCGGAGACGAGTGGCGCGATCCACTCGACGGACACGTTCGCCGTCGCGACGACGGCGTCGTACGGCCACCCGAGCCCGACGATGTCCCACGTGTGGCCGTAAATCACGGGCACCGGTGGCGACGGGTAGCTCGCCTCGAACGCGGCGCGGTGAGCGGCAAGGTTGAACACGCGCGCCTCGACGCCGAACTGCGCGAGAGCGCGCGCCTCGGAAAAGACGACGTTTGCGCCGCCGCCGCGGTCGAGGACCGGCAGCGCGAAGAGCACGCGCTTGCCTTCCCAGCGTGCGAGGCCGCGCGCCCGTCGGCCGGAGCGTGCGGGGCTCTCCGCGAGGCGCGCCGCGATGCCGTCGAGAGCAGGGCTCGCGGAACTCGCGGTCTCCGGACGGGCGTCGCCCGTCTCCATCCAGACGTCGTCCGCGACGCGCACGGCGCCGGCCGCACGGAGCGCCTGCAGGAGTTCCGCCGGTGCCGCGGCCTCCCGGCCCGCAAGCGCTGCGCGGCGCGTGAGGAACGCCGAGCCTCCTCCCGCGTCGAGCACGGGGTACAGGCGCGCCGATTCTCCGGCGACGGCGCCAGCGTCGGGCTGCGCCGCGCCGGCCTCGGCGCCGAGAAGGCCTTTCGACAGCGGCACGGCCGCGACACAGGCCGGGTCCGACTCGAGGCAGGCGACCAGCCGGTCGAGGCTCTCCGCGAGGAGCCGTCCGCGCGCGTCCACCACGAAGACGAGCGGGCTCCGCCCGGCGCGCAGGGCGCGCGCGAGCGAGTCGGCGCCGGGCGCCGACACCGTCGCATCGAGGTCGCGGCAGAGGGCCGCGAGGCTGTCGGGACGCTCCGAAGCGGCAACCCCCGCGACGTGCAGTGCGACCGGGGGCCGGCAGTAGCGGACGAGCGAGTCGAGCGCGTCGCGCGAGGCGGCCTCGTCAGGCCCGGCGACGAAGACGACGTCGACACGATGCGGGTGGCCGGGCGGCGGTCCGGCGCGGAAGGGAACGGGCGCGAGGCCGCGGATTCTCACGAGGTCGGCCGGCGCCGCACCGGTGAGCGCCGGAGCCGCCGGCGGGACCGAGATCCCGAAGCGCCGCTTCACCGTCCACCAGAGGTTCCGAAGCTTCCAGAAGCGGCTCATCTCCATCATGGCGATGCGGTCGCGCGCCTGCCAGAGCTCCGCCCGCGTCCTCTCGAGCTCCTCGCGGAGCTCCTCGGCCGATGAACCGCTCAAAACGGCCGCATTGTAGGGTCAGCGCGTCCGGGCCATGACGTACGGCCCGCAATGGGCCACGAACGGCGGCTTCGAGAGGTCCGCGTCCGGCTGCACGACCTCGACGCCCCCCAGGCTGACGTCGGCGGAGTGGATGTCCAGGACGGGCCGCTCGAAGACGTTGCGCAGCCGGATAGCGCTGGAGTGCGGGTCGGCAGGCCAGTCCTTCGGGGGCAGGAACCCCACCGGCTGGCCCGGCTTGAGCAGCGCGTCCGCGGTGCGCTTGAGCGTCGTGAGACACGCGATCGCGGGGTCCTCGGGCGAGCAGGGCACGGGGCGCGGCCGGGGGTCGAAGAGCCCGCCCGAGAAGCTCGACGCCAGCGTCTCGTGGAGGCGTACGACGCGCGCGCCGGTCAGGTGCTGCTCGATCTTGAAGTTGCTCCGCGTCGTGAGCGCCGCCTCGAGGAAGTGCTTCGGCGTGAGCGCGAGGTAGAAGAAGCCGTAGCTCGGGTAGCGGATCTGGTTCCAGAGGAGACAGGCGCCGAGAAGCGCGGCCGCCGCGAACGCCGCGAGTCGTCCCCGCGCCGCGAACGACCGGAGGCTCTCGAGCCCCTCCGCGAGCGCGCATGTGAGGAACGGCAGGGCGTAGACGAGAAAGCGTTTGTCGGCCCAGTCGTAGAAGAACAGGAGAAAGACGAGGAGCGTGCCCGTCACGAAGAACAGCGCCAGCCGAAAGCGCCGCGCAGCAGGGTCCCGGACCAGTGACCGCAAGCCGCCCAGCACGTAGAGCGGCGGCGGCAGGAGGCCCAGGAGCGCGGGCCCCGCGACGGCATAGAAGCCTAGATTCGACAGCGTCGGCGTCACGAGCGCCTCGAAGTCGTGCCGGGGCGCGCTCGGGTGTGCGCGGTGGAACCATGCGCGGACCACGAGCCAAGCTACGGCGACGCCCGCTGTCGCGAGCGTCCCGATCCAGAGCTCCCGCCTCCGCACGTCTCCGGCCCGGGCGACGAGGACCGCGAGCGCGAGGCCGATGCCGACCGGAACGGCGGCGTACGAGAACAGGAAGCCCACGCCGAGCGCTCCGCCCATAACGGGATACCAGCGGAGGTCCCGTCCCGCACGCACGAAGGCGAGCACGGCGAGGACGAGGAACGGCGTCGCGTACGTCTCGGCCAGCACGTACTTCGCGAGGTCGAGGACGTAGTCGTTCGCGAAGAAGAACCACGCGGCCACGGCCGCGATCCACGGGTCGTGGCGTTCCCTGAGAAGGAGGTAGAGGAGCGCCGTCGACAGGCCGAGGAAGAGAAACCCCACGACCGGCAGAAGGGAAAGCAGCCCGACCTTCGAGAGCGCGGCGATCACGAGCGGCAGGCCCGGCGGACGGAGGCTCGGGAGGACCGGCCTCCCCGCCCAGAACAGGCCGTTGCTGATCCAGTCGTACGAGTCCGCCGTCATGTACCGGTAGCAGAGGTTGAGATCGGCGACGAGGAGCGCGCGTACGACGGGAAACGCGCCGATCAGCGCGAACACGGCCAGAAACGCGGCCGGGAGCCGGTACGTCTTCGTCAGCACGCCGGGGAGAGACTACGGGTAAACGAAAGTGTTCGGGTCGAAGATCAGCGTCCGGTTCCCCGGGTCGCTGTGGTACTCCTTCGACTGGCCGTTCGTCACGTCCGTGACGGCCACCCAGAACTCCACGTCCGTGAACGTCAGGATCGACATCCAGGCCCTGCCGTTGTCGGTCGCGGTGTTGACCCGGATCATGAACTCGTACGTGCTCGCGTCCGCGATCCAGAACGCGCCCGTGACGTCCGTCAGCTTCACCTTCGAGAGATTCGCCTGCGCGCCTCCGGCGTACTGGTTCTTCCAGCGTCCCGTCACGCGGTAGCGGCCGCCGAGCAGGCACATCGTGTTGGCGTCCTCGGTGCAGGTGACAGAGCACGATCCTCCTCCGAACGCCGCACGGTTCGGGAAGAGGACGTAGTCGATGTACGGGTATCCCGAACCATCGAATTCCGTGAGGAGAAGACTCATGTAATAGCAGCCCGCCGGCGGGCTGCCGAAGACGAAGAGGTCCCCGAGTTGATGTTGGAGTACATGGACGCCGGCCTGGAGAGTTCCCAGTGTGTAGGTCCCAAGTCGATAACCGTTCACGGACCCGCTCGCTGGGGAAGTCGTCGTCGCCCACAGCTCGAGGCGCAGGGTTCCGGACGTGCCGCTCGCGCGATGATTCGCCACACGGTCGGCCGTGAAGTAGCCGGTCGTCGGGCCGAGGCTGTAGAAAACGTTGCCCTCGATGTTGACCGCACCGACCAGCGCGGGAACCCGTATCGGCGCCGCCGTGCCGGGGCCCGGCGCGGATCCGAGCGGTTCCGAAAACGCCACGTCGGAATCCGCCTTGAAGACCGCGAGACTGCGCGCCGCGGCCGCCTCTTTCAGAAGGCGGCCCTCCTTGACGACCGGCTTTTTCGCCCTGTCGACACGAACCGGCTCTCCGGCCCCACGGGCCTCCTCCGCCGAAGCCGGAAGAGCAAGAAGAACGGCGGCGAGAAGGGCGAATCGGAAGGGCTTCATCGTTCGCCTCCTCACGGGTACACGAAGGTGTTCGGGTCGTAGATCAGCGTCCGGTTGCCGGCCGGGCTGTGGTACTCGAACGACTGCGCCGTGTGGGTGTCCGTCACGGCGATCCAGAACTCGACGTCCGTGAACGTCGGGATCGCGATCCAGACGCGGCCGTTGTTCGTCGCCGTGTTGAAGCGGATCAGGTACTCGTACGTGCTCGCGTTCGCGATCCAGAAGGCGCCGGTCACGTCCGTCAGCTTCGCCTTCGAGAGCGTCGCCGTCGCCCCGCCGGCGTACTGGTTCCTCCAGTGGCTCGTGACCTTGTAGCGGCCGGCCACCAGGCACATCGTGGTGGCGTCCTCGGTGCAGACCGTGGGGCCGCCCCCGCCGCCGCCAGGTGCCAGACGCCAGAGTCCGCGGCCATGCGTCGCGGCCATCAGGTAGCCCGTAGTCGCGTTGTACTTGAGGTCCGTGATCGCCACGATGGGCATGTTGTAACGGTTGGAGGACCAGCTGGTCCCGCCGTTCGTGGAGCTGAAGACGCCGATGTCGGTGCCCACCCAGAGACGATTCGCGTTCGCCGGGTCGACCGCGAGAGCGGAGACCGGGATGTCGGGCAGGTTGCCGCTGATGTTGGCCCAGGTCTGTCCCTTGTTGGTCGTCTTGAAGACCTTGCCGGGCGTCGACGGCGTGTTCGCGTTGTAGCCGCTGAACGCGACCCAGGCCGTGTTCGCGTCGGTCGTGGACGCGACGATCTTCGTCACGTAGCGGTCCGGAAGACCGGTGTCCGCCTCCGCGCCCGTGAAGCCGCTGCCCGTGTACTGGTAGAGGTAAACGTAGCCCGCGTTCGTTCCCAGCCAGACGAGGTCGTTGTTGGCGAAGGAGGACTCGATGACCGTGGGCCTCCCGTTCGTCGCGGCGAACGGCTTGACCGCGGCCCACGTGTCTCCACGGTTCCCCGAGATGTAGAGCGCCTTGTCGCTCGCGCCGTACACGTACTGCGGCTGCTTCGCGTCGATGGTGAAGGCGGGGTTGAACGAAACGCTCTCGCCGTCGGCCACCTTGCTGTCGCTGAACATCCGCTCGTGCCAGCCGGTCGAGGCATCGAGATTCTTCGCCCCCCCACCGTCATGGCGGTGGATGTTGTGCTGGGTTCCGATGTAGACGTGGTTCGGGTCGCCGATCGGAGGGCCCGGCTCGAAAAGTCCGAGCGTCCCGTCTCCGTAGCCCCAGCCGTCCCAGAAGGTCCCGTTGAAGTACGCCACGGAGTTGTCCTGCAGGCCGCCGACGATGATGTTGGGGTTCGTGGGGTGCGAGTCGAAGAGATAGAACTGAAGCGTGGACAGCGTCGCGTTCAGGTTCTCCCACCGGTAGTCGAAGGGCTGCGTGCCGGAACCGGTCACCGTCCCTCTGTAGATGCCTCCGTCGTTGCCGACGTAGATCTGGCCATTGGGCGCGTAGACGGCCGTGTGGATGTCCGGGTGGATCGCGCGGGTGGGGTCGAACTGGTCGCACGGGAACGCGGTGACCATGGTCCCGCCGTTGTCGATCTGGACGGACGTGCTGCTGATGTGGGTGCAGTGCGGCGTCGTGTCCACCCACGTACGTCCGCCGTCGAGAGTCCGGTAGACCATCCCGCGCCACGGGAGCGAGAGCGTCCGGGTGGGGTTGTCGATGGGGTCCGGCCAGAGGTCGTTGTAGTTCGCGCTCCCCCCGATCACGACGTCGTTCTCGTTGGCGGGGTTCACCACGATCATGTTGTCGTAGTCGCACTGCGTCGCGCAGTACTCGGGGACGCCGTCGCGAAGCCAGCTTCCGAGCCAGGACCAGCTGCCGCCTCCGTTCGTCGACTTGAACAGCAGCCCGCCGGGCAGATTGAGATCCTTCTTCGAGTCGAACGTTCCGTCCCCATCCACGTCCACGAGGATGCCGTCCGTGGCGTACGCAGCGTAGATGACGCTCGGGTTCGACGTGGGGACCGCGATGTCGATGCGGCTGAAGTCGGGATATCCGCTGCTCGTGAAGCGCGGGTACGGGCCGCCATAGGCCGGGTGGCCATAGCTGGAAACGCTCGCGGGAAACGCTCCGAAGCCGCCGGTATTCAGGGGCGTCACGCGGGTCCAGCTCTGGCCTGCGTTGGCGGAGCGGTAGATGCCGCCGTAGTACTCGGTGATGTAAAGGAGGTCGGGCTGACTCGGACCCCCGATCTCCAGGTCCATGAACCCGTTGTTGCCGGGCTGCTTGCCCGGGTAGGTGTACGTCGTGGCGGCCTTGAGGAGAGTCCAGCTCTGCCCGCCGTCCGTGGACTTGAAGACGCCCGTCTGGCGGTTGGCGGGCGGTGGGTTGTAACTGACCACGTACGAGGCGACGTCGGCCGTCGTCACGAAGAGCGTGTTGGCGTTCCGCGGGTCCACCTGCAGGCCGCTGACCGACAGGTAGTCGAAGTTCCAGCCCGCTCCGCTCGCCGGGAGGGCCTGCCAGGTCTCGCCGGCATCGGTGGACTTGAAGACCCCGGCGCCGTAGATGCTCGTCGAGCCGTGGGGCTCTCCGGAACCCGCGTAGACGACGTTGGGATTGCTCGGCGCAAAGCGAAGAACCTTGATGGCCAGCGAAGGAAGGCCGTCTCCCACCGGACGGAACGTGGCCGCCCGATCCGTGGACTTCCAGATTCCCCCCTGCGCAGCTCCGAGGAGGACGAGGTTCTGGTCTGCGGGGCTGATGGCGATCGCGAGCGTTCGGCCGGAAGCGTCCTGGTTGCTCGAGCCCGCGTACGTGATGTTCCTGTTCGCGCCCGGAGCCAGGTTCGTCCAGTTGTTTGCCGCCCCGTCGAGCGCGGTGCGCGCCGACTTCAGCTCCTCGCGGAGGGCGGCCCGGTGCACGTCGCTCGGGATCCGGTTCGCGGGATAGGCACGCTGTTCCCACCAGATGCGCGCGTGCTCGTTGGGGTCGTCCTTGTCGCCGAGCGCCGGTTCGGCGGCATGCGACGGACCTGCCGGGGTGGCCCGGACTTCCAGCGCATCCCCCATGGCGCTGCCGTCCGCCGGTTTTCCGATCCTCGACGCGGCCTCCGCAGAAGGAGCCTCGACGGGTCTCTGTGCACGGGCGGCCGACGAGGACGTGCAGGAAGACGTCCCGACCGCAACGCCGAAAAGGACGAGCAACGCCCCGGCTGAGGCCTTCCTTGGCACCATCACACACTCCTGTTGGGAGAAGACTCGACTGAACTCTCGGGTTTCGAGGATGAGATCACCTCTCGGCCCGACAGGTCAAGGCGGAGGAAGCGTGTTCGTCCCGGGGGTCGGCACTTTGGAGCGGTAGTCCGGATCGTCGGTTCCGCCGTGGGCGCGCTTGCGCTGGTACTGCTCGTAGCCCTGGTCCCGGCCTTCCGGAAACGGCCCGTAGTCGCGCTCGTAATCGGGGAGGCGCCGGCGGGCCGGGGGCACCTGAACGCCCAGACCTTCCAGCACGTTCTTCATCCGGCCCAGCGCATCGACGACGCCGTTCCACTCGTCCGCGACACCGGCCCACGCCGCTTTCCGCCGGATCGTGTCGTTCATGCGTCCTGCGCTTCGGTCGAGCTTGAGAACGTCGACCGACACGTCCCAGGGGTGGATCTCGTATGCGTCCATCCGCTCGTGGAACGCCGTGGCGCTTCGAGAGAAGTCGTCGAGCGACGCGAGAAACTTCCGGGTGCTGGAGGACCGGTTGCTCGATTTCGTCTTAGCGGCGGCTGCCGCGTCCCGCGCGGTTCCGTCGAGATAGTGCGCGAGCGCCCGCATGGTCTCGAACTGGCCCCGGCGGAAAGGGTTGTCGAGCGTGCCGAAGCGGACGGACGCGGCTGGCGGCGCGTCGGCCGCTGGCGCAGAGCGAGCCACCGGAACGAGGAGTGAGAACGTCACGGCGAGAGTTCCGAGTGCGCGTCTCATCTGTTCGTCCTTCCAAAGCAAAGGGCCCGGATGCCCGGGCCCTCTGTCCTTCGCCGCGTCGCGGCGGGGATTACTTCTCGAGCTCGACGATGACGTCCACCGGTGAACCGGCGCGCGCCGTGACCTCCACGGTCCTGCTCTTGTAGCCGGGGCGCGTCACGGTGATCGTGTGCGTGCCGGGCTCGGCGACGATGCCGCGCGCGTTCGCCGCGAGGTCGTCGGCCGCGCCGAGGTACTTGTCGTCCATGTAGACGGCTGCGTCGTCCGGCATCACGCGGAACTTGATCCGCCCGCGGTTCGTCGGGCGCGGCGGCGGCGCGACGCGCGCGTCCATGCGCTCCTCGTCCGTGGCCTCGCGCCACGACGGCGACGCGGCGCCGTCGCTCCAGCCGTCGTCGCCGCGCGGCGCGGCTTCGGCGGACGCCGAGGCGCCCTTCGTGAACACGCGCCCGAGCGGCGTGCCCTTGCTCTCCGGCGGGAACGCGTCGAGCGCGCTCTTGCCGGGCTCGAGCTTGAGCTTCTCCTCGATCTTCACCTGCTGGCCGGCCGTGACGTCGAGCTCGGTCGCGTACGTCATGTAGTTCGGCATGCGGAACTCGAGCTGGTACTTGCCCGGCCCGAGATAGAGGAAGTCCGGCATGCCGTCGAAGTCGTCGGCCGAGCCGATGTACTTGCCGTCCAGAAGAATCTGCGCTTCCTGAGGCGACACGTCCGTCTTGACGATCGCGTACCGGCCCTGGCGAACGCCGACGCCGACGCTGCCGCCGGCCATGGATTCCGGCGCGACGTAGTAGCTCGAGCCGCCCCACGGGCCGCCCCACCACCACGTGGACCAGTAGGGCGCATAGCCCCAGCCCCAACCCCAGCCCCAGCCGGCCCAGCCCCAGTACGGGTAGTACGGGCGATAGCCGCCGTAGCCGCGATGGGGATAGCTGCCGTGTCCGTAGCCGTTGCCGCGGGCCGGCGGGTGTGCCGCATAACGGCCGCCCGACGCCGACTGGTGTGTTCCGGACCCGTGCGTCGTCCATCCGCGGCTGCCCGAGTACGAGCCACCGCTGCGGCCGCCCGAGTACGAGCCACCGCTGCGACCACCCGAGTACGAGCCGCCGCCGCGAGCGCCGCCCGAATACGAGCCTCCACCGCCGCGAGGCGCGGCGTACGAACCGCCACCACCGCCGCGACTGCCGCCGCCGCTCACATGGCCACCGCCACCGCCGCCGCCACCGTGGCTGCTGCCGCCGCCACCTCCGCCGTGGCTGCCACCGCCACCACCACCGCCGTGGCCGCCGCCGCCGCCTCTCTGCGCGAGCGCTGCCGGGGCGAGGACGAGAGAAGCCCCGGCGAACGCCAGGGCGCCGAAGAGGCCGGCCCTACGAAGAGCGCGGGGAAGGATGTTCTGACGCATTTTCATGACTCCCGGGAGGCCCCTGGCGCAGCCTCCAGTCCCTCCAAAGCAACTCCCTTGCCGAGCCCGCGTCCCCCCCGCCGGACGGGCCGGCAAGGGGTTTGGCGTCCTCCCATCATAGGTCCGCTACCCGAGTCAGGGCAGGCGTCCCGAGAAGAGGACTCCGAGGCGCTCCCTGAGCCCCAGAGGCGCCCGCGGGCCCACGGGCAGGAGGGCGCCCAGAACGGCCGCAGGATCGGCCAGGAGCGCCCCCGGGAACACGGCGTAGGCCTCGGCCGCCGCGACCCGGGCCGGGAGCGTCATGCGCCGGAACGCGTTCAGCCCGTCGACGAAGGACGCGTAGTCGCGCTCGACAGCCTGGGAAGCGAAGGCGAGGACGGCCTTCCGCTTGCGCTCGAGGAACGGCGTGACGTCCACGAGGAAGTTCGGCCGGAACGGCTGCGAGACCTCGAAGAACGCGACCGTGGCGCGCGCGAGCGCCGCCGCGGCGGGATCCTGCGCGGGGCGCCGGGCGACGGCGAGGAGCGCGTACGCGACCGCGCGGTGGTCGGGGTGTGTCTCGACCGGAGAGGGGCAGAAGACGACGTCCGGCGCCGCCTGCGCGAGCCAGAGCGCGACGAGGCCCTCGAGATCATTCGCCCGGCCGCTGAGGCCGCGGTCCGGCAGGCCGCCCTCGTGCACGGCGCCGCCGCCGAGGAGCGCGAGCGCCGCGCGCGATTCGTCCGCCCGCCGTGCCGCGATCGCGCGGCGACCCGCGTCGTCCGAAGCTCCCGCTGCTCCGTCCGTCACGAGGAGGACGTCGATCGTGGCGCCGCGCGACGCGAGGTCCGCGAGCGCTCCCCCGCAGCCGAAGACCTCGTCGTCCGGGTGCGGCGCGAGGACGAGGACGCGCCGCGCGTCGAAGCGCGACGCCTCGTACGGGACGAGCGCGCGCTCGTCCGGAAGCTCGTCGGAGATCACCCCGGAAGCTTAAACTCCCTCCGTGGACGCCGCACAGCCGAGTCCGCGGGTGTCCGTCATCCTGCGCACGAAGGACCGCCCCGACCTCCTCGCCGAGGCGCTCGCGAGCCTCCGCGCGCAGACTTTCCGGGACTTCGAGACGGTCCTCGTGAACGACGGCGGGCCCCTGCCCGAGGCGCTCCTCGCGCCGGCGCCCGGCCGAGGGCTGCGTGTCGTCGTCCCGCCGGCGCCGGGGGGCCGCACGCGCGCGCTCAACGCGGGACTCGCGGCGGCCCGCGGGGGCTGGATCGCGTACCTCGACGACGACGACGTCTACCTGCCCCACCACCTCGCCGCGCTCGAGGCCGCGCGCGCCGCGGGAGCCCGTGCGGCGCACACGTCCGTCCGGCAGACGCGCCAGGAACGCGGCGCGGACGGCTCCTTTCACGACGGCGCGACGATCACGACGTACGACCGCCCGCTGGACGCGGGCCGCATCCTCCTGAAGAACGACGTCCCGCTCCTGGCGCTCGGCCACGAGCGCGCGCTCGCGGACGCAGCCGGGGGCTTCGACCCGGCGTTCGACCTCTTCGAGGACTGGGACTTCCTGATCCGCCTCTCGCGTCTCGTTCCGGTCGCCCACGTGCCCGAGGTGACAGCCGTCTACCGCGTCCGCGCGGGCTCGAACGTCACGGAGACGACTCCGTGGGGCTCTCCGGCCTCGCAGGCGGCGCGCCGGCGCCTCTACGCCAAGCACGCCGCGTCCACGACACCGGAGGCGATGGTGGCGTTCGTGGACGGCGTCGTCGGCGACCTCGAAGCAGCGCTCGGCCGTGAGAGCTTTCTCGTAGGGGAGTACGCGCGCGCCGAGGCGGAGGCGAACGGAGCGCGCGCCGCCCTCGACGCGCAGGCCGCGCGTGCCGCGCGGCTCGAGTCCGAGCTCGCGGCGACGCGTGAAGACGCAAGCCGCTTCCGCGAGGAATCCGCGACGCGCGAGCAGTCTCTCGCCGTCCAGAACAGCCACCTCCGCGCCGAGCTGGCCAAGCGCGACGCGACGCTCGAACAGATCTACCGGTCGCGCGTGTGGCGCTTCTTCACGCCGTGGTGGCGCCTGAAGGAACGGCTCCGCAAATGACGCCCTCCCCTTCCGCGGTCCGCTGCGACCTCGTGATCCCCGTCTACAACGCGCTCGGCTCGACGCGCGCGTGCCTCGCGAGCGTGAGGAAGTTCGCGCCCGCCTGGGCCCGGGTCGTCGTGGTGAACGACGCGAGCGACGAGGCGACGACGGCCTTCCTGCGGGCGCAGGACGGAATCGTCCTCCTCGAGAACGAGCGGAACCTCGGCTTCGTCGAGACCGCGAACCGGGGGCTCCTCTTCTCGGATGCGCCGTGGGTCTGCCTCCTGAACAGCGACACGCTCCTGACGGAGGGCGCCCTCGAGCGGATGGTCGCGGGCTGCGAGAAGGACCCCGCGATCGGCCTCGCGACGCCGCTCTCGAACGGCGCCGTGAACCTCTCCGTGAAGCTGCCCGAGGGCGAGGACGTCTTCTCGTTCGCCCGCCGCGTCGGGCGGACGAGCCCGGCGCGCTACCCCGACGCCGTCACGGTCGTGGGCTTCTGCCTCCTCGTGAAGCGCGACGTGATCACGTCGCTCGGCGTCTTCGACACGATCTTCGGCCGCGGCTACTGCGAGGAGACGGACCTTCACTACCGCGCGCGCGCCGCGGGCCGCCGCTGCGTCGTCGCGGACGACGTCTGGATCTACCACCGGCACGGCGGGAGCTTCACGGACGGCGCCGCGCGCACGGCCCGCAACATGGAGATCCTCATGGGGCGGTGGCGGGCCGTGCACGAGAAGGAGTTCCAGGAGTTCGGGCGCCGGAACGACCTCGGCGCCGTGCGCGACGCCCAGACGTACGAGTGGATCCTCCCGGACGACCGTCCCCCCGTTCCGCACGACCTCCTCGTCGTCGTCCCGCCCGGCCCGCTCACGCCCGCGACGACCGACCGCCTCGCGCTCGCGAACGAGCTCGTCCTCGCCGGCTTCCGCGCAGGGGCGGTGGCGCTCGACGGCGCCGAGCCGGAGAAGGAAATGGAGCTCTGGTTCCGGCCCTACCGCCGGACGGCCGAGGCGCTCCGCGCCGCCCCGCCCGCCGCGCGGGCGTGGGTGGCGGCGGGAACGGGGATTGAAGAGGGATTTTCTTCGAATGAGAAGAGAGCGGCCGGATCGCCTGCGCAGGCATCACTCGCCGCGCTCCGCCGCCGCTTGAAGTCCCTCTTCACCTTCTAAGAAATCTTCTCTTCTCCGAGGATCTCGAACGAGACCTGATCGACGGCGCGCGCGTACCAGGGCGCACCGCCGAAGCCCGCGACGACGTCCGCCGGCGGGCGCCATGCGCCCGCCGGCGCGCGCGGCACGAACGCGAAAGAAGAGAAATCCGCGAGCGGCGACAGGGCGACGGCCGCGGGGCGCGGGAGGCGCAGCGCGCCCTCCCCCGCCGGGGCGGGCGCCAACGCTGGTGGCGCTGGCGGCGCGTGCGCCGCGAGCGCATCGAGCGCGGCCGAGCCGCGCGCGCCGAAGTGCGTCGCGAAGTAACGGCGCTCGGATTCCGCGAACCACGCGGCCGCGCGGGGCTCGAGGCGCGCGCTGCTGTTGTACGCGTGGACGACGCGCGCGGCGCCGACGCCCCGGAGCGCGCCCCCCATCTTCCGCAGCCGGCGCTGCCAGTCGTTCTCCTCGTAGTACAGCGCATAGGCCTCGTCGAACGGGCCCACGCGCTCGAGCGTCGCGCGCGACACGGCGACGAGCGCTCCGGAAAGCGCCTCCACGGCGCGAGTCTCGCCGCGGGCGGCCGCCTCCGCCGCTGCGGCGGCCCGGCGCAGCCCCCGGCGGAAGGCCGCCGGCGTCCCCGCGAGCCGCCGGCGCGCGAGGGCGAAGGGATGCGGCTCTTCGGCGGGCGGCATGTGAATCGTCTCGCCCTCGTCGAGGAAGAGCGCCGGGCCCGCGGCGGCGAGGCGCTCGCGCGCGGCCCCCGCGAGCGCGGCGAGCGCGCCCGGGCGGACGAGGACGT
The DNA here is from genome assembly GCA_016716715.1 of Acidobacteriota bacterium. Lineage (NCBI taxonomy): Bacteria > Pseudomonadati > Acidobacteriota > Acidobacteriota bacterium. Next base: position 266,347 of record JADJVE010000005.1, on the reverse strand, counting down.
CGGGGTTCGAGAGGACGAGGATCTCGCCCGAGGCGGCCCGCGCGCCCGCGTTCAGGCCGCCCGCGTAGCCGAGATTGCGACCCGGGACGAGAACGCGGTCGGCGGCGCCCTCGAGGGAGCGCGCCTCGGCCGCGTCGTCGGAGTTCACGACGGCGATCGTCTCGAGCGAGAGGCCCGAGCGCGCGGCGTCCTCCCGCAGGCTTTCGAGGGCGCGCGCGGCGAGCGCGCCCGACCGGTAGCTCACGAGGACGGCAGAGATCACGGGCATGGGGTATTTTCAGCCCGATGGCCGTCGAGATCCGCGCCGCCGAAGCGTCCGACCGGCCGCTTCTCCTCGCCCTGGCCGAGGCCGCGTTCGGCGCGCCCCCGAGCGCCGCCGAATGGGCGTGGAAGTACGACGCGAACCCGCACCGCGCGACGTCGGTCGTCGCGATCGAGGACGGGCGCGCCGTGGGGTTCTTCGGAGCGATCGGCACGCGCTACCGCGGCGCGGGCCGCGACCTCCCCGGCGCCGCGACCGGCGACGTCATGACGCATCCGGACGCGCGGAAGCTGGGACACCGCAACGTCTTCTCGGACGTCGGCAAGGCGTACGTGACGATCAACGCCGCCGCCGGCATCCCGCTCGACTTCGGCTTTCCGAACGAGCGCGCCCGGCGCGCCGAGGAGCGCCTCCTGGGCGTGAAGACGATCGAGGCCGCGGGCCAGCTCGCGCGCCCTCTCGACCCGCCTCTCCGGCGCTCGCGCTTCTCCTTCCGGCGCGTCGCGCGCGCCGCCGCGCTCGGCGCCGCGCACGACCGCCTCGCCGACGCGCTGCACGCGGCATCGGGCTGGCGGACGAACCGGTCCGCCGCCGCACTGGCGTGGAGGCTCCTGTCCCGCCCCGGCGTCCCCTACGAGCTCTTCCACGCCGTGGACTTCACGGGACGCGCCCGTGCGTTCGCGGCCGTGCGCATCGTGGGCGACCGCGCGCTCCTCGTGGACCTGCAGGCCGAGAGCACGGACGGCGGCGCTCTGCCCGATCTCCTCGCGGGTGTCGCGGCCGAAGTCACGGGGCGCGCCCGCGTCCTCGAGGTCCGTCTCCCCCGCCGCGGCGCGCTTCACGCGCGCCTCACGGGCGAGCTGGGGTTCACCGAGGCCGCGACGGACACGCACCTCGTCGTGCGCTCTTTCCGCGCCGACGTGGACGCCGCCGCCGAAGGCGCCGCCTTCGACTATCGCTTCCTCGATCACGAAGTCTTCTGAGCGAAGATTTCCTCGAGGCGGTCGAGGACGCGGTCCAGCGAAAACGTCCGCGCGGCCTCCAGACCCTTGGCCCGGCGCGTCGCCCAGAGCCACGGCTCGTCGAGCAGGCGCGCCGTCTCGCGGGCCATTCCCGACGCGTCGCCGGCCGGCACCCGGGACACGGCGTCCTCGGGCAGGACGACGAGCGACGGGATGTCGGAGATGACGACGGGAACCCCGGCGGCCATCGCCTCGAGCGGCGGGAGCCCGAACCCCTCGGCATCGAAGGACGGGAACAGCAGGACGTCGCACGCGTGGTACCAGATCGGCATCACGTCGGCGGGGAGCGCGTGGCCATAGACATCCGCGTCGAGCAGCTGTTTTTCCTCGATCGACGGGGGAAGCGCGCTCGCGCGGTAGAGCCGGACGTCGCGCCCCGTGCCGCGCAGGTGCGCGACGGCCTCGAGCGCGACGGCGATTCCCTTCAGGGGCGCCTCGAAGGGGCCGACGACGCCCACGGTGGGCGGGCGGCGGGGCGCGTCGCGTTGCGGATCGGGCGGCGCGAAGAAGGCCGCGGGAATCGCCTGCGGGAGCACGAAGTAGGGGCCGGGGTAACGCGGGGCGAGGACCGCCTCGAGGTGGGCCGACACGAGCAGCTTCGGCACGTTCTGCCGGTAGGCCTCGTCGATCTCGTCCAGCCGGTGGAACGTGTGCGGGTGCGGCGCCTCGTACCCCTGGCAGAAGTGAAAGACCTTCGCGGCACGGCGGGCGCGGACGACGGGGGGGACCGTCGGGAACCACGTCGCGACGTGGACGTCCGCCTCGGGCAGGGTGGTTGCGTCGAACGCGGCGACCTCGACGACGGGCACGCCGACGCTCAGCCACGCGTGGCGCGCGTCGCGCGTCACGATCGTCACGTCGTGGCCGCGGCCGCGCAGCCCCTCGGCGTGCTCGACGACGACCTTGACGCCTCCCGAGAGCTCGAGGGACTCGAGGACGTAGACGATCTTCACAGCGATTCCCACGCGAGCGGGGGCCGCATGAGCCCGTTGCGCCACGTGTCCGACTCGACACGGAACGTGCGGCTCCGCGAGTCGTAGAGCGCGAGCGCCTTCTCGTCGCCGAGGAACACGGTCGCGACGAACTCCCCCTTCCAGAGCGGGAGCTCGTCGATCCGGACCCGGACCTTGTGCCGCGCCCGGCCTCCGAAGGGGCCGGCGCCGTCCGTCTTGGACTCGGCCGTGAACAGCTCCACGTTGTCGAGCGTCGCGACGCCGAGGTGCACCTGCATGAGCCGCTCGGGCGTGTCGCCCTCGAACGCGATCTCGGCGATCCACGGCTCGTTCGGCCGGAACTCCTCCATCTCGCGCCCGTCCGCGCCGACCAGCGTGAAGCCGGTGATGCGCCCCTTCGAATCGGCGGGCGGGTGCGGGTGATGGGCGGAGGGGGCGTCCTTGCGGGCAAGAAACCGTTCGTACGCGAGGACGACGCTTTGCGCGTCTCCCTCCGCGGCCACGCTTCCCGCGTTCAGCCAGATCGCGCGGTCGCACAGCGTCGAGATGAAGTACATGGCGTGGCTGCAGAAGAAGATCGTCTTCCCGGACGCCTTGAGCTCGAAGATCCGGTCCACGCACTTCTTCTGGAAGCGTCCGTCGCCCACGGCGAGCGCCTCGTCGAGGAGGATCACGTCCGGCAGCACCGCGGTCGCCACGGAGAACGCGAGGCGCATCTGCATGCCCGACGAGTACGTCTTCACGGGGCGGTCGAAGAAGTCGCCGAGCTCGGCGAACTCCTCGATCTCGGGCAGCGCCGCGGCGACCTCTTCGCGCGAGAGGCCCGCGAGCGCGGCCTGGAGGATCACGTTCCGCCGGCCCGTGTCCTCCGGGTGGAAGGACGAGCCCAGCTCGAGGATCGACGCGATCCGCCCCGGGATGCTCACGGAGCCGGACGTGGCGGCCGTGGTGCCCGCGAGGATCTTGAAGAGCGTGCTCTTCCCGGATCCGTTCTCGCCGACGACGCCGAGGACCGCGCCCTTCGCGATCGAAGCCGAGACGCCCCGCAGTGCGTGCACCTCGGCGTGCCGCGGCCGGCCCGTGAGGGCCTCGACGAGCCGGTCGCGCGGAGCCTCGTAGATCCGGTAGACCTTCGAGAGGTTCGAGAAGGAATACGTCGCCGGCGTCTCGGGCATGGGTCTCGGGGATGTTATCCGCCCTGCGGCTCGCGCGGCCCCGAAAAAGAACGGCCCGGACGCGGGGTCCGGGCCGGTTTCGAGAGCGTGTCGCGAGGTCAGGTCAGGGGACGGGCGTCGCCTTCACGAACGTGGCGTCACCCGACGTGTTGTCGATGATCGTCGCGTAGCCCGCCACCGTGAGCCCGTCGTCGATGTTGTCGACGACGACCGACAACCGCGAGAGGTCGCCGGCGAGGCCGCCGAAGAGCGTTCCGCTGGAGAGCTGGACGAAGCCGTCGACGTAGACGGGGATGTCGCGGAGGCTCGCGCCGCCCGGCGCGTACACGTGAACGTTGACCCACCGGGCGGAGGACCCCGCCACGGCGAAGAGCGCGAGGTTCGTCCGGTACCCGGCGGTCGAGGCGAGGCCCGTCAGGGCGAGGCGCTTGTACGCGCCCACCCGGCTCGCGCCGTCGAGCGGCGTGTAGCCCGGAATCTGAAGACCGACGTGGCCGGCCAGCGTGTCGTTGTACGTCTCGCCGAGGACGACGACTGGATCCTGGTTCGCGTCGCCGGCCGCCGGCGAGACGTCGAGGAACGAGCTCGCGTAGCTCGTCCCGTCGTCCACGGGGATGAAGCCCTTGACGGTGAGCCAGACCTTGACGAAGTCGTCCCACTGCTGCGTCTGTCCCGGCGTCATCAGGACGTCGCCCTGGGTGCTGTTCAGGCTCGAGCAGCCGTTCGTGTTGCACGCGATGTACGAGAACACCATGTGGACCTTGCGCGACGTGGTCGACGGGTTCGAGAGCGTCACCCGGCTGCGCCACTTCTCGCCGTTCGCGCCGGTCAGCCGAATGATGCCCGGCACGCGGTAGGAGTTCGAAGGCGCATCGGTAGGCGTCACGACGACCGGATCGGTCGAATTGAGGTCGATGACCGTCGCGTACGGGTAGACGGCGGTCCCCTCCAGGATCGTGACCTTCACGGTGTAGAGGTCGCTCGTTCCGGCGTAGCCGGCGGCTTCGAGGGCGCGGGAGATCTGGGTCGACTGATAGGCCGCGAGGTCGACGTCCTTCGTGCCGAGGAACGCCGCCGACGTGCCGTCGAAGAAGTTGAGCCGGACCTTCGCCGAGTCGTTCTTGAGGTTCACGATGCCGATGTTCGTGTACGCCGCGGCGTTCTGCTTGAGACCGATCAGGACCGAAGCGGCTGCGGACGCCTGCGCCGACACGCCGCCCGCGGCCGAGGCCGGGGGCACCGAGAGGCCGAACGTGCCCTTCGCGGGATCGCCGTTGTTGAACGTGCGGGCCGTGATGACCGGCGCGAGCGGCGCGACGTCGCCGCGCACCATGAACGAGCCGTAGGCGCCGTTGGGCTGGCCGAAGAAGTCACCCAGAAGGTTCGGGGACCCGAGCGAGTTGAGCGGCGGGACGACGAGCTGCTTGAAGCTCAGCGGCGCGTAGGGGTTCGTCGCGTCGAGGAACGCGACGGAGTAGGTCGCGGGGATGGTCGGATGTGGATTGAAGATCGTGACGTCGGACTGCCAGTGCGCTCCCGTCAACGCGGACGTCGAGTTGGCCATGCCCGGCACGATCCACCTCGGGGGCTCGGGCGGCGGGATGACCGTGAGGACGAGCGTCTGGTTGACGCTCGCCGCGCCTTTCGTGACCGTGAGCGTGACCGTCCACGTGCCCGGAGCGAACGCGTGCGGCGGCGGCGTCTGGCCCGTCGCGTGCGCCGTGTTGTCGCCGAAGTCCCACGAATAGGCGTCCACGGCTCCGGGCGCGTCGTACGCCGTGAAGACGATGTTCTTGAACGCCGTCACGTTGGAGTAGGTGATCGCCGAGGCGTCCTCGTACGCGGCCGAGAAGTTCCCGGTCGGACCGGACACGATGAGGGTATAGGACGCGGGAACGGTGCACGCGAGGCCGCCCGAGGCGGTCAGCACGGCGTTGCGCGTGCCCCCGGTCTGGTAGGCGTACTGCGGCGCCTGCTGTGTCGACGTGCTGCCGTCGCCGAAGGTCCAGCTGTACGTCGTGAACGTCGACACCGTCGGCACGAACTGGAGCACCTGCCCCACGCTGACCTGGTAGGCGCTGAACTGGCCCGAGCCCACCGGAACGATCGTCTGCTGCGAGAGGTAGTCCCTGAGCGTGTAGTCCACCGCCGTGCAAGCCGGCGCCGGCGGACCGCTGGCGCGCACGACGTGGGTGACGATGTTCGAGCCGCTCGCCCCGGCGCTATCCGAGACGCTGCACGTGTACGTGGTCTGAACGTCGGACGACGAGCCGTTCGACGCCGTGAACGTGAAGACCTGCTGCGAGCTGAAGCTGCCGCCCGTCGGGCCGTACCACGCGTAGTTGTACGACCCGTTCCCTCCGGTCGCCAGGCACGTGAGGGTCACCTGGTTGCCGACGTTCGCGGGGTTCGGGTTCGCGTACGCGTTCACGGAGATGGGAGAGGAGGCCGGGGCCTTTCGTACCGTCACGCTGGCTGAATTGAACCCCTGGGTGCCGGCGCTGTCCCTCACCGTACAGTAGTAGGTGCTCGTGACGTCCTGGGGCGAATTATTCGAAGCCGTGAACGAGAAGTTCTGCTGGGTGCTGAACGGCCCGCCCACCGTGCCCGCCCACTCGTAGGAATATCCGGTGCCCGTTCCGCCAGTCGCCGAGCATGCGAGGGTGACTGTCTGGCCCCGATCCACGATTGTCGGATTGGCGCTGGCCGTCACGTTGACCGGCGGGGGCGCGTTGCTGACGGTGATCGGGAAACCGCTCGGGGTCGTGGCCGGGTCGGGCCACGTCGCCGACCCGCTGGCGCCCCCGTGTAGTTCGCCCGGATCTTGAGGACGTAGCTTCCGGGGGTTGTCGGGACGGCGATCGCGGTCGAGGCGCCCGCGCTGTCCGGCATGCCGGATAGAGCCACGAAGTTGTCCGCACACGGCGCGACGCAGAGCGAGGACTGGTACGTCGCCGTGATCCCGGAGCCGCGCTGCGAGTTGTTCTGGATCAGGAGCGTCTGGAACGTGTACGCGGTGATCGGTCCCGTCGACGCGCCGTTCACCGTGAAGACGGGAACGAAGTTAGTCACCGTGAACGGCAGGCCCGGCGTGGTGCCGGCGACGTAGTCGGGCGTCGAGAAGCCGTTCGCGTACGTGGCCGTGAGCCAGTAGTACGACGTGCCCGAGGTCGGCACGCAAGTCGGCCCGGTGCATGGCGTGGGCGCCCCGGCCACGAGCAGGTTGTTCGGCGCCGTTCCGAAATACCACTTGTAGCTGATCGGATGGCCGTCCGAGGCGCTCAAGAGCGGCTGGCCCGAGAGGACCTGCGTGGACGCGACGCGCGTCGCGGGGATCTTCCAGTTCACGGTGAAGACGGCCGTGTTCGAGATGCCCAGCGAGTTCGTGGCTTCGAAGGCAATCTTCAGAGCCTTGGTGTTGCCGACGCCCTGAGGATCGGGCCCGAAGTCCGGAGTCCCGCCCGCCGAGGCGGAGTTTCCCTGGACCGACGTCCAGCAGCCCACGCCGGTCGACGGAACGCCTGCCGGAACGCCCATCGGGTCGCAGGGCCCGACGAGGATGTTCTGCGCGGGAGGCGTCGGGCCGTTTACGGCCATGCTTTGGTCGGGGTTCTTGATGCGGGGAGAAGTCCCGGCGTCCTCGACCGCGCTGCCATGGAAGTCGAAATCGAAGCTCCACGAGGTGAGGGGCCTCGACGCCGGCTGCGGGACGACGGACGGGACGATCGTGAGCTGGTCGCCGACGAAGACGGTGCCTCCATCCGCGACCGCGGCGCCGCCCGCGCTGTCGTTCACAACCGTCAGGCTGGACGACGCGGGCGTGTCGGGCGAGGCGCACGAGAACGGGACGACCCAGGCGTCGCCGGACGCGGCGTAGCCGTAGAGCGTGTTTCCGGGCCCGTCGACGAAGCCCATGGTCGACCCGACGCTGAAATTCGGGTTGTTCACGACAGACGTGCTCGCCGTGGTCGAGGCCGTCGCCCACGCCGCCACCGTCGTCGAGAACATGCCGAACCGGTAGCTCGGCGCCCGGCGGTTGGACCACATGAGCGCGTAGAGCGTGCCGTTCTTCACGACGAGGGAGGAGGCCGGGCCGACGTTCACCCAGGTCTCGCCCGCGACCGCGGGAATGCGGTAGGCGGCGCCCGCGGACACGGGGTTCGGGAGTGGGCCGCCGTCCCGCGTGACCGAGACGAGGCCGTAGCTCGGCGAGTTCTCCTGGCCGAGGATCGGCCCGAGCGCCACGAGGAGCCACAGCTTGTTCGCGTTCGCCGGGTCGACGGCGCCCGAGACGTACTGCGGCGTCCGCCCCCCGAAGTCGGGAACCATCGCGCTCGTGATCGTCAGCTTCGGGTAGCCGGAGGTGATGTTTCCCACGGGGCCGGGGATCGAAGCGTCGATGACCTGGATCGCGCTCCCCGCGATGTAGTACAGGAACCCGCCCGCGAGGCCGAGTCCGGTGCCGGCCGGCCAGTTCGTCGTCTCGTAGGGGACGTTCAGCGACCCGAGCGCGGTCGGAAGCGTCGTGACGTCGGCCGCGGAGGCCGCCGCGGTCCCGAGAGTCGAGTAGGCGATGTAGCGCGACCCGACCTGCTGGACGACCGTGCCGGAGGCGCGCGAGTTGCCGAAGTCGCCCCAGATGCCGAAGCCGTTGTTGGGGTCGGCGCGCCCGACCATCGTGTGCCAGTCGGGCTCCGCCGGGCCGCTCACCGAGAATGCCGCGCGGACCCCGTCGGGCGACACCGCGACTGTCTGGATGTAGCTCTGCCCGTCGCCGTGCTGCGGGATCGGATTCGAGTCGGGCGTGGGGGTGTAGCGCAGGTCGTCCCAGCGGATGACCGTCGGGTTCGCGGGGTTCGAGAGGTCGAGGACCGAGTACCCGAAGGACTCCTGCAGCAGCAGCCGCCACGGCCCGCCCGCGCCCGCCCGGTAGAGCGAGAGGTTGTTGTTGTATGCGGCCGAAAGCGACCCCGGGCGCGCGCCCGCCGGCCCCGGCGGATTCGGCTCGAAGTCGGTGGGCGCAAGGACGGAGCAGCCCTGGGCGTCGACCCGGAGGGTGATCCCGGCGAGCCCGAGAAGGGCAATGGCGAATGCCGCGCGCCGGAGAGGCGCGAGGCGCTGACTGGCCGTTGGAAAGTTCATGTGGTTTTGGTTCCGCCGCGCGTTGTTCGGATGGGGCTCCTTCCCGGGCAAGGAGCTGACAGGGAACGACATACGGATCGTATCTCGCTGAGTCCCGGCTTGTCCAGACACAGCAATCACAGGCGATTGGCTCCGCCTACGAGAGGAAGTGCGGCGGCCCGGACCGATCTTTCACCCCGTCCTCACGAAAAAAAAAGCGGGCGGCCGAAGCCGCCCGCTCTCCTGAGACGTCAGGAAATCAGTTCTGGGTACCGGTGCCCTGGCCGATGGAGGGCCGGCACTGGAACTGGTTGTCGAGGTTCGCAGCCGCGTGGCCGACGCTGATGAAGGCGCCAGGCGCGGTGTGCTGAACACCAACCCAACCCATGTTGTAGAGGCCCGAGTTGGCCGCAGCGCCCGTCATCGTCGCGCCACGGAGCGTCAGGTCGACCCAACCGAACTTGAACCCAGCGGGGTTCCAGTCGGCCGTCGCGGCGAGGTTGATGCGCTGCGACTCGAGGAAGATGTACGTGTTCGAGGTCGTGCCGGCCGGCTGACCGGACGGGCCGGGCGGGATGCCCACGCCGCCGAAGAGGTTCTCGTCGGCGTCGTACGCGAGAACGCCGACCTGGTGGATGGCGTCATAGAAGCCGGTGCCCGCGGCGCCCTTGTTGCCGGCGGGGTTCGCCCAGCCACAGAGGTTCACAGCGGTGCCGCCGTAGAGGTCGCTGCGCCAGACCTGGATCCAGGACTGGAGGCCAGCGGCCGAGTCGGCCAGGTAGCGGAAGGCGTAGTGGTCGCCGAGCGGCTCGCGGCCGTCGCCGGGGAACACGAAGCTCGCGGGGGCGAAGTACGGGGCCGCGGCGCAGCCGACCGTTCCCTCAGTCGCGCAAGCCGCGATCGCCGTCGTGGCGACGAACTTGCCGAAGAAGGTCTTCGTGGTGGACGTGTAGGGGAGACGCGAGTCGAACTCGAGGGCAACGGCCGGGTCGCCGGAGATGTTGCCGCCGTTGGCAGCCGTGTCCACGAAGAAGATGTCGCCGATGAGGACGTTCGGGGTGTACGTCGTGCCCCAGCCGATCGTCGCGATCGCATCTTCGTTGTAGAACTGGGCCTGGTCAGGGAAGTAGTTCGTGCAGTAGTTGACGACGTCGATCGTCAGGTAGCCGCTGAGGGCATCCTTGTAGACGCTGTCGGTGCCGTTGGCCCAGCCGCACTGCGGGTTGTCGACGTCGAGGATGTTGGCGCCCTTGGACGTGGTCCAGGACGTGACGTCGCCGGACTCGTCGAGCGAATCCCACACCGTCGGGCGGAAGAGCGCGCCGATGGCGTCAACCGAGGTCAGGTTGTACTGGGAGATCGAGCGGATGACGTCCGTCGTGAGGTTGATCGCTTCCGGGTGCGAGAAGCGGATGAACTGGGTCTGGCCCCAGCCCACGCTCGGCTGATACGTCGCGCTCGGCTTGCCGGGGTTGACCAGGCCGCACGGATCGATGGGGTACTTCGTCGTGTCGTACTGCGGCAGGTTCGGGCTCAGCTTGCCGTTGAGGATGTCGCGCATCGAGAAGGACACGGTGTCCTTGCCGGTGAGCGGAAGGTTGAAGTCGATGACGGCCTTGGAGTACTTGTTCCAGACCGTGACGTGAGCGATGACGCCGGGCGACGACACGTTCACGACCGACACGAGCGTGTCGGTGCCGCCGGACGGGATCGGGTAGTCCGTGGCGCCGTTGAGGGAAACCTTGAAGTACGGAACGAGCAGCGTCGCCGCCGGCACGTTGTCGTACGAGCAGGTGACCGCGTAGCCGGTGCCCGCAACCGCGAGCAGCACGAGCGCGATCAGAACGGAAAATTTCTTCATTTTTTCTCCTACCAGTGAATTCAATTGATACGGGTGATTTCGTCGTTCTTCAGGAATGAAATCCGGGCTCTCGCCGCCTGCGATATTGAATCACCTCCCGCAATTTTTTCAGAAGCGAAGCTTCCCTTTACCGGAAGCGAGAAAAGCATCGAATCGGATAGAGATTTCCCGAACATTGGGCAGACGATAGGGGTGAAATTCCCCGATGTCAAGGCCAATCCCGAAAATTATGTTGGGGCCGCATATCTACAGGACTAGTGTCCGGCCCCCCCGGAATCTCACTTCCCGAGGCCGCGAAACACCCGGAACCCCCCCGCGCGGGTTTCGTCGCCGGTGAGGTACTGGTACATGAGGACGACGTCCGGCTGGCCGTCGCCGTCCACGTCGGCGATGCGCAGGGACGTCGGGTGGTTCACGAAGGAGGGCTCCCGGTCTGCGGCCAGCTCCTCGAACTCGCCGCCGGGATTCTGAAAGAGGACTCGCACCTTGTGCGCGCTCTCGTCCGCCCACACGACGTCGTCCAGGCCGTCGCCGTTCAGGTCTCCGGCGACGATCGCGGGGGACGGCGAGTCGTACTGGAGCGTCTTCACGATGCGCTTGCCCGTGACCTTGCCGTCCGCGCCGCGGTAGTAGACGGTGATGCCCTGGCCGTCGATCTTCGGCGCGCCGCCCGACGGCGTGCGCTTGAACCACGAAGCGAAGAGGGCGGGGCGCCCCATGTACGTGCCGGCCGCCGCGCCGGAGGCCTGGCCGTAGCCTTCGATGACCCCGACTCCGACGTAACGGAACTCCTCGGCCTTCGGGTCGAATTCGTAGAGGTTCGACGTGGCTCCCGTGTAGCGGCAGCCCGACGTGTAGAACGGCAGCCCGGCGCTCGCGTCCCGGGGAAGGGCCACGGCAACCGCGTAGCCGAAGCAGGCGCCCTCGAGACCCGTGTGAACGTCGCGGAACGTGGACCCTTCGCTCAGGAAGGCGCGCACGTCGAATCCGCGCAGGTATCCGTCCGCCTCCCGCACGGGAACGCCACCGGTCCGGATCCACTCGGGGTCGTCGGACACGACGAGAAGGTCCTTCTTTCCGTCGCCGTTCAGGTCGCCGATCGCGATCGCCCGCGTCGAGAGCTGCCGCGGGAGGCCGCGCGACTCGATCGAGAACTTGCCTGCGCCCTTGTTGAAGGCGATGGCCGGGCCGGAGCCGTGGCCGCCGAAGACGATGTCGAGCTTTCCGTCCCCGTCCATGTCCGCGACGGCGGCGGCGCCGTAGGCGGCGTCGATCTTGTCGGGGTTCTCGAGCTCGAGCGGAACTTCGCGCCAGCGCCACTTCCCCGCGTCGTCCTTGTCGAGCCGGAAGACCTTGAGCGTCGCTCCCGTCAGCCGCGCCGGAGGGGCGACGATCTGGGGATGGCCGAGCCCGAGCACGTCGCCCATGTCGAAGTTCTCGCGCCACATGCCCGAGCGCGGCAGGCCGGCCGAGATCTCCTCGAAGCGCAGCGGATCCTTCGACACCTTCGGGGTTACGACCCCGGCCTCGCTCTGCGGCAGCTCGATGATCGGCTTGAGATCCTCGGGAGCGGGCGCTTTCTTCGCGTTCGGATCGGGCTTCTTCCTCTCGGGCGGCGCCTCGACGATGAAGGCCGTCTCGTCCTGGCTGAGGATCGGGAATCCCGGGCTGTTGACGATCGCGAGGAAGACTCGTCCGTCCTTCTCGAAATACTGGCCGCCCTTGGGCAGCCGGAGGAGCCGCTTGCCGGTGGCGGGGTCCACGTACGGCACCGGATCGACCGGCGTGTCGTCGTCGACGTCCGCGGGGGGCTTGATGCCGAGCGCCTCCTGGACCTTCACGTTCGTCTTCGCGCGTTCCTCGAGGGTCGGATTCGGAGCCGTCGTGGCCGGAGCCGGCGCGGGCGCCGCGGGCGGAGTCGACGACGTGCAGCCGAGGGCCGCGGCGGCCACGAGAACGGGGAGGAAACGTTTCACGAAATCTCCTGTCGACGCACGAAACCCGGCGGCCTTCGGCCGGCGGGCGAGCGGAATTCGGGGCTCAGAGAACGTCTGCGAAGGCCGGACGCAACCGGCGATAGAGCTGACGTCCCAGAAAGCCTAGCACGATGAATGCCGCGGTTTCGATGCCGAGACGGCGCCACGGCGGCACCGGCATCCCGAAGAGCGCCGCGCGGAAAAGAGCGATGACGTCGCGCAGCGGATTGAACGTGAGAAGCGGCGTGGCCCACGCGGGCATCAGGGATTCCGGATACAGGATCGGCGTCACGTAGAACGCGATCATGAGGACGGGCGGGAGGATCTGCGCGAGGTCCCGGAAGAACGGGTTGAGCGACGCGAGGATCAGGGCCGGCCCCACGAGGAGAAGGAGCTCGAAGGCGAACGCGGCGGCAAGGAGGAGCGGATCCACCGAGCCGCGGCCCGCCACGAGGAGGAACCCCGTCAGGAGCGCGATCGAGATCGTCTGGATCACGAGCGCGGCCCCGACGGAGGAGAGCGTCAGGAGGGCGACCGGAAACTTCAGCTTCTTGACGAGGTGGGCCTGGTCCGTGACGGAGGTCGTACCCCGGACGATCGCCTCCTGGATCCCCAGCCAGGGGAGCATTCCGGCGAGCAGGAACTCGACGAACGTCCCCTGGAACCCCTTCGGCGTGGGGACCTTGAGGACGTACGCGAAAACGAACGCGTTGAGCGCGCACATGATCGCCGGATTCAGGATGGCCCAGAACGGCCCCGCGAAGCTCCCGGCGTACCGGGCGGCGAGGTCCCTCCGGAGCAGCTGGGAGAGCAGGAAAACCTTGTTCTTCAACGAACTAGCGTCCCTCGGGCGGCGCGGAACGGGCTTGAAATGGCACCGCGGAAGGGCTATCTTAACCGGTCAGCGACCATGAGTGCCGTACCGCGTGCATCCCAGATTCTCCTCGTGGGGCAGAAGATCCGGCAGATCCGGAAAAGCCGGCATCTGACCCAGGCGGATCTCGCCGCGCGCATCGGGGTCACGCAGTCCGACCTCTCCCGCATGGAAAACGGTGAGTACAAGGTCGGTCTCGACACTCTCTTCAGGATCCTGCAGGTGTTCGAGCTGTCCATGAGCCACTTCTTCGAGGAGCCCTCCGCCGAACCGGCCGTCGCCCGGGAAACCCCCGGAGCGGCCGCGCCGTTCGAGGACTGGGCCGCGCTCCCCGAGGATTCCCGCCGCGAAGTCGCCGAGTTCATCGCCTTCAAGAAGATGCAGATCGAGAAGGCGAAGGGCGAGGAAGACCCCGGAGACGACACCAATGGCTGAGCCGGCAGTCGACGCCCGCTCCGCCGCCGAGGCCTCGCGCCGCGACGCGCTCTCGCACCTCGAGAAGGGCGAGTTCGCGGCCGCGCTCGGCTGCTACGACGCGGCCCTCGCGTCCGCGCGGGCGACGGACGAGCCCGCGTTCGTCGACTGGATCTACGTCTGCCGCGCCGCGGCCGCCGCCGAGACGGGCCCCGCCTCCGACGAGCTCGTCGAGCTGAAGCGGATCCTGCTGCGCACCCGCGAGCCGCAGACGGCGTTCCGCGCGGCGTATTCGAGCGCGGCGATCTACAGGCTCCGCAAGGAGCGCAACAAGGTCTTCTTCTACGCGAATCTGGCCCGCCGCCACGCCGAGGAAATCGGGGACCCGCGCCTGATCGGCGCGTGCCTCAACGAAGTCGGCAACGCGCTCGCGGCCGACAGCAAGTTCGAGGAGGCGGCCGAGGCCTACCGCACGGCGCTCGAGCGCACGCGCGCCGAAGCCTCCCTGCTCTCCGTGTCGCGCGCGCAGTGGTCCGACAACCTCGGGTATTGCCACATCGCGCTCGACCGCGTGCCCGAGGGGCTCGCGCTCGTGCACGGGGCGCTCGACACGCTCGAGAAGGAAGCCGCCCGCGGCTTCACGGTGTACCCGCTCCTCGATCTCTGCTTCGGCTACCTCAAGCAGGACCGGTTCGAGGAAGCCCGGTGGTTCGGCGAGGAAGGCCTCTCGCGCGTCGCCGTCGCCGGCGACCTCGAGGCCGAGAAGAACCTCCTGTACCTCCTCGGCGAGGCCTGCCATCTCTCGGGCGACGCGCCCGCGGCGCAGGGCTACTTCGACCGTCTCGCGCACCTGTATCCGGACTTCAAGAACCTCCGCGCATACCTCGACGTCTTCGACTTCCGAAACGTCATCAACCTCAGGAGCTGACCGTGTCCCTCTCGCGCCGACCCTTCGCCTCCCGCATCGCGGCCGTCCTCGGCCTCGCGGCGGTGTGCGCCCTCTTCGCGGGCGCCCGTGCGGACGCCGCGACCGCGGTGCTCGCGAAGGACGGCTCGCTCTACGAGGTGTTCACGACGACCTACGGCCAGGTCATCAGCGGCGCGAACCCGTTCGACGCCGCGACGTCGGTCGTCGCGCTCCGCACGACGCTCCCCGGACAGGAGCCGACGGTCGGAATCGTGGGCGGCACGTTCAACGACCTGCGCAAGTTCGGGGAGTCGCTCGAGTACGACGACTCCACGAAGACCGTCTTCGTGGTCTACACGAGCCTGCAGGTCCAGGGGTTCTTCGCGGACATTCACGTCTCGATGCTGCGCGACGGCAGCTGGTCCGTCGGCCGCTTCCTTCCGAACCCCGGCCAGTACTTCTCCGTCAACCCCCGCCTCCTCGTGACGCGGCAGGCCTACAAGGACTTCGACGCCGACGGCGAGGTGGTGACGAAGACACGCTCGATCCTCTCGCTCGTGTGGTGGGAGGAGAGCGCGCTCTCGCAGGCGCGCTACGCGGCCCTCTTCATCGAGGACGGCGCGCTGAAGCTCGACGACGTCGTCGCGCGCGATCTCAACGAGATCGCGGGCGCCGCCGGCCCGACGGACAGCCGGGACCTGCCGACGTCCTCGTACATGTACCCCGCCGTGCAGCGCGACCCGGTGGGCGACGGCGGCGTCCTCGTGTCGTTCGCGAACCTCGCGACGCGCAAGCAGAACGTGCTGCGCATCGGCTTCCCCGACGATTACACCAAGCCTCCGGCGGCGACGGGCACGCCGACGGCGGGCCGGACGTCGAACTCGCGGACGACGCCGATCGGGCGGGGCGGCTTCGAGTTCCCGATCCCGACAGGCATCGACATGCCGTTCACTCTCTCCATCGGGACGATCATCTCGCCCGCCGGTGTTCCCACGTACTGGTGGGTGCGCGACGGCGGCTTGAGCTACGTGGGGGGCGACGCGGCGTCCCTGAAGCGCGCTCCGCTCACGATTCCGCTGCGCCCCGACTTCCAGCTCGACAGCGCGCTCTCCGCCGTCCGGACGATGGCGGAGAAGCAGTAGTCGTCAGAGCCCCGACGGCAGGTTCGCGCGCGGGTTGCGCTCGTAGAGCGCGGCAAACTTCTCGGCGATCTTCCGCCCCTCGTCCGTGACGCGCTCGGGCGTCGCGATCGTGACGCGGTAGTAGTGGTCGCCGTCGGCGCCGCGCCCGCTCCTCACGCCGAACCCCTTGAGGCGGAAGCGCTGTCCGGCGGCGGTCCCCGGCGGGATTTTCGCGCGCACAGGGCCGTGGATCGTCGGGATCTCGATCTCGGCGCCCGCGTACGCCTCCGGCACCGTCACGGGAACCTCGGTGAGGATGTCGTCGCCCTCGCGCCCGAAATACGGGTGGGGCTCGACCGTGAGAGCCACGTAGAGGTCTCCCTCCTCCGTCCGGCCCTTCCCCGCCACGCGCACCTTCGACCCCGTCGCCACGCCGGCGGGGATGCGGATCGTGATCTTCTCGTTCGAGACGACTTCGCCGAGACCGCGGCAGACCGGGCAGGGGCTCCCGCCCGTTCGGCCCGATCCGCCGCACCGCGCGCAGCGCCGGGGAAGGCGCGCGCGGAACGACACGGCGCCGCCCAGCACGGCATCGCGGAAGGGGATGGTCAGCTGCGCCGCCGCGTCGTCGTCGTCCTCGGCGACGCCGCGCGGGCCGACGCCCGGCGCGCCGCCCGAGAAGAGCTCGGAGAAGAGATCGCCGAAATCGCCCGTCCAGCGAAACCCGCCTCCGGGCCCGCCGCCGGACCCGCTGCCGAAAGGCGACCCGGCGGGATGGGAGGCGCCGCGCGGGACGCCGCCGCCGGGGGGCCACGCGCCAGGCTCGGGGGGCTCGCCCGTGTCGCCCGTCATGTCGTAATGCTTGCGCCGCTTGGCGTCCTTGAGGATCTCGTACGCCGAGGCGATCTCCTGGAACTTCTTCTTCGCGGTCGTGTCGCCGGGGTTGACGTCGGGGTGGTACTTGCGCGCGAGCCGGCGGTAGGCCTTCTTGACGTCGGCGTCGGACGCCGACTTCGGGATCCCGAGCGCGGCGTAGAGATCGCGGGTCGCCATGGCCGCGCCACGATACCCGAGACGCGGGGCCTCGTCGCGGTACCATGGGCGCGTCCGTTCGAGGCGCCGCCGTGAAGATCCTCCAGCATCGAGACGTGCTCTCCGTCGTCCTCGCGGGCGGCATGGGCGAGCGGCTCTTCCCGCTCACGCGGGACCGCGCCAAGCCCGCCGTGCCGTTCGGCGGGCGCTACCGGATCATCGATTTCGTCCTGAACAACTTCGTGAACTCCGGTCTCACGAAGATCAAGGTCCTCACGCAGTTCAAGTCGAACTCGCTCATCGAGCACATCATCCGCACCTGGCGCCTCACGTTCGACATCGGGCAGTTCGTCGACCCCGTGCCCGCGCAGATGCGCCGCGGCCCGCACTGGTTCCGCGGCACGGCGGACGCCGTCTACCAGAACCTCGACCTCGTGTTCGACGAGGAGCCCTCGCACGTCTGCGTGTTCGGCGGCGACCACATCTACGTGATGGACATCAACCCGATGCTCGCGTTCCACGAGGACGGCGGGCACGACCTCACGATCGCGGCCTTCCCGGTGCCTCTCAAGGAGGCCTCGCGCTACGGAATCCTCGAGGTCGCCGCGGACGGGCGGATCGTCGGGTTCGAGGAAAAGCCCGCGGAGCCGCGCGCGATCCCCGGACAGCCGGAGCTCGCGCTCGCATCGATGGGGAACTACATCTTCCGCGCGTCCGTCCTGATCGAGGCGCTCGAGCACGACGCGCTCCAGGACACGACGCACGACTTCGGCAAGAACCTGATCCCGTCCCTGCTGAAGGGCGGCGCGCGCCTCTACGCATACGACTTCTCCACGAACCGCGTCCCTGGAAACGAGGACCTCGCGCCCTACTGGCGGGACGTCGGGACGGTGGATTCCTACTGGGACGCGTCGATGGACCTCATCTCCGTCACGCCGCCGCTCAACCTCTACAACCAGAAGTGGTCCATCAAGAGCCACTCCCCGCAGCTGCCCCCGGCGAAATTCGTCTTCGCCGACGCGGTGTCGCAGCGCATCGGTCTCGCCACGGACTCGCTGGTCGCGTCGGGCGGCATCATCTCGGGCGGCACGATCCACCGGTCGATCCTGTTCCCGCGCGTGAGGATCAACTCGTTCTCGCACGTCGAGGAATGCGTCCTGATGGACGGCGTGGACGTCGGGCGGTACGCGCGGCTCAAGCGCGTCATCGCCGACAAGGGCGTGAAGATCCCGCCGCGCATGGAGATCGGTTTCGATCCCGAGGAGGACAAGAAGCGCTTCCACGTCTCCGAGGGCGGCGTCGTCGTCCTGCCCAAGGGTGCGGTCCTCTCCGACCCCGATTGACCCTCCGGCCCCAATTCCGGTTGCCTCGGCGACGGTGACCGTATAAAGTTCGGGTTCTCGACCCCAGAGCCGAATTTTATATGGACGACACTGATCGCCGCATCCTCGACATCCTCCAGCGGGACGCCAAGATCTCGCAGGCCAGGATCGCCGAGACCGTGGGCCTGACCACGCCCTCGGTGAACGAGCGGATCAAGAAGCTCGAGACCAAGGGCTTCATCCTGCGGTTCACGGCGCTCCTCGACCCGAGGCTCGTCGGCATGCCCCTCGTGGCCCACGTCGACGTGATGCTGGAGCATCCGCGCTTCGAAAGGCCGTTTCTCGAGGAAATCGAGAACCTTCTCGACGTTCAGGAGTGCTACGCCATCTCGGGCGATTTCGGCTACCGGCTGAAGATCCGGGCCCGGGACGTGGAGCATTTCGAGAGGATCCTGAGGGAAAAGCTCCAGACGCTCCGCGGGGTCGTGCGCACGCGCGTCGAGCTCTCGCTCTCGATCAAGAAAGACTCGACGCTGCTCCCCCTGGCCGAAGGGACCTGAGACACCGTCTCACTCCCGGAGTGTCGATTTCGCACCAAATCGTCCCCTGAAAGGCGCGTTTGGGAGTGCCGGTCCGGCGTGACGTTGCGCACAGCGTAACGGCAAATGACTGCAAGTGAATCGGTTGGAATCAGAAGGGCGAAACGGAAAACCGAAGGCATCGCACTTGCGTATACATGGGCAGGAGATCGAAACGGGCATTCGATGCAAAGTCAAATGAAAACGCCGGTCTTCACTTCCCCCCAACTTCCCGCCGGCCTCGGCCGACGGGCCCTCCACTTCTCTTCCCTCCAACAGTAACCCTCAGTTAGTCCATCCCACCGCCGCAATCCCCGCCCGACCGCAAGGTCGGGTGGGAGCCCACCCTTTTGGCGGGCCTAGAAGTGGTAGGCGACCGAACCGCCCAGCGTGATGGGCTTGTGGTTCTGGTCCGTGCGCAGGAGGTAGGCCGTGGCCTCGAGGCGGAGGTCCCAGCGCGCCGAGATGTGAAAGGCGGCCACGACGCCGCCGTGCCAGCCGATGACCGTCTCCTTCACGTCCGTCGAGGACTGGCCGGCCTCGATCGCCTTCGGATCCAGGCTGTAGACGCCGACGCCGGCAAAGAGCCCTCCGTCCCACCACGGCTCGCGGAACAGGTAGCCCACCGACATCAGGCCCGCCTTCACCTTGACGTCCGGCGCCGTCGTCGGCGTCCCGACTCCGAACGCGGGCTCGACGGGAGTGCCCGGGAGCGCGAAGTTCATGTAGCGCGCCTGGAGGAAGACGCCGGACTCGAGGACGACCTCGCCGAACGCGTGCCACCCGCCGTTCGAGAACGCCTCGACGTCGGACGCGCGGCCGGTGTCCGTGACCCACTCGCCTCCGGCGCCCACGGCGAACGGGAACTGCTGCGTCCGGGGCGGCCCGATCTGGGCCCGGGCGGACAGGGCGGCGAAGAGGAGGGCGAGGCACGCGGCGGGGCGGAGGAGCGAACGCATCGGTTTCGAGAATACTTCAGGTGCGGCGGCGCCATGAGTCATATCGTTCATACGAGCGCCGCACCGCCCTCGTCTAGAATCCGCGCCGTGCCCGGCCCGGAGCCGCTTCGACCTCTCCCCGGCGCGCCCGCAATCGCCTCACTCCTCGCGTTGCTCGTGCCCTCCCGGTGCGCGGTGTGCGACGAACCCCGTCGCGACGCCGGAGGCGGAGGCGTCTGTCCCGACTGCTGGGCCGCGCTGCCGCGCCTCGCGCCCTCGGCGGCGTGCCCGCGTTGCGCGCTCCCCGGCGACGGCGGGCCGTGCGCCTCCTGCCGCCGCGAGCCGCCGCCGCTCGCGCGGACGGCCGCGTTCGGCCTCTACGCGGGCGGCCTGAAGACGCTGCTCGTCGCGTTCAAGTTCCACGGCTGGGACCTCCTCGCCGCGCCCTGCGGCGCCCGGCTCGCCGAGGCGGCCCGCGTCTGGGACATCGCGGCCGGCGCCGACGCGCTCGTGCCCGTGCCGTCGACGCGCCGCCGCAACCGCGCGCGCGGCTACGACCCCGCGGCGCTTCTCGCCGAGTCCGCCGCGCGCGGACTCCGCCTTCCCGCCCGGGCGCTCCTCTCGCGCACGCGCGACACGCATCCCCAGTCGGAGCTTCCCGCCGGCGCGCGCCGGGCGAACGTCGAAGGGGCGTTCGCCGCGACGGAGTCCGCGCGGGGCCGCGTCCTCGTCCTCGTGGATGACGTCTCGACCACGGGCGCCACCCTGTTTTCCGCCGCGCGCGCCCTCGCCCTCGCGGGCGCCGCCGAAATCCGCGGGCTCGTCCTCGCCCGCACGCCGGAGCCGGAGCCTTCATGAGCGCTTTGATCGACCGCCTCGTCGTCGCCACCCTTCCCCTCGTCCCGAAGCCGGTCGTGAAGGCCGTCGCCTCGCGCTACGTCGCGGGCGACACCCTCGAGGCCGCGCTCGACAAGATGCGCGCGCTCGCCGCCGAGGGCGCCATGGGGACGATGGACGTCCTCGGAGAGAGCGTCACGCACAAGGACCAGACCGTCGCGACGCGCGACCAGTACATCCGGACGATCGATGCGATCGCCGCGTCGGGTCTCCCCGCGAACGTCTCCGTCAAGCCGACGGCGGTCGGGCTCGCGATCGACCCCGGGCTCGCGCTCGAGAACTGCACGGCAATCTGCGAGCGCGCGCAGGCGCACGGAATGTTCGTGCGCCTCGACATGGAGGACAGCCCGTACACGGAGGCCACCGTGCAGCTCGTCCTCGCGCTCAAGGACCGCTTCGAGGTCGGCGCCGTTCTGCAGGCCTACCTCAAGCGCAGCCTCGCCGACATCGGACGGCTCCTCGAGAAGAAGGTCAACGTCAGGATCTGCAAGGGAATCTACGTCGAGCCCCGCACGATCGCCTGGAAGGACCGCCAGACGATCATCCGGAACTTCGGGGCCCTCGTGGACAAGCAGCTCGCCGGCGGCGCGTACGCCGCGATCGCGACGCACGACGAGGCCTGCGTCCAGCTCGCGCTCGCGACGATCGACCGGCTGGGAATCCCGAAAGACCGGTACGAGTTTCAGATGCTCCTCGGCGTGGACCCGGTCCTCCGCAAGTCGCTCCTCGACGCCGGCCACCGGCTGCGCGTCTACGTCCCCTACGGCAAGGACTGGTACGCCTATTCCACCCGGCGGCTCAAGGAGAACCCGTCCATGGCGAGCACGATCCTCCGGTCCGTCCTGGGCTTGCCTCCGGCCACCCCCTGAGGGGGCGTCTCAAGAGCGTTGACGCCGCGCGGAAAACGGGCGGAAGATACGCAACCGGGGGTTCCCGTGCCGCGATCGACCCGCCCGTCCGCCGCACTGCTCGCCGGCCTCGTGGCCGCGTTGCTGCCGGGGCGTCCGGCCCCCGCGGCGCCGCCCGCGCTAAGGCCCGCCGTGGTCGCGCCCCTCTCGGGCATCGTCCGCGCGGACGGCCGCCCCGTCCCGGGCGCCACGCTCGTCGTGCGCGGCGTGATGTCGGGCGGCGCGATGCTCATGCGCACCGTGAAGAGCGATTCCGACGGGACGTTCGTCCTGTCCGACGCGGCCGAGGGGCTCTACACCGTCCTGTCCGTCGTGCCCGGCTTCCGGCCCGCGGTCGCGCGCCTCTTCCACCGGCCGGCGGGTCCGGAGGGCGCGCTCTCGTTCGTGCGCATCGACCTCGAGAGACCTTCCGGCGTCCTTCCCGAGACCGAGACCGGCGCACTGGACGCCTGGAGCGCGCGCGCGGTGGTTTCCGGCGACGTCCTGCGCGAGGTGCCCGCGATCCTCGCGGCGCTCGACGCGGCGCCCGCGCCCGCGGCGTACGTTCCGCTCCTCGCCTCGGCCCGCGACGCGCGCGCCGCGGTGCCGCTGCACGCCGCCGTGACGACGACGGCGGGCTTCGGCGCGGCCGGCTCCTCGTCGCTCTCGCAGACCTCACTCGACGTCTCGGGCACGCTCGGCGCCGGCGTCAAGTGGGGAGCCTCGGGCCAGTACGCGCGCCTCGCCGACCTCGCGGGCGAGAAGACGGGAGACTCCGCGCGCCTCGCCCTCGAGGTCGACGCCGGAGCCTCGCAGTCGGTCCACGTCTCGACGCGCCGCCAGAACCTCTCGGCCGAAGTCGACCCCACGCGCTTCGCGGCCCATGCGCTCGACTGGAGCGGCGCCGTTTCCGAGCGTGGGCAGGCCGCCGTCTCGGCGCGCGTCATCTCGCAGGCTCACGTCCTCGCGACCGGCCCCACGCCGGACCTCTTCGCCCGCTCGTCCGACGCCGTCGACGTGGCCGCGCGGTACCAGACGGACCTCGGGGCCGCGACGTTCGCGCGCGTGACCGTCGGCTACCGCTCGACCTCCGGCGACTACGCCGGCACCGTGACGCCGTTCGAGCACGAAACGCGCGCGGGCGGCGTCGCGGGCCTGCGCCTCGGCGAGGTCCTCGTCGTCGAGGCCGGCGCGACGGGCGACACGTCGTTCTACGGCCGCGGCATCACGCCCGAGCTCATGGTCGCCCTGCAGACGCGGGACGGCTGGCGCGTCTACGGCTTCGCGGCCCGCCGGTTCGAAAGCACCGCCCAGACGCTCGTCGTGCGGCCGGGCGAGGCCGGCACCGACGAGGCCGACCTGACGCGCCGGTCGCGCTCGCTGTACCGCGGCGGCGTGCGCTGGCAGAACCGCGAGGGCGAGAGCGTGGCCGTCGACGTCTCGCGCCGCGAGATCAACGGCACGTATCGGCTCCTGTTCGACGCGGACTTCCTCGATCGCCTCGACTCGCTCTATTTCTTCCCGAACGACGTCGCGACCGACGCGGCGTTCACCGTCTCGACGCGCCTCGGTTCCGCCTTCGACGGGCGCGTGTCGTTCCGGGCCGGCGCGCTGTCGGGCGCGCGCGACGGCGCCATCCGCTCCGACGAGGCGCACTGGGGTGTCGCGCAGGCGGCCCTCCGCGTGCGGGCGACGGACACGTCCGTCGGCGTCGGTTACCGACAGGTCGCGCAGTCTCTTCAGCGCGGCGCAACGACGCTGCGCAACGACCTGCAGGCCGTGGACGTCACACTGGCCCAGGGACTGCCGCTGCCCATCCTCCGGGCGGTCGGAAACGACTGGCGGGCGCTCTTCTCGGTCGAATTCGGGAAGCGCCGCGAGGGCGAGGACGAAGAGAAGACGAATCGCCGGCTCGCGGGCGGCCTCGCCCTGTCGTTCTGACTCTCCAATCCCCCATAGATCACTTCAAGTTTCCGTTTCGAGACGCCGTCTCGGCGTGACTCGCGCGCTCTAACTGACCTCGAATCAGTTCTTTTTCAGAATTCAAAGTCCCGGATCTCTGGCATTCGACTTGCTCCGCTCCCACGCATGGAGACGGTCGGCTCGACAGGGCGCGCCTTGGCGCGTGCGGGGCTGGTGTCCCTTCTCCTGGCGGGACTGATCCCGTCGGCGCTCTGCCTCGTCCGCAAAGCGAACACGTTCGGCCGGGCCGACATCCTCCTCGCGCCCGAAGGCGACGGGCTGAGGGTGCACCGCGTGGGCCCGTCCGCCGCCCCGTCCGGCCTCGCGTCCGGCGATCTCCTGCTCCTCGTCGACGGCTCCGGCGCTCGCGCGTCGCTCGAGCCGGCGAGGCTCTTCGCCGAACGCGCGGCCGACGTCGTCCTCCTGCGCGACGGCGTCACGCGCCGCCTCACGACGGCGCCCGTGCCCGCGCCGTGGGACCTCCGGTACCTGTTCCTCTTCGCGGTCGGCGGAACGTTCCTCGCATCGGCGCTCGCGGCGCTGCGCCCGGCGAGGCCCTCGCGCGACGCTCTCCTCTACGCGGCGTTCGCACTCTCGGTCGGGCTCGTCCTCACGCTGACGCCGGCGCCCCCCCTGGACGGGATCTTCCGCGTCGCGGTCCTCGCCGAAGATGCCGCGCGCGCGCTGTTCCCGGCGTTCCTGCTCGCGCTCGTCCTGACGTTCCCGCGCCGCGCGCGCCGCGTCCCGGCCTGGCTCGCGTTCGTGCCCGCGGCGGCGCTCCTGGTCGCGACGGCCCGGGTCTACTTCGGCCCCGGCACGAACGCACCCGCCGACGTCGCCGCGCTCGACCGGGCCCAGATCGTCTGGATGGCGGCGGGCGCCGCGCTCGCGGCCGTGCGCCTCGTGGTCGTCTCGCGGCGGACGACCGATCTCCTCACCGAAAAGCAGGTGCGCTTCCTCCTCCTCGGAACCGCCGTCGGGATCCTGCCCCTCGTCGTCCTCAACCTCGTCCCGCGTCTCCTCGGCGGGTCCATTCCGATCCTGTCGACGCTCGCGCTCCTGCCGCTCGCCCTCGTGCCCGTGGCGTTCCTCGCCGCGCTGACGCGCTACCGTCTCTGGGACGTGGAGGTCCTCGGGCGCGAAGCGGCGTCCGTGATGGGCGCGCTCCTCGTCGGAGCAGGCTTCTTCACGTTCGCGGAGGTGGTCCTCGCCCATCCCCTCGCGGTTGCGATCCCGCACGCGCGCGCCGCCCTTCAGACCTCCGCCGGACTCCTGATGGCGCTCAGCTTCGTGCCCGTGCGGCGCGGACTCTCCGCGGCATTCCGCCGGTTCCAGTACCGCGACGACCCGCGCGACCGGGACGGCCTCCTCGCACTCCTGCGCGAGCTGCCGTCCCCGCGGCCGCTCGCCGAACTCACGGACCTTCTCGTCGCCCGCGTCGCCCGCGGGCTCGGCGTGCCGCGCGCGGCGCTCCTCGGCGTCACGGGCGACGCCGCGGACGGCGCGCCCGTGGACGGCGGCGGGTCTCTCGCGCTCTCCGAGCTGCCGGCCGCCGCGCGCCTTCGGACGACGCGCCTCTCGCGCCAGGAGTTCACCCAGCGCCCGACGGCCGCCGTCGCACGACTGAGGCGCGCGGGATTCCGGACGCTCGCGCCGCTCACCGTCAGCGGACGCCTGCTCGCGCTCTTCGCCGTCGCCGACCGCGGCGGCCGCGTCCCGCTCTCGGCGGAAGACGCCGAGCTTCTCGAGACCGTGCTCGCGCCCGCCGCGCTCGCGCTCGACCACGCGCGGCTCTTCGAGGAGCTCCGCTCCCAGGCCGACCGCTATCGCAACCTGCAGGAGTTCCACGAGAACGTCGTGGCCGGCTCGGCCGCCGCGATCGCGGCGACGAACGGCGAGGGACGCTTCACGTCGGTCAACCCGGCCTTTGCCGCGCTCGTCGGCAGGACCGCCGCGTCGCTCCTCGGCTGCCGCGCCGCCGAGGTTCTTCCGCCCGCGGTCTGCGCCGCCTTCTCTGCCGCGCACCCGCCCGCGCGCCTCGAAGCCGACCTCGGAGCCGGCGCGCGCGTCCTGAACGTGGCCGTCTCGCCCTTCCCCGGCGCGCCCGCGGGGTCGAGCGCCCGCGTCCTCGTCCTCGTCGACGCCACGGAGACCGCGCGGCTCGAGCGGGCCCTCGCCGACCGCGAGAGGCTCAACGCGCTCGGGACGCTCTCGGCGGGAATGGCCCACGAGGTGAACACGCCGCTGGCCGGCGTCGCGGGCTTTGCGCGCCTCCTCCTCGACGAGACGCCCGGCGACGACCCGCGCCGGCCCCTCGTCGAGAAAATCGAGCGCCAGGCCTTCCGCGCCTCGCGTCTCGTCGGAAGCCTTCTCGATCTCGCCCGGGGGCGCCCGCGCGACGTCGAGCCCCTCGATCCTGCCGACGTCGCCCGCGAGGCCCGCGCGCGCTCGAGGACGAGGGTGCCGCGCGCGGGGCGGCCCTGCGCCTCGTGATCGCCGGCCGCACGCCGGCCGTCGCGGGGCACCGCGACGCCCTCGTGCAGGTTCTCGTGAACCTCGTCAAGAACGGAATCGAGGCCGCCACGGCCCCGGGCGACGCGCGGCCCGCCGCCCCCGAGGTCGTTCTCGCCGTCTCGGCCGGCGACGGGAGCGTGCGCTTCGACGTGACGGACAACGGCCCCGGCCTCGCGTCCGCGGACGCCTCGCGCGTCTTCGAGCCGTTCTACTCGACGAAGACGGCGCAGGGCGGGACGGGCCTGGGTCTCTCGATGGCGCGGGATATCATTCGCGCGCACGGCGGCACGCTGACCGCGGCGTCCGGGTCGCCCGGCGCGCGCTTCACGGTCACGCTTCCCGCCGCGACCTGAAACATGGCCACGGTCCTCATCCTCGACGACGAGCCCGTCATCCGCGAGGTGCTCGGCTCGGTGCTCGCGAAGGCGGGCCACGTGACGCGCGAAGCCGCCACGGCGGCCGAAGGCCTGCAGCGTCTCGAGAACGAGCCGATCGACCTCCTGCTTCTCGACCTCATGCTCCCGGACAAGCCGGGCCTCGAGGTCCTCGTGGAGGTCCGCGCCCGCCATCCCGAGATTCCCGTCGTCGTCGTGACGGCCTACTCGTCCGTCGAAAGCGCGATCACGGCGATGCGCGAGGGCGCGTTCCACTACATCCCGAAGCCCTTCCGCAACGAGGAAGTCGTCCACGTCGTCAAGCACGCGCTCGAGAAGCGGCGCCTCGTCGCCGAAAACCGCGCGCTCCGCGCGAAGCTCGACCCGCCCGGCAGCTTCCGCGAGCTCGTGGGCCGGTCCGCTTCGATGGAGCGCGTCTTCGAGACCGTGCGCCAGGCGGCGGCCTCGCGCTCGACGATCCTCGTCACGGGAGAGAGCGGCACGGGCAAGGAGCTCGTCGCGAAGGCGCTCCACCGCCTGTCCCCCCGCTCCGCGGGCCCTTTCGTGACCGTCCACTCGGGCGCGCTGCCGCCCGACCTCCTCGAGTCGAACCTCTTCGGGCACGTCCGGGGCTCCTTCACGGGCGCCGTGGCGGACAAGAAGGGGCTCTTCAAGGCCGCCGACGGCGGCACCATCTTCTTCGACGAGATCGGCACGGTTCCGATCGATACGCAGGCCAAGCTCCTGCGCGTCCTGCAGGAGCGCGAGTTCACACCCGTGGGCGCCGTCGAGCCGATCCACTCCGACGTGCGCGTGATCGCCGCGACGAACGCGGACCTCACGAAGGCGGTCGCCGAGGGACGCTTCCGCGAGGACCTCTTCTACCGGCTCTGCGTCATCACCGTGAACCTGCCGCCCCTCCGCGAGCGGAAGGACGACATTCCGCTCCTCGTCGAGACCCTCCTCGCGAGGGCCGCCGCGGAGAACGGGCGCGCCGTGCCGTCCGTGACGCCCGCCGCGATGAAGGCGCTCCTCGACCACGACTGGCCGGGCAACGTCCGCGAGCTCGAGAACGTCCTCGAGCGCGCGCTCGTGCTCGGGCACGGCGTGATCGGCCTCGACCAGCTCCCGGACCCGGTGCGCCGCTCGGTCCCGCGCGCGGCCGCGTTCCCCGCCGACGGCCTGAACTTCAAGGACGCGGTCGGCGCCTACGAGCGCGCGCTCCTCGCGGCCGCCCTCGGCCGGGCCAACGGAGTCCAGAAGCGCGCCGCCGAGCTTCTCGGCCTCAAGCCGACGACGCTGAACGAGATGCTCAAGCGACACGGGATGCTCCCGCGCGACGCGAAGGAACCCGAGACCGAGCCCGCTAACCGCGCCTGAGAAGCACGAGCGTCCGGTCGTCCCCGAACGGCGTCCCGCCCGTGAACGCGAGGAGCGTCGCGGCGAGCTCGCGCTCGAGGTCCGGCAGCGGCTTCGGCCGCAGGTCCTTGAGCGTCGCGACGAGCCGGTCCGTCCCGAACTCCTCGTCCTCGGCGTTCGCGGCTTCCGTCACGCCGTCCGTGTAGAGCGCGAGGAGGTCGCCCGGGCCCATCGTGAACGTGCCGGACGCGTACGTCTTGCCCGGGAAGAGGCCGAGCGGCGGACCGTGGGCGCCGAGCATCTCGACCGTTCCGTCCGCCCGCACGAGGATGCCGGGATTGTGGCCCGCGTTCGTGTAGACGACCGCCCCGGACTCCGGGTCGTAGAGCGCGAGGATGAACGTGACGAACTTCTCGGGGCTCGTCCGGCGGTAGACGAGGTCGTTCAGGCGCGAGCAGAGTTTGTCGGGTGGGAAGCCCTCACCCGCCCACACCTGGAACGCAGACTGGACGGACGCCGCAAGGAGCGACGCCCCCATCCCCTTGCCGCACACGTCCGCGACGACGACGTCGAGCGTCTTGTCGCCGCGCTCGTAGAAGTCGTAATAGTCGCCCGAGACGGTGCGCGACGGGATCGTGCGCCCGAGGATCTCCGTGTTCGGGAGCACGGGCTCGGCCTCGGGAAGCATGCGCCGCTGGATGTCCCACGCGAGCGCCATCTCGCGCTCGATGCGCTGCTGCGCGGCCGCGCCTTCCTGCAGGCGCAGGTTCTGGATCTTGATCGCGGACGTGTTCGCGAGCGACGTCAGGAGGCGGAGGTCCTCCTCGCTGAAGCTCTTCCGGCCGAGCCGCACTTCGAGGTAGATGAGGCCGATGACCTTGTCCTCGACGAAGAGCGGCGCCGCCATGCAGGACGTGATCCCCTGGATGCGGATGGACTCGGCCGCGCCGAGACCGGCGTCCGTCGCGGCGTCGATGAGGAGGATGCCGTTCTTCTTGTCCACGACCGACGCGATCAGCGTCTTGGACAGACGGATGTCGGACGGGTCGACGCCCGGCGCGTACTTGACCTTCTCGGCCTTCAGCTCGCCCGACTCGTCCGCGAGCATGAGGAGCCCGCGGTCGGGCTGCAGGAACGTGAACGTCTTCTCGAGGATGAGCTCGAGGAGCTTCTGGAGCGGGATGTCCCCGAGGAGCTCGACGGAGATTTCGTTGAGCATCCGGAGCGACGCGTTCAGGCGCGCGAGCTCCTCGGCCCCGAGCTTCGCGTCCCAGGTCTGCCGGTGGGGACGCAGCAGGTCCTTGGAGGACTGGAGGAACGTCGTTTTCTTCGAGGTCTCGTCGAGGCCCTCGATCACGACGCGCGTCGTGGACTCCTCGAGGACGTCGATGAGCGTCTCGCCGAGCTGGATCCGGTCGCCCGAGGCGAGGACCGCGGGGTCGCCGATTCGCCCTCCGTTCAGCGACGTCCCGTTTCGCGACCCGAGGTCGACGAGCCGGACGTCGGCGTCGGACACCTCGAGGCGGGCGTGGACGCGAGAGAGCGTCCGGTCCGCGAGCGGAACGTCGTTCGTGGACGAGCGGCCGAGCGTGAGCACGGGACGGTCCAGCCGGATCCGCCGGGCGGGCTCCCCGGGCACCCTCACATTCAGGATGAGCACGGCGCGAGTGTAACCGGACGGGACCCGCCGCGGGACGGGGGGCGCGCGGGCGTGCTATCCTCACGGGTTCCGGACCGGCTCACCACGCGGCCGGCCGACGAAAGGGTTCCCCCATGAAGGAAAAGATCCACCCCGAGTACCACGAGGTCGACGTTCACTGCGCGTGCGGGACCACGTGGAAGACGAAGAGCACCAAGAACGAGCTCCGGCTCGAGATCTGCTCGAACTGCCACCCGTTCTTCACGGGCAAGAGCAAGCTCGTCGACACCGCGGGCCGTGTCGAGCGCTTCCAGAAGCGCTACGCGAACGTGGCGAAGCCCGCCCCCAAGGCCAAGGCTCCCGAAACCCCGGCCTGAGCCGGTGACCGGCGCGGCCCCCCCAGGGGCCGCCCCCACCCGCCATGTTCCAGAAGCTCGACGACATCGAACGGCGTTACGCGGACCTCGAAGCCCGCGCCGCCTCGCCCGAGGTGCTGGCGGACCACGCCCTCGCGACGAAGACCGCCCGGTCGATGCGCGAGATCGCGCCCGTCGTCGAGAAGAACAAGGAGCGAAAGCGGATCGAGTCCGAGCTCGCGGGCGCGCGTGAGCTCCTCGACACGCTCCCGCCGGCCGACGAGCTGCGCGCGATCGCCCAGGCCGAGTTCGAGGCCCTGAGCGCGCGCCGCGCCGCCGTCGACGAGGATCTCCGGCTCCTCCTCCTCCCGAAGGATCCGAACGACGGGAAGAACGTGGTCCTCGAGATTCGCGCGGGCACCGGCGGCGACGAGGCGGCGCTCTTCGCCGAGGAGCTGTTCCGGATGTACGTGCGCTACGCCGAGGGCCGCGGCTGGAAGGTCGAGGTCATCGACCGCAGCGACTCCGGCGGCGTCGGCGGCCTGAAGGACGTCCAGGCGATCGTCGAGGGCGAGGGGGCGTATTCGCGCCTGAAATACGAGGGCGGCGTCCACCGCGTCCAGCGCGTGCCCGCGACGGAATCCGCCGGTCGCATCCACACGTCGGCCGCGACCGTCGCCGTCCTGCCCGAGGCCGAGGACGTGGACGTCGTCATCGCCGCCCAGGACGTGCGCATCGACCTCTTCTGCGCGTCGGGCCCCGGCGGGCAGGGCGTCAACACGACGTACTCGGCGGTGCGCCTCACGCACCTCCCGACGGGCGTCGTCGTCCAGTGCCAGGACGAGCGCTCGCAGATCAAGAACAAGGCGAAGGCCATGCGGGTCCTCAAGGCGCGCATCGTCGAGGCCGAGCGCGAGAAGAAGGAAGCCGCCTACGCGGCCGACCGCAAGAAGATGGTCGGCTCGGGCGACCGGTCCGAGAAGATCCGGACCTACAACTTCCCGCAGAGCCGCGTCACGGACCACCGCATCGGGTTCACGTCCCACCGGCTGGCCGACATCATGGACGGCCGCCTCGACGAGCTCGTCGACCCGCTCGTCGCGCACTTCCAGGCCGAGAAGCTCAAGCAGGAATTGGCTAAGGCTTAAGAGGAAGACGAAGAGGAAGAAGAAGATTTCCTAGAAGGTGAATACGGGAACGGGGGCGGCCGTGCGGCCGCCCCTTCGGAGCGGTCCTTCTTAAGCAGCCTTCTTCGTCGTCGCCGGCTTCGCAGCGGGCTTCGCTTCCTTGGCGCCCTTCACCTCGATCGACGAGCCGTGCATCTTGTACTTGATCGTGACCTTATCGCCGACCTTGGCGTCCGCGGCGCCCTTCGTGTCCTTGTCGAGCCCGATCTGGAAGCGCTCCTTGCCCTTCATGACCGTGATCGAATCGGCGGTCTTCTCCGTGACGTTGCCCGTCACCTGGAAGTCGTCGAGCGCGAGCGCGGCGCCGGAGAAGAGGAGGAACGCGGCGGGGGCGAGAACGCGGAAGAGGTTCTTCTTCATGATCGAGTCTCCTTTGTGAGGCGGAATTATGCGCCGGTCCGGCGGTCGAGGACGTACGCGGGCGACCCGTCCGCCGTGGAGACGATGTCCGTGACGGCGTACCCGCGCGAGAAGAGCGGCTCGACGAGCGCGGCGAAACGGCGGCGCGCCTTCAGGGCGGTCCCGGGATCCGTCCGGTAGAAACGCGGGGCGCCCGCCGGGAACGGCAGGAGGACGCGCGGCGCGTCCGGAAGCGAACGCGGATTCCGCGCGACGGGCGCACCCGTCACGTCGGGCGGCGTCCGGATCTCCCCCGCCGCCGCGCGGACGGCGCGTGGCGCTTCGAGGCGCCAGTAAGCCTCGAAGCGGTCCGACGGGAGGTCGGCATAGATTCCCCCGATGAACCCGTAGAGGTTCGGGTGGAACCGGTCGGCGGTCGCGCCGAGGCGGACGAGGTTCAGCGTCGCGTTCTTCACGAGGAAGGGGTCGTACATCCAGGTGACGAGCCGGATGCCGCGCGCGAGGCACCAGTCGCGCTGAAAGTGCTTGAGCTTCACGGCGAGGCCCTGCCCCTGGGCTTCCGGCAGCACGGCGAGGAGGTGCGAGTACTGGCAGGGCTCGGCGAGGTTCGTGCGCGGGAAGCCGTGCACGAATCCGAGCATCTTCTTCCCGGCGAACGCAGCCGCCGTGAGGCCGCCCGCGTGCGTCGCGGCAATGAGGTCGCTCGCCGGCGAGACGCTGCGCTCGGCGAAGCCCCACGCCGCCTTCGAGACGTCCATCGTCGCGAGGAACTCTTCGGGCGTCTTCAGCTCGCGGATCACGACGCGGCCGCTCACCCCGCCGCGCCCTCGAGCAGGCCCGCGACGAGCGCGGCACGGCGCGGAAGGTCGTCGACGAGGACGTGCTCGGCGCGCGCATGCGCGCCGCCGCCGGCCGGGCCGAGGCCATCCAGCGTCGGGACGCCCGCGGCCGCCGTGAGGTTGCCGTCCGAGCCGCCGCCGACGCGGGCCGCCGGAAGCTCGAAGCCGAGCGCGTGCGCGAGGGACGCGGCGCGCCGGTAGAGGTCGAGCGACGCCTCGGTGGACTCCATGGGCGGCCGGTTGGAGCCGCCGTCGATCTCGACGGCCACGCGCGGGTCGGCCGGTCGGTAGGCGCGAAGCCCGGCCATCAGACGGTCGGCCTCCGACTTCGTCCAGACCCGGAAGTCCACCGTGAGCTCGGCCCGCTCGGGCACGACGTTCGTGACCTTGCCCGACCCGGCGACGGTCGGGACGACGGACGTCCCGGCCGGCTTGTCGGCGAGAGCGTCGGCGTAGAGGGCGAAGCGCGCCATCTCGAGGAGCGCCGAGGCGCCCTTCTCGGGCTCGAGCCCCGCGTGCGAGGCGATCCCCCCGAAACGGACTCTCACGAGGCCCGTGCCCTTGCGCGCGACCTTCGCGGCGCCGCCGTCCCCCGAAGGCTCGAGAACGAGGACGCGGTCGCGCCGGAGCGCCTCTTCCACGAGCAGACCGCTCGAGGCGCCGCTTCCGACTTCCTCGTCCGGCGTCAGGACGAGGGAGACGCCGCCCGCCGGCGTCACGTCGCCCTTCGCGGCGGCCTCGAGGATCGCGAGCGCGACCGCGATTCCGGCCTTCATGTCGAAGACGCCGGGCCCTTTCGCGACGCCGTCTTCGACGGAGAAAGGAATGTCGGCGAGCGTGCCCGCGGGCCAGACCGTGTCGAGGTGCCCGAGGAGCAGCGTGCCGCCGGTCTCCTCGCCGAAGCGCACGCGCACCGCGTCGCCGCGGCCCTCGCACGGGACGCACGCGGCCGCGAGCCCCGCGCGCCCGAGGCGCTCGGCGACCCAGAGCGCGAGCTGCGAGACGCGCGCCGGCTCGTCCGACGGGCTCTCGCGGACGACGAGGGCCTCGAGGTCGGCGAGGAGTCTCTCCTTCCGCGCGGCGAAGAGCGCGGCGAGGACGCCCGCGCGGCTCACGCGCGCAGCTCCGTGACGATCGTCGTGTAGCGCGCGAGGACGTCCTGGCGAACCGTGACGCCCGTGCCGGGGCCCGACGGGACCGGCATGCGGCCGCTCACCGCCTCGAGCGCGGGCTCCACGATGTCCTCCTCGAAGTAGCGCGAGGAAGAAGCCGTGTCGCCGGGCTTCGAGAAGCCGGGCAGGCTCGCGATCGCGACGTTGTGCGCGCGGCCGACGCCGGCCTCGAGCATGCCGCCGCACCACACGGGAACGCCCGCCTCGCGCGCCGCCGCGTGGATGCGCACGGCCTCGCCGTGGCCGCCGACCCGGCCGATCTTGACGTTGATGACCTTGCAGGCGCCGAGCTGGATGGCGGCTTTCGCGTCGGCCTCGGAGCGGATCGACTCGTCGAGGCAGATCGGCGTCTTGAGCGTCTTCGAGAGCTCCGCGTGGGCGACGAGATCCTCGTGGTGGAGCGGCTGCTCGACGTAGTCGAGGCCGAACGCGTCGAGCGAGCGCAGGGTGTCCGCGTCGGCGAGCGTGTAGGCCGCGTTCGCGTCCACGGTCAGCGTGATGTCCGGAAAGGCCCCGCGCACCGCCGCGAGGGGCTCGGCGTCCCAGCCCGGCTCGATCTTGAGCTTGATCCTCCGGTAGCCCTCTCCGACGTGCTTCCGCACGTTCTCGACGGTGTCCGCCGCGGTCGGCGAGATGCCGAGGGAGACGCCGACCTCGATCGCCTCGCGCGTCCCTCCGAGCGCCTTCCCGAGCGGGACGCCCGCGGCCCGCGCGTGAAGGTCGCGCAGCGCGCACTCGACGACGGCCTTCGCCATCCTGTTCCCGCGCACGCGGCGGGCGGACTCGTCGAACGCCGGTGGCGACGCGACGTCCTTGCCGAGCACGAGGGGAAGGAGATAGGTCGTGAGGATCGGCAGCGCGGTCGCAAGCGTCTCCGGCGAGTAGAACGGGGCCTCCTCGGCGACGCACTCCCCCCACCCCGAGAGGCCCTCCCCGCGCAGCTCGAGGAGAAGGAACTTCTTGACGGACGTCTCGCCGAAAGACGTGCGAAACCGGAACTTGAGCGGCATTTCGACGTGCCGAAGGACCGCGGATTCGACGCGCATGGGGTCATTGTCTATCATTCGTCGCGAGAATATTCCGTCCCCGAAGGAGCCCGCATGACCGGTTCCACGCTTCGTTTCCGTTTCGCCCCCCTCTGCGCCGCCGTTCTCGTCGGCGCCGCCGCCCTCGCGGGCTGCGGCGGCAACGACGACGACGAGGACCGCCCGAAGTCCTCGCGCGCCGCCGGCGCCCCGAAAGACGCCGCCGCTCCCGCCGCCGCTTCCGCGGCCGCGGCCGGACCGGCCGCCGGCGCCACGGGCGCCGCGTCGGTTACGGGCAAGATCGTCTTCGACGGCGCCGTCCCGGCAGCCGAGAAGTTCAAGATGTCCGCCGACGCGTTCTGCGCCAAGTCGCATCCGGGCGACGTCGCCCGGGAGGACGTCGTCATCGCGGCCGACAAGGGTCTCGCGAACGTCTTCGTGTACGTGAAGACCGGCATCTCCGGCACGTACCCGCCGCCGACGACCGCCGCCGTGATCGATCAGAAGGGCTGCACGTACCACCCGCACGTCTTCGGCGTCGTCACGGGCCAGAACATCGAGATCCTGAACAGCGACCCCACGCTCCACAACATCCACTCGCTGCCCGAGAAGAACGAGGCGTTCAACCTCGGGATGCCCGTGCAGGGGATGAAGTACACGAAGAAGTTCGACAAGCCCGAGGTCATGGTCCGGATCAAGTGCGACGTCCACGGCTGGATGTCGGCGTTCTGCGGCGTCGTCGCGCACCCGTTCTTCGCGGTGACGGCCGCCGACGGCACGTATACGATCAAGGACCTGCCGGCGGGCACGTACACGATCGAGGCGTGGCACGAGAAGTTCGGCACGCAGACGCAGCAGGTCACGGTGGGCGCGACGGACTCCAAGGCGGTGCCGTTCACGTTCAAGGCCGGTGCCTGAGGCGTTCCTCAGGATCGCGACCCGGACCGTCGCGGCCTGCGTCTTCCTGCTCCTGATCGCCGGCGCCCTCGTCACGTCCACCCAGTCCGGGCTCGCGGTCCCGGACTGGCCGCTCTCGTACGGGAAAGTGATGCCGCCGATGGTGGGAGGCATCCTCTACGAGCACGGGCATCGGCTCGTGGCGGCGGCCGTCTCCACGCTCGTCGGGCTGGAGCTCGGCGCGCTTCTTTTTCTTCTGAAAGGAAGAAAGACCGTGAAGGTCCTGGCGGCGGTCGCCTTTGCGGCGATCCTGCTGCAGGCTCTCCTCGGCGGATTGACGGTTCTGTTTCTCCTGCCTCCCGCGGTCTCCTCCGCGCACGCGGCGCTCGCCGAGATCGTCTTCGCCCTCACGGCCGTGGTCGCGCTCATGTGCTCGAAGACCTGGGAAGTTCTTCGGATTTCTTCGAAGGGTGAAAAGGCGAGAGGCGCGTTCCGCTGGGTCGTCCTGGCGACCGCAGCCGTGTATCTGCAGATCGTCGTGGGGGCCGTCATGCGCCACACGGGCGCCGGCCTCGCGATCCCGGACTTCCCCACCTCGTTCGGCGGCCTTCTCCCCACTTTCGAAGAAATCTCCCGTCCCGGCGTCCCGATCCACCTCGCCCACCGCCTCGGCGCGCTCGTCGTGGTCGTCCTCGTCGCGTTTGCGGCCCGGGCGCTCTCGGCGCTTCCCGGCCCCATCTTCCCAACTCTCGGGGCCTCGTGGGCCGGCCTCGTCTGCCTGCAGGCCTTTCTGGGCGCCTCGTCGATCTGGTCCGCGAAAGCCGTGCCCCTGACGGTCGCCCACCTCGCCGTGGGGGCCCTCTGCTGGGTGATCGGCGTCCTCGCGTCCGTCGCACTCGCAGCCGGATTTTCGGATAAGCTCGCGCGCGATTGAGGTGCATTCTCTGAGCCGCTCCCTCGCCGCCTACGTGTCCCTGACGAAGCCGCGCATCACGGTCTTCGTCGTGATGACGGCCTTTGTCGGCTTCGTGGCCGGCACGAAGGGTCCCCTCTCGGGGATGGACGTCCTCTTGCTCCTGCACACGCTTCTCGGCACGGCCTTCGTCGCCTCGGGCACGAGCGCGTTCAACCAGGTCTGGGAGAAAGAGCTGGACGGCCGGATGGCGCGCACCGCCTCTCGTCCGCTTCCTTCGGGTCTCCTCGGGATCACCGGCGCCGCCCTCTTCGCGGGGGCGCTGTCCCTCGCCGGGCTCCTCGAGCTCTGGATCTTCACGGACCCCGTGACGACGGCCCTCGCCGCGTTCACGCTCGTCTCGTACGTCCTCGTCTACACGCCCATGAAGACGCGCTCGCCGGCCTCGACGATCGTCGGCGCCATCCCCGGCGCGCTCCCTCCGCTCGGCGGCTTCACGGCCGCCGCGGGCGGCGCCATCGGCCTTCCGGGGCTCGCGCTCTTCGCGATCCTCTTCGTGTGGCAGCTCCCGCACTTCTTCGCGATCGGCTGGCGCCACCGCGAGGACTACGCAAAGGCCGGCGTCGTGATCCTGCCGGTCGTGGACCCGTCGGGCCGCTCCACGGCGCGCCAGACGCTCGTGTGGACCGCCGTCCTCCTCCCGATCAGCCTCCTCCCGTCGCTCGTCGGCTCCGCGGGCTTCGTCTACGCCTTCGGGGCCTTCGCGATGACTCTTCTGTTCCTCAACGCGTCTCTGAAGTTCGCCCGCGAGGTCACGGACGGCCGGGCGAAATCGCTGTTCCTCGCTTCCATCGCTTGGCTCCCGGCCGTGCTTGCGCTCCTCGTCGCCGACCGGGTCTGACGCGCCGCGCGTGACCGCTCCCGCCGTCGAAACCGCCGCGCTCTCGTGCGCGTACGGCGCGCGCCTCGCCCTGGACGGCGCCACGCTCTCGGTGGCGCGCGGCGAGATCTTCGCCCTCCTCGGGCCGAACGGCGGCGGCAAGACGACGCTCTTCCGCATCCTCGCCACGCTCCTGAAACCGACGTCCGGGTCGTTCCGGATCGACGGGCTCGATCCCGCCTCGGACGCGAGGGCGGTGCGCCGCAAGCTGGGCGTCGTCTTCCAGGCGCCCGGCCTCGACAGGAAGCTCACCGTGAAGGAGAACCTTGCGCTGCAGGGCGCGCTCCTGAACATGTCCGGCACCGGGCTCACCGCCCGGATCGACGAGCTCCTCGGGGCGTTCTCGATCCGTGACCGCGCCGGGGACCTCGTCGAGACGCTCTCGGGCGGCCTCGCGCGCCGCGTCGAGATCGCCAAGGCGCTCCTGGCCGCGCCGCCGGTCCTGCTCCTCGACGAGCCCTCCACCGGGCTCGACCCCGGCGCCCGCCGCGATCTCACGGCGCTCCTCACCCAGCTCGCGAAGGGCGGCACGGCCGTCCTCCTCACGACGCACCTCTTCGACGAGGCCGACGCCGCACACCGCATCGGCATCCTCGATCGCGGGCGCCTCGTCGCGCTCGGCGCGCCCGCGGCGCTGAAGGCCGAGGTCGGCGGCGACGTCGTGACGGTCGAGGCGCGCGAGGACGGCGGCGCGCCCGCGCTGGCGCGCGAGATCTCGGCGCGATTCGGCGCCGAGGCCGGCAAGGTCGCGGCCGTGGGAAAGACGGTCCGCGTCGAGCGCCCACAGGCGCACACGTTCGTTCCCGCCCTCGTCGAGGCGTTCCCGGGCCGCTTCCGGTCGCTCACGCTCGGCGCGCCGTCCCTCGAGGACGTCTTCATCGACAGGACCGGCCGCGCGTTCCGCGAGGCCGACGCCGAGGAACCCGCGGGAGTCCCCGCGTGAGCGCCGGCCTCGCCCTCGCGAAGCGCGAGATCGTCCGGTTCCTCCGGCAGAAGAGCCGCGTCGTCGGCGCCGTCGCGCCGCCGCTCGTCATGTGGCTCCTCGTCGGCTCGGGGTTCAAGGGCTCGTTCCGCGGAGACTCGTTCGGCTACTTCTTCCCCGGGACCGTCGTCCTCGTCGTCCTCTTCGCGGCCATCTTCGCGACGATCTCCGTCATCGAGGACCGCCGCGAGGGCTTCCTGCAGGGCGTCCTCGTCGCGCCCGTCGCTCCGGCGTCGATCGCGTTCGGCAAGATCCTCGGCGGCAGCGTGCTCGGCCTCCTGCAGGGCCTCCCGCTTCTCGTCCTCGTCCCCGTGGCCGGGCTCTCGGCAGACCCGCGCGGCCTCCTCGGCGCCGCGGCGGTCCTCGTCCTCCTCGCGTTCGCGCTGACGTCCCT
This sequence comes from Acidobacteriota bacterium, assembly GCA_016716715.1. NCBI lineage: Bacteria > Pseudomonadati > Acidobacteriota > Acidobacteriota bacterium. Next base: position 228,094 of record JADJVE010000005.1, on the reverse strand, counting down.
CGGCTTTGCGATCGCGTGGTCCCTCGAGTCGACGCAGGGCTTCCACGCGATCATGAATCTCTTCCTGATCCCGATGTGGCTTCTCTCCGGGTCGTTCTTCCCCGTCGACGGCGCGCCCGCATGGCTGAGGGCCGCCATGGCCGTCAACCCGCTCACGTACGGCGTCGCGGCTCTCCGCCGCGCGCTCGGCGGGGCTTCGGAGTCGCTGCCGTCCCTCGGCCTCTCCGTCGCGGTGACGGCGGCGTTCGCCGTCGTCATGTTCGCCGCCGCGACGGCCGTGGTCGCGAAGCTGCCGTCCGGACCGGAGCGGCGCGGCGGAAAGGCGCCCCGATGACCCTGCGCGACGTTCCGACCCTCAACGCCTTCCTGAACGCGACGAGCGCCGTGCTCCTCGTCGTCGGATGGACGTTCATCCGGCGCGGCAACCGCGAGGCGCACCGCCGCACGATGATCGCCGCCTTCGTCTGCTCGGCCGTCTTCCTGACGTCGTACCTCGTCTACCACGCGCAGGTCGGGAGCGTGCGGTTCCCGGGCACGGGCGGCGCGCGGACGCTCTACCTCGGGATCCTCCTGACGCACACGGTTCTCGCGGCCGCGGTCGCGCCGATGGCCGTGACGACGTTCGTCCTCGCCTGGAAGGGGCGCTTCGAGAGGCACCGCCGCCTCGCCCGCTGGACGCTCCCGATCTGGCTCTACGTCTCCGTGACCGGAGTCGTCGTCTACGTGATGCTGTACCGGATGAGCTGGTAATTCCGCGTTTCTGAAGGAGGAGGCCCTTCATGCCCCGACTCCGGACGCTCCCGGCCGCCGCTCTCGCGCTGTATTCCCTGCTCTCGGGCTGCTCTCGCCCGGCTCGCAATTCCAAAACCGGCCCCGGCCCAACGACCCCCGCCGTTGCTCCCCCAGCCGCCCCGGGCGGCCTCCTGGCGCGCTTCGGGAAGCCCACCTTCCACGGCTGGCCGGTCGCGGACCGCCAGCAGGGCGGACTCGCCGTCGGGTATTTTGCCGTCCCGGACGGCTGGAACGCGGCAGCCCGGACGGAATGGGCGTACGCGAACTCCAGCTGGCCGTTCCAGTGGTCCGCGAAGATCGCCGCGCCCGACGGCTCGGCCTGGCTCGAGACGTACCCGGCCGAGTGCTTCTACTGGCTCGAGCCGCCCGACCGCTCGACGCGCGTCGGGGCGAAGTCACTGGGGATGATCCATCGCCCCGGCATCGGCGCGAAGGACGCGATGACGTGGCTCATCGCACGCGCGCGCCCCGGCGCGCGGAACTTCCACGTCGTCGGCTTCCGCCCGATCCCGAACCTCGCGGTCGCGCTCGGCAAGCCGGCTTTCCCGGGCGACTCCGTCGCGGCCCGCGTGCGCTACGAGCAGGACGGGCATCCCGTCGACGAAGAGTTCTTCCTCGTCCTCGGCGGGAACCGCATCCCGTACCACGGCCCGCAGGGCACCTCGTACGAGAACCACCGCATCCTCGCGTACGCGCACAGCATGGGCGCGCGGGACGGGCGCCTCGACGCGCTCCACCCGCTCCTCGGATTCATCGTTTCCTCGTTCCGGCCGGATCCGGCCTGGGAGAGGCGCCGCGACGAGGTGCAGGCCCAGCTCACGGCGCAGTTCAACCGGAACCTCGCCGCGGGCTACTCGCAGATCGCGGCGGCCGGCGCGCTCAGCCGGCAGATCAGCGCGAACAACGATCGGATGATCGCGTCGATGGACGCGCAGCGCGCCTCGCGCAACGCGGCAATGGACCGCGTGAACGACAACTTCTCCCAGTACATCCGCGGCACCGAGCGCATGCAGGACCCGTACTGGGGCACGTCCGAGCACTCCTACACGGAGAAGTACCACTGGACGGACGGGCAGGGCGGCTACCAGCACTCCAACGACGCGGGCTTCAACCCGAACGCCGGCGGCACCGGGAACTGGCAGCTCATGCAGCCCGCGAAGTGACGTTCAGACGTCCAGGCGGCTGCCCCACTTCGCGACGAGCTCGCCGACGCGCGCGAGCGTGACGGGCTTGGACACGAAGTCGTCCATCCCCTCGGCCTCGCAGCGCTCCTTCACGAGGTCGGAGGTGAGCGCCGTGAGGGCGACGACGGGCAGGCTGGCGCCTGCCGGCAGGGCGCGGAGGCGACGGAGCACCTGGAAGCCGTCCATCTCCGGCATCTGGAGGTCGAGGAGGACGAATCGGAACCTGAAGCGCGCCGCGGCTTCGACGGCCTCGCGGCCCGTGCCCACGGCGAGGACGTCGGCGCCGCGCGATCTGAGCATGTGCGCGAGGAGCTCGCGGTTCTCCTCGTTGTCCTCGACGAGAAGCACGGTCGGGCGCCCGCCACCGCTTCCGAAGGCCTCGGGCGTGAGCGCCTCCGCCGCGTCGGCCTCCACGCGGGCGAGGAGCTGCTCCGTCGACGCCTTCAGCTCGGCCGTGGCCGCGCTCCGCTGGATCGGCCCCGAGCTCTCGTCCGTCGAGCGCCGCGCGGCTTCGACGATGCGCGCGATCTTCGCCCTCAGGTCGTGCGTCGTCGTCACGATGGCTTCCGCCGCGGCCTCCCGCGCCGCGAAGAGCGCCTGACGCGAGGCCTCGAGCTCGGTCCGGAGGCGGCGCCGCGAGGCGCCGTCGATGAACACGGCGTCGGCCCCGCCTCCGGCCCGCGGCGAGACGAGGACGTGGGTCGGCCGCGAGGCGCCCTCCGGCGTGACGAGGACGAACTCCTCCTCGCCGGCCGAGAGCGGCGTCGTGCCGGCGGCGCGCACGGCGTGCGCGCGGAGCAGGGCGCGCACCGACTCCGGGAGGACCTCGGTCCGGGCGACGTCCAGGCCCTCGAGAGCATCCGCGCGGCGCCCGAGGAGGTCCGCGAGGCGGCGGTTCACGGCGTCGATCCGGCCCGAGGCGTCCACCCCGAGGAGGCCGGCCGGGACCGAGTCGAGGAGCCGGCCGTGCCGCTCGAGAGGCGCGCCGCCCTTCGTGTCGGCCCTGAAGACGGCAACCTCGACGACCTTTCCGTAGCGCACGACCGGCGTCATCGTGACGACGCTTTCGACGCGGGGACCGCCCCCGGCGTGGAGGAGCAGCCGGCGTGCGGCGGTCGGCCGGCCCGTTTCGAAGACCTCGCGCAGCGCCTCGACGATCTCCGGGTCCTCGGCCTCCGAGTACGCGACGACTCCCGCCGGGCGGCCTTCGAGCTCGCGCGCGGGCTTCCCGAAGACGCGGATGGCCCCGCGGTTCACGTACCCGACCCTGCCGTCGCGGTCGACGGTGAAGACGGCGAGCGTCTCGAGCGCGTCGAGCGCCGGCCCGAAAGCCGCCCTCACGCCCGTCGCGGCCTCGCGGGCGGCCCCCCCGCCGTCCCGGTACGAGGCGATGAGGATCAGGATCCCGCCCAGCCCGGCGAGCAGCGCACCCGGCGCGACGGCGGCCGCCGGGGCGACGAAAAGGCCCCCGGCAACCAGCAGCAGGCCGAAAAAGACGAGAATCCTCGGGCCGGGCATGGCCCCAGTTTAGAACCCGGACGCGATGACCGAACCCGAATCCTCCGCCGCCACGTGGTCCGACCTCCTCGCGAGCGCGCGCGCCCGGCTGTCGGGCCGCGACCACGCGCCGTTCGAGGCCGAGGAGCTGCTCGCCCGCGCCGCCGGACGTCCCCGTTCGTGGTTTCACGCCCGCCGGCGCGAGCCGGCCGAACGGGCCGCCACCGCCGCGTACGACGACCTCGTGACCCGGCGCGCCGCCGGCGAGCCGCTGCAGTACCTCCTCGGTGAGTGGGAGTTCCTCGGCCGCACCTTCGCCGTCGACCCGCGCGCGCTCATCCCGCGCGGCGAGACCGAGGGGATCGTCGAGGAAGCCCGGCGGGCCGCGCCGGACGCGGTGCGCCTCGCCGACCTCGGGACGGGAAGCGGCGTCCTCGCGGTGTCTCTCGCGCTCGAGCGCCCGCGCGCGCGCGTCCTCGCGCTCGACCGGTCCCCTGGCGCCCTCGCTCTCGCGGCCGCGAACGCGCGGCGCCACGGCGTGGCGGAGCGCGTTCGTGTCGTGGCGTCCGACTGGCTGTCGGCTCTTGGAAGCGGCGCGCGCTTCGACCTCGTCGTCGCGAATCCTCCGTACGTCCCGCTCACGGACCAGCCGCACCTCTCGAAGACCGTCTCCGAATACGAGCCCGGCCTCGCGCTCTATGGCGGCGCGGACGGGCTCGACCCGCTGCGCGTGATCCTCGCGGCGCTCCCGCCGTTCCTCGAGAAGGGCCGGCCGTTCGTCTTCGAGTTCGGCTACAGCCAGGCGAACGAAGTCTCGGCCCTCGTCGAGGCCGCGCCTCTCTTCCGGCTCGAGCGCATCCGCCTCGACGCGGCGGGCATCCCGCGCACGGCCACGGCGATCCGGGCGTGACGGAGCGCCGCCCCGCGCGCATCGCCGTCGCGATCGCGATTGCCTTGTCGCTGCGGGCGGAAATCGCGTCCGCGGCCGAGATTCCCTGCGGCACGCTCGCCCCCGCGCGGCACGAAGCGGTGCGGAGGGGAACGGCGTATTTGAAGATTTTCTTTGAAGGTGAAGAGAGAAGGGCGGCTCTCGGGACGGATGCCGTCTCGATCTTTCTCGAGCTCGGGGAGACGGCCGCGGATCCGGACGTCGCGCGACGCGCAATGCGCGAGGCGCGGCGCCTCGCAGCCCCGCTCGCGCGGGACTACGCGAAACCCGGCGGTCTCGACGCCCGCGAAAGCCTCATGGGCGCCCTCTCGCTCCTGCCCGACTCCCGCCGTCTTCACCTTTCAAAGAAATCTTCTCTTCGTCTTCTCTCTTCGGTCTCCTCCCGCCTCGAGGGCCGGGATCCCGACGTGACGTACTTCGGCACCCGCATCGAACCGTCGCGCCTCGACGCCCTCGACGGCGACGCGCTTTACGACCTCCTCATCGCCGCGTACACCGTCGAGCGGGCGCGCGCCGCGTTTCCCGGTCTGCCCGCCCCCGCGCTCGGGCTCGGCGACGTCCTGCGGTTCGCGCTCGTTCGGCCGTATGCGTCGTTCGGCACCGGAGACGACGAGCGCGCCGGTGACGACTTCTACCTCGCGACGCACGTCGCCTACGTCCTGTCGGACTACTCGCGCATCCGGATCGACCCCGCGAGCCTCGGCGCGATCCTCCCGTACCTGCGCGCGCAGGTCCCCCGGCTCCTCGCGTCGCGCGACACGGAGGCCGGAGCCGAGATCGCCGACGTGCTCCGGCAGACGGGAGCGACCGACGCGGACCCGGACGTCTGCCGGCTCGCGCGCCTTCTTCTCGAAACGCAGCGGCCCGACGGTTCGTGGCCTCGGCCGGACGCCGAGGACGCGTACGACACGGTCCATCCGACGTGGGTCGGCGTCCACTCCCTCAGGGAGCGCAGGTTCCTTCCCGGCGGCGCCTGGGCGGACCGCACGCGCACATTCCTCGGCTCGAACCCCGCTTCCGCCCCGCCGAGCCGCTAGACTCCTCCGCCGTGGACGCGTTCCTCCTGAAAGGCCCGGTGCGCCTCGAAGGCTCCGTCGCCGCGAGCGGCGCGAAGAACGCGGCGCTCCCGGAGATGGCGGCCGCGCTCCTCGCGGACGCGCCCGTCGCCCTCGACGGCGTGCCGGACCTCGCGGACGTCCGGACGATGGAGCGCCTCCTCGCGGGCATGGGCGTCTCCCTCGCGCATCCCGCGCCAGGCCGCGTCGTCCTCGACGCCTCGCGCGTCACGTCGACCGAGGCGCCGTACGACCTCGTGCGCACGATGCGCGCGTCAATCCTCGTCCTCGGCCCGCTCGTCGCCCGCTTCGGCGAGGCGCGCGTCTCGCTCCCCGGCGGCTGCGCGATCGGCCTCCGGCCCGTCGACCTCCACCTCATGGCGCTCGAGGCGATGGGGGCGCGCGTCGCGGTCGAGAAGGGCTACATCCACGCGCACGTCTCGCGCGTCTCGCCCGCCCGCGGCCGCCTCACGGGCGCGACCGTCCGCTTCCCGACGCAGACCGTCACCGGCACCGAGAACGTTCTCTTCGCCGCGGCGCTCGCGAGGGGGACGACCGTCATCGAGAACGCCGCGCGGGAGCCCGAGGTCGAGGACACGGCCCGCCTCCTCGTCCGGATGGGCGCGCGCGTCTCGGGCGCGGGGACGCCGACGATCACGGTCGAGGGCGTCGACCGCCTCGGCGGCACCGGCGAGGCGCCGCACGCCGTCGTGCCGGACCGCATCGAGGCCGGCACGTACCTCGCCGCCGGCGCGATCACGGGCGGCGACGTCACCGTGACGGGCGCGCGCGCGGCGGACCTCGGCGCGTTCCTCGACGCGCTCGTCCGCGCGGGCGCCGAGGTCGAGACGACGACGGGCGGCGTCCGCGTCCGCGCGCCGCGACCGCTCGTGGCCACGGACGTGACGACCGAGCCGCACCCAGGCTTCCCGACGGACCTGCAGGCGCAGTTCCTCGCGGTCATGACGCAGGCCACGGGCACGAGCCGGATCACCGAGACGATCTTCGAGAACCGCTTCCTCCACGCGGGCGAGCTCCTGCGCCTCGGGGCCGACATCCGGCTGGACGGGCGAACCGCGATCGTGCGCGGGCCAGCGCCCCTCGAGGGCGCGCCCGTCACGGCCTCGGACCTGCGCGCCTCGGCGGCTCTCGTCCTCGCGGGCCTCGTCGCAAAGGGCGAGACGCGCGTCCGGCGCATTTACCACCTCGACCGCGGGTACGCGGACATGGACGGGCGCCTCCGGAGCCTCGGCGCGCGCGTCGAGCGGATCGACGGATAATCCCGCCGTGAGCCAGACGTTCGACGACCCCACGTGCCTCTTCTGCCGGATCGGCCGCCGCGAGATCCCCGCGAAGATCGCGTTCGAGAACGACCGCGTCCTCGCGTTCCACGACGTCGCGCCGAAGTCGCCCACCCACGTCCTCGTGATTCCGAAGGTGCACGTCGCGGCCCTCTCGGGCACGACGGCGGCGGACGCGGAGGCTCTCGGAGCTTGTCTGGCGGCGGTGGCGGAGATCGCGCGCACGCTCGGCCTCTCGAGCTATCGCGTCGTCGCGAACGACGGGCCGGACGCGGGCCAGAGCGTCTTCCACCTGCACTTCCACCTCATGGGCGGGCGCTCGTTCGCCTGGCCTCCCGGTTGAGGCTCGGCTTCCTCCGCGCGGCCGCGCTCGGCCTCGCCCTCACGTCCGCCGCGACGGTTTCCGCCGCACCTCCTTCGGCGGACGCCGGGCGCGAGCAGGCGCTCGCCGCCGCGGCGCGGGCCGGCAGGTGGAACGAGGTCCTCGAGCGCCTCGCCGCCCTGAAGGCCGACGCACCCGAGCGCTACGCGGACGGCCGGTTCGACTATCTCGCCGCGCGTGCGTTGGCGTCCACGGGCCGCCGGGACGCGGCGATTCCGCTCTTCGAGCGCTACGTTTCACCCGACGACCTCTTCGACGTCCCCGCGCGCCTCGCGTCGGGGTCCCTGCGCTTCGAGGCGGGCGACGGCCTCGGCGCGATGGAGCTTCTCCTTCCGCTGCTCCAGAGAAAGGGCGGCGCCGTCTCGCGCCGCGCGCTGCGCATCGCGCTGGACGCCCTCGAAACGCGCCTCGACGCGGCCGCCCTCCAGCGGCTCGTGTCCGCGCACCCGCCGGCCGCCCCGCGCGAAAAACGCCGCCTCGCGGCGCTGCGCGCCGAGGCGCTCGACCAGGCCGGGGATTCCGCCGGTGCGGCGGCGCTCCGTGAGGGCCTTCTGCGCGAGGCGCGGCGCGACGACGCGGCGGCCGTCGTCCTCGCCCGCGAGATGCGCGGCCGCGAGCCGAAGGACGTGCCCGACCGCCTGCTCCCGCTCCTCGTCGAGACCGCGAAGGCGCAGCGCGACCTCGACCTCGCCGAGCGTCTGCTCGCCGAGGGCGACCGCCGCGCCGAGGCGGGCGGCGACGCGGCCGCGCGGTGGGGCGCGCGCTTCGACCTCGGTCGCATGCGGGCGTCGCGCGGGCGCTTCGCGGATGCCGCGGCCGCGTTCCGCTCGATCCTCGAGGCGGAGCCCGCTCGCAAGAGGCCGCCCGCGAAGAAGAAGGACGATTCTCCCGGCACGGCGGCGTTCTTCGCGCGCGTGCGCTTCAACCTCGGCGCGGCGCTCGAAAAGCTGAATGATCTCGACGGGGCCGCGCGGGAGTTCCAGCGCGTCGAGGCCGGCCGCGTCGGGCCGTCCGGCCTCGCGGCCCTCCAGCGCGCGCGCCTCGAGATGCGGCGCAGCCACCTCGCCGACGCCGAGAAAATCCTCCTCCGCCCCACGCTGGCCCGTGAGCCCGGACGCGTCGAAGGCCTCCTCCATCTGACCGAGCGCTACGCGGAAACGGGCGACGGGGCCGGGGCGCGGCGCGCCCTCGCGCCCGTCGCGGCTCTTGCGCAGGCCCGCCGGCTGTCCGAGCCCTGGAAGAGCGAGCTCCCGTTCTGGCGGGGTCGCGTCGCGGAGGCTTCGGGAAGCGTCCCTGGCGCGCTCCAGGGCTACTCCGACATCCTCGCCTCGCGCCCGTGGACCGCCGTGGGCGAGCTCGCGCGGGAACGGATGACCTCGCTGCCGGAGGCGCCGCGCGCGGCGTTCCTCCGCGCGGCCCGCGTGCGCGGCGAGGCCCTGCTCCGGGCGGGGCGCGCCGCGGAGGCGAAGTTCGGCCTCCTCCCGCCGGCCGTCCTCGGCGACGCGGCGGCGCGCGACCTCCTGAAGGTCGCGTATCACGCCCTGCCTCTCTACGCCAGCGTGCTCCTCGCGCCCGACCTTGCGGACGACGCGCTCCCCACGCTCTGCGGCGATGCGGCCGCCTGCCGCCTCCTCCAGCTCGGCCTGCCCGAGGAGGCCGAGCCGATCGTGCGCGACGCCTCGCGCCTCGACACGATCCTCGGCAGCCTCGTCGCGGCGCGGCTCGCCGAGGCCGCGGATGCGGGCCCCGCGGCCCTCGACGCCGCGGCGGCCCTCGACCGGATCGTGCCGGTCGATTTCCTCCTGGACCTCGCTCCCCGCTCGATCCTCCGCGGCCTCGCGCCCCGTCCCTTCGACCGGCTCGTCTCGGAGACGGCCGACCAGAGCGGCGTGCCGCGCGAGCTGCTCTACGCCGTCATGCGCCAGGAAAGCCGCTTCGACCGCGAGGCCGCGTCCCCGGCGGCGGCCCGCGGCCTCATGCAGCTCACGCTGCCGGCGGCCGGCGACGCGGCGCGTGAGCTGAACGAGAGCCCTCCCGCCTACGCGGACCTCTACGACCCCGCTCGCTCCCTGCGCCTCGGCGCGCGCACGCTGAAGAACCTCCTCGTGCGCTTCGACGGCGACGACGCGCTCGCCGCCTCGGGCTACAACGCGGGCGCGGGCCAGACGGCGCTCTGGGCGGGCGGCGCGCAGCGCCCGGTCGAGGCGCTCCTCGCGTCGATCAGCTACCCGGAGACGCGCACGTACGTGCGCCGCGTCCTCTCCAACCGGATCCTCTACCGGATGTCCGAGCCTCGCCCGCCCGTCAGCGGCGGTAAATGAGGACGCGCGTCTCGGCGCGCAGCTGCTCGGTCCACCGCTCGATCTCGGCGTTGAGCTTTCGTTCGCGCACGAGCTCGCGGATCTGCTCCGACACGTCCTCGTAAGGCGGCAGCGACGCGAGGCCCTTCGCGCGCGCCTCCTCGCGGAACGGACCGTCGTAGTACGCGCGCAGCTCGGCCTCCGTCGTCTTGATCCCGGGCGAGAGGCGCTCCCTCACGAAGCTCTCGAGCGCCATCCCGCGCTTCACGAAGAGGGAAAGGTCGTCGCGCGTGGCGCCGGCACGCGCGAGGATCGCGTCGACCGTCTCGCCGCGCTCTTTCACGACACGGGCCTCGAGGGCGGCGACGCGGGCCTCGACCTCCTCGCGCTTCGGCTCGATTCCGCCCGTCTTGCGGAGCTGGCGATCCCGCAGCACCTCCACGACGCGCGTCGAGAGGACGCGGTCGCGGTACGCGGCGTCCGACTCGCCCGCCTCGCGGGGCAGGTAGCCGACGCCCGTCAGCTTCCGCAGCTCGCTTTCGAAAATCAGGTCGTCGCCGACCACGGCGGCGATGCGGTCGAGGACGACCGTGCCCGGGAGCGGCGTCGGCGAGGGCGCGGGCGGCGCGGGGGCCTGAGCCGCGAGGAGCCACGCCGCGAGGACGCCGAACACGGGGGCGATGCTAGCAGGCGCCGCGGGGCCGGCGCTGCGACAATGGGCGCATGGGCCGCCTCCTCGTCGTCGCGACGCCGATCGGAAACCTCGATGATCTTTCGCCGCGCGCGAAGGACGCGCTCGCGAACGCCTCCGTCGTCTACTGCGAGGACACCCGCCGCACGGGGAACCTCTTCGCGCGCCACGGCCTGACGACCCCGCGCGTCTCCTGTCACGGCCACAACGAGCACGCGCGCGTCGACGAGGCCCTCCGGCGCCTCGAGGCGGGCGAGACGCTCGCGCTCGTCTCGGACGCGGGGACGCCGCTCGTCTCGGACCCGGGCGAGCGGCTCGTGGCGGCCGCCGCCGCGGCCGGGCACCGCGTGGAGGCGATTCCGGGCCCCTCGGCCGTCCTCGCAATCCTGTCCGTATCGGGCTTCCCGGCCGTTCCGTTCACGTTCCTCGGGTTTCCGCCGTCGCGGCGCGGCGAGCGCGACCGCTGGTACGCCGCCCACGCGGCCCGTGCGGGAACGGCCGTCCTCTTCGAGTCTCCGTTCCGCGTCGTCGAGTCCCTCGGGGCTCTTGCGACCGCGTGGGGCGACCCGCCCGTCGCCCTCGGCCGCGAGCTCACGAAGCTCCATGAGGAGGTCCTGCGCGGGAGAGCCTCCGAAGTCGCGCGCACGCTCGCGGGCCGGCCCGCCGTGAAGGGCGAGATCGTCATCGCGGTCGCGCCCGCGCCCGTGTGACCGACTCCCTGCTCTCGCGCCGCGGCCGCCTCGCACTCGGAGCCGCGGCTTTCGGCTACGCCGCGCTGCTCCTCTTCCGATTCCGCTCGGTGCCCGACGGAATCGTCAACGACACGGCCGAGGAGATGCTCAAGGGACTCGCGCTCGTCGAGGGGCGAAGGCTCGAGGTCATGACCTCGACGCTCGGGTACTCGGCCGAGACGCTCTGGCTCTACGTCATGGGCCTCTCCGCGACGCTCCTCGGCCCCACCGTCGCGGCCGCGGTGATCCCGAGCGCCGCCGCCGCGGTGCTCACGGCCCTGGCACTGGCGCTCCTCGTGCGAGAGCTCGAACCCGGGAGCTCCGCCGCGACCGGCTTCCTGCTCGCGGCCGGGTCTCCGTGGCTCTTTCACTACGGCCGCTCGGGCCTGCGCGTCGCCGCCGCGGCGCTCTTCTGCGCCCTCACCGGTCTCCTCGTCGCGCGTGCGACGAAGGCCGGTGCGCGGCCCCGCGCGTTCTTCCTCGCGGGGGGCGTCGCTGCACTCGGCGCATACGTCTACACGACGTGCCGCGCGCTGCCGATCGCCGTCGTCGCCGCCGCGGCCTGTGCACGCTTTGCGGGCCGCTCCTGAGAACCGCAGCGAGAGTCGCCGGGCCGCCGGTACTGCCATTCTAGGAATCTTCCTCTTCTCCCTCCCGAACCTCGCGTTTCTTGCGACTCACCCGAAGGAGTTCCTCGAGCGCGGGCGGTACGTCTACGTCGGCGGCGCCGGGGACCGGGCCGCGAACGTCCGCGCGACGCTCGCCCTTCCGTTCGGATTCCCAGACGCGTACCGGGGCCAGGCGGGGACCGGAGCGGCGTTCGACGCAGACGGCGTGAGCGCGACGTTCTCCGCGGCCGGATTGAACCCTCTCCCTCTCTGGGTCACGTTCCTCGCGGGAATCGGCCTCGTCCGGACCCTGCGAGGGAAATGGGAGGGCCCCGAGGTTTTCCTCCTCGGCACGCTCGCGCTCGCTCTCGCCGTTCTTGCTCCGGCGGGACCCAGCCTTTCGCGGCTCCTGATCCTCGCCCCCATCCTCCTCGCGCTCGCCGGACGCGGGACGGGCCCGCTCACGCGGCTCGTGCCGTGGCGCGCCGCTGTGCCGCTCGCTCTCCTCCTCGGTGGCGCCTTCTCGATCTCCTCGTATTTCAAGGCTCTCGCGCGCCCCGACCCGCCCCCGTTCGTCGCGCAGGCCGCGACCGCGATCGGCGAGCGAGCGCGGCTCGCCGCCGGGACGGGCCCCGTGTGGTGCGTCGTCTCTCGCGACGCCAGCGTCGTCCGCTACCTCACCCACGGGACTCGCACGGCGGTCGTCGAGTTCTTCGGCGTCCCCTTCGACGCCCGGCGGGCGGCTCCGCCTCCGGAAGTCGCGACGCTCCTCGTCGAGAGGAACCCGGCGTTCGACGCCTGGACGCCCGGCGGATTCCAGGAAGCGGCGGCCCCGCCTCCGCAGGGCGCGCGCCTCCTCGAGCGCGCTACTCCGTAGAACGGTCGGCGAGCGCGAGGCGCGGGTCCGCGACGAGCTTCTCGTCGAGGAGCGGCCAGTCGACGTCCGGCTGCGCCGCGAAGGCGTGCAGGTAGAGCGACACGTCGCGGGCGGGCCATTTCTCGAGCACGGCGTCCACGCCCTTGGCGAGAACCGGCGCGGAAGGCTGCGGGATCTCGCCCTCGGTCGTCAGGCTCGCCCCCTCGTGCGGGAGCTTCACGGCGTCGAGGAACGCCGAGATGAGCGCGGCGTGCTTGCGCGTGAGAGCCGCCGACAGGACGTAGAGCGCGAGGTCCTCGGCGCGCTTGTCGCGGAGCGTCCGGCGCACGTACGCCCGCCGCGTCTCCTCCGGCAGCTTCGAGAAGCGCTTCAGGGGAATCTGCTGGTAGGTCAGGACGGCGCCGGCGATCTTCTCGGGCAGCTCGTCGTCCCCGCAGGCCGTCTCGACGAAGGTGGACACCTCGGCCGCCGAAAGCAGCCGGAAAAGCTCGTGCGATCTTGGGGCTTTCATCGGGGGCGGAGGATACCCGACAATGGACGGCTCTGATCGTCCTGCACGGCTCCCCGCTTCCCTCCGGCTTCGCGTTCTGGGCCGAGGGCTCCTACGTCACCCGCGACGCGCGCGACGCGCACCCGCGCGCCGTCCCGGCGGAGGACGTGGAGGCGGCCCTGCGCGACGAGGGCCTCGCCGGCTTCCTCCCGGCGTCCCGCGCCCGCATCGCGGCCCTCGCCCTCGTGGCGCCCGCGGTCCACGGGCGGCCCGTGCCGTCCGTCCCGGCCCTGCGCGAGCCCGCGGACTACGCCGCTCCGGGCGCGCCCGTCCTGAAGACGTTCCTGCTGCAGGGCATCGTCCTCGCGCCCGTCGAGGCGCTCGAGGCGCTCCTCGCGTTGCCGGCGGTCCTGCGCGTCAGGCCGCTTTCCCTGACGGCCGGCGACGACCTCGAATACTGGTCGGAGGTCGCGCGCTGGACGTACGACCTCCTCCTGCGCCGCCGCGTCGCGCCCACCGCCGACGGCGGGCGCCCGCGCTGGCGGCCGGTCCTGACGGATCCCCACGAGAAGGAGCGCTTCCGGCGCTTCGCCGCCGCGCTGCCGCCCGTGTCGCGCGCGCTCTCGGAGGAGGGCGCCGCGCCCTCGACCGAGGGCGGCCTCCCGCCCGCCGCGGCCGTCCTGCAGGGATTCCTCGACGCGGGCGTGGACGCGGCCGCGCGCGACGTCCTCCGCGACGTCCTTCCCGCCGAGCGCCGCCGCGCCGGCGACGGCCCGGAGGCGCTCGCAGTCGCCGGCCTCGCCGAGACGCCCGCGCCGGCGGCGGACGCCGCGGTCCTCTCGCGCCTCGCGGAATGGAGCCTCCCGGTCCTCGACCCGCTGCCCGAGGGCTCGCTCCGCCTCGGCATCCGCGTCGTTCCGCCCGAGTCGGTCGGCGGCTCTTTCGCCCTCTCCTTCGCCCTCGAGTCCACGGAGAAGGACGAGATCGCGCTGACGGCCGAGGAGATCTGGGAGTCGCCCGAGACCGCGGTGCGGCGCCGCGGGCGCCTCTTCTCCAACCTGCAGGACACGCTCCTCGCCCGCCTCGGCGCCGCCGCGTCGCTCTCGCCCGCCGTCCGCCGCAGCCTCGAGGAGCGCCACCCGACGGGCGTCGAGCTCTCGCCCGAGGAGACGTGGAAGTTCCTGTCGGAGGAGGCGCCGCTCCTCGGCGAGGCCGGGGTCGCCGTGCGCCTGCCCGGCGGCGGCGCGCTCCAGCGCGTCTCGCTCCGCCTCGTCGCGAAGGAGGGCGGAGGCGCGACGTCCGACCCCGGCGTCACGCGCTTCGGCCTCGACACGCTCGTCGACTTCGACTGGAAGGTCGCCGTCGGCGACGCGCTCCTCTCGGCGGCCGAATTCGAGGACCTCGCGGCGCGGCAGATGCCGCTCGTCGAAGTGCGCGGCGAGTGGGTGCTCCTCGACCGCGAGCACCTCGAGCAGGCCCGCCGCATCCTCGACCGGCGCCCCGGCGGCCGCACGACGCTCGGCGAGCTGCTGCGCCTCGCCGGAGGCCTCGACCCGGACGGCGCGGGAGCCTCGGTGGACGGCGTCGCGGGCGAGGGCTGGCTCTCGGGCCTTCTCGACCCCGACGTCGCGCGCAAGGAGATCGGCGCCTTCACCCCGCCGCGCGGGCTCACGGGCGTCCTCAGGCCGTACCAGATGCGCGGCGTCGCGTGGCTGCGCTTCCTCCTGACGCGCGGGCTCGGGGCCTGCCTCGCGGACGACATGGGCCTCGGCAAGACGATCCAGTTCCTGGCGACGCTTCTCAGCGCCCAGGAGGCCGGCGAGAGGATCGGCCCGTCGCTCCTCGTCTGCCCGACCTCGGTCGCGGAGAACTGGGTGTCCGAAGCCGCGCGCTTCGCGCCGTCGCTGAGGGTCGCCGTCCACCACGGCCCCGGGCGCGCGAGCGGCGAGGCGTTCCGGCATCTCCTTTCGAACGTCGACCTCCTCGTCACGACGTACGCGCTCGCGCACCGCGACCGCGCGCTGCTCTCCGAGGTGAACTGGGAGTACCTGACGCTGGACGAAGCGCAGAACGTCAAGAACCCCGCGGCCGCCCAGTCGCGCGCCGTGCGCGGCCTCAAGGCCGCACGTCGCTCGGCGCTCACGGGCACGCCCGTCGAGAACCGGCTCGCGGAGCTCAAGTCCATCTTCGACTTCCTGAACCCCGGCCTCCTCGGGAGCGACGACTCCTTCCGCCGCCACTTCGTCGTCCCGATCGAACGGCGGCGCGAGCCCGAGGCCGCGGCCCGCCTGCGCAACGTCACGGCACCGTTCCTCCTGCGGCGCGCGAAGACGGACCCGGGCGTCGTGCCGGACCTCCCCGAGAAGATCGAGACGAAGGAGTACACGGGCCTCACGCGCGAACAGGCCGCGCTCTACCGCGCGACGACGCGCTCGCTCCTCGCGGGCATCGGGCGCGCGAACAAGCGAACGCGCAAGGCGAAGATCCTGCTCCTGCTCCTCCGCCTCAAGCAGATCTGCGACCACCCGGCGCTCTTCCTCGGCGACGGCCGGCTGGACGGGAGGAGCGCGAAAATCGCGCGGCTGCTCGAGATGTGCGAAGAGACGCTCGCGGAGAAGAGCCCGTCGCTCCTCTTCACGCAGTTCGCCGAGATGGGCCACCTCCTCGTCGCGGCGCTCAAGGAGCGCTTCGGCTGCGAGGTCCTGTTCCTGCACGGCGGCGTCCCGCGGCGCGCGCGCGCCGAGATGGTCCGCCGCTTCCAGGAGGACGACGACCCGCCGCCGTTCTTCGTGCTCTCGCTCCGGGCGGGCGGGACGGGCCTCAACCTCACGCGCGCCTCGCACGTCTTCCACGTCGACCGCTGGTGGAACCCGGCCGTCGAGGAACAGGCGACGGACCGCGCCTTCCGGATCGGACAGACGCAGCACGTGCAGGTCCACAAGTTCGTCTGCCGCGGCACGCTCGAGGAGCGGATCGACCGGATGATCGAGGACAAGAAGCACCTCGCGCGCTCGATCGTCGGCGCGGGCGAGCACTGGATTGCCGGGATGTCGGACGACCAGCTCGCCGCGCTCGTCGCGCTCGATGCGGACACCGCGGTCTCGGAGGGCCACTGATGCCTCGCCGCCACAGGGTCCGGGTCCCGCGCGCCGCCGCGCCGGATTCGGGCTGGGCGTTCCGCTTCCTCGCGCGCCTCGCCTCGTTCGGATGGGACGAGGCGCTCGTGGACGGCCGCGAAGCCGCGCTCGGCGGCGCCGTCGTCTCGTTCGAGGTCGCAAAGAGCGGCGCCCGCTCCGAGTTCCGCCGCGCGGACGGCCACTGCGAGGAGGCGCGCCTCTCGCTCAAGCCGCTTCCGCCTGCCGCGCTCCGCAAGGCGCTCTCGTCGATGGCGGCACGCGCGCGTTTCGCCGCGGACCTCCTGGCCGGGCGCATCCCGGACGACGTCGAGGCCGCGTTCGCCGGAACGGGGCGGACGCTCCTGCCCGCGACGGCCGACGAGCTCGTCGCCCTTTGCACGTGCGACGCGCCGCTCCCGTGCGTCCACGCGGGCGCCGCCGCGGTGCTCCTCGGAGACGCGCTCGCCGACGATCCTTTCCTCGTTTTCCTGCTGCGCGGCCTGCCGCGCGAGGAGCTCCTCGCGGGCCTTCAGCGGGCGCGCCGGCGCCCGGCGCCGTCGGGAGCCGTACGGCCCGACGACGAGCCGGACGGCCCGCGCCGGCCCGAGGAGCCGCCCGAGCCTCTGCCCGCGGCCGTCCTGGAGAAGCCGGAGCTGTTCTACCGGCCGGCCGAGCCGGCGGCCGCGCTGCGAACCGTCTTCGCGCCTCCCGAACATCCGGAGGCCGTCCTCACGCGCCTCGGCCCGCCGCCCCTGCACGATCCCGAGGCGTCGCGTCTACTCCTCGAGCTGCACCGCGCGATCGGGCTCGGCGCCCGCGAGCGCCTCGCGGACTGGGAATGGCGCCGGGCCGGCGGACGTGGATGATTGCCGGAAGACCCGGGGAATTCCCTAGAAGGTGAAGACGCAAGCTTTTGCGGGGCGTTGCTCAGGGCAATCGGGACGGGCCTGATTCTATTTCGTCCACGAAACGCGCCGGATCCTCCGGATCCAACTTCAACGTCACGTCGACGTCCGCGGTCGCCCGCGGAAGGCCGTGCGCAATGACCGCCTGCGCGCCGAAGACGTACCAGCGACGGCGGCCTTCCCGCAGGACGCGTGCGAGATCGCGAAGCAGCCTACCGGTATCAGACAGCGCCGGCACGACGAAAGAGCTCCGCGAGGCGCACGTGGGCGGCGAGATCATCGGCCCGATCCGCCGCCGATGGCCAATCGGAACGCACGGCGCGGGCCTGCCGCCTGAGCTCGCCGGCCACGCGGAGGGCCTCGGCCGGGCCGAGGCGGGCGAGCCGCTCGCGCCAGTACCGTTCCTTGGACTCGGCCACGAGCGCCCAGTCCCGGTTCATGTACTCGAGCGCGCCGAGCGGGTCCATTTCTCGTCCGGATTCTACGCTTCGGAGGCTCGGCCGAGGGGTGCTCCACCGCACCCCTCGGCGCGCGAAATTACGGCTGGAGCTCCGACGTCACCGTCGCGCCGCCCATCTGCGGCACTACGGAGCTCGTCTTGACGACGCGGCGCGTGTCCTGCGCGACCCAGATCGTCGTCGAGCCGGGGTCGCCCTCGGCGGACGTGACCTCGGCCTTCCACGTCTTGAACTTCCCGGCTGGCACGGCGAGCTCCTCGGCGCCGAGGACCTTGATCTGCTTGAGCGTGCCCTTGGCCTTCTGGACGTCAAAGTTGCGGTACGTCGCCGTGTAGCCCTCCGCGAGCGGGAGCTGCGCGAGGACGTCCCAGGAGCCCGCTCCGTCCGCGAACACCGGGCCGCCGAGGTCCGCCGAGATCGGCTTGGGCTCGCCTCCCATGGCAGCCGTTCCGGTCGCCTTGCCGCCCGCGAACGCGACCTCGATCGTCATGGGGCCCTGCTTGACCTGCCTCTTCGAGACGAGGAGCGTGCCCTTATCGAGCGTCGTCGTGTCCGAGACTTCGCCCATCGGCATCTTCGTCGTGTCGGTCACGACCCACGTCGCGCCGTCCTCCTTGATCGTGCGCGTCACGCCGATCGGGATGTTCTGGCCCTGCGCGGCGATCGAGCCCTGGTAGGCGAGCGTCGCGGGCTTGAGATCCGTGACCGGCTTCGGCGCGGTGATGATCGCGCCGTCGATTTTCTTCGCGAGGACGACGGTCTTCGGGTCGACCGTGATCTCCTTGAGCCTCGCGACGACCTCGGGCGTTCCGCCCTCCTGGAAGCGCCCGCCGATGCGTTTTGCGAGGAACGCCTCGGCCGCCGCCATCATCGCCATGTTGTTCACGGGCCGCGCGAAACCGTGGCCCTCGTCGGGCGCGAGGATGTACTCGACCGGGAAGCCGCGGTCGCGCAGCGCGATCACGATCTGCTCGGACTCGGCCTTCTTGACGCGCGGGTCGTTCGCGCCCTGCACGACGAGAAGCGGCGTCTTGATCTTCGCCGCGGAGTTGAGCGGCGACTGGCGCTCGAGCTGCTTCTTGCCCTCGGGCGTCGTCGGGTCGCCCATGCGCGCGTGGAAGATGACGCGGCCGGACTCCCAGTAAGGCGGAATCGTCTCGAGAAGCGTGAGGAGGTTGGACGGCGCGACGATGGCGACGCCGGCCGCGTAGAGGTCCGGCGTGAAGGCGACGCCCGCGAGCGTCGCGTAGCCGCCGTACGAGCCGCCCATGATCGCGACGCGCTTCGGGTCGACGACGCCCTGGGCGACGAGGTGCTTGACGCCCCACGTGAGGTCGTCCTGCATGAGGTCGCCCCACTGCTTGTTGCCGGCGTTCAGGAACTTCTTGCCGTAGCCGGTCGAGGAGCGGAAGTTCGGCTGCAGGACGGCGTAGCCGCGGTTCGCGAGGAACTCGGCGTAGTTGCTGAAGCCCCAGGTCGTGCGCGCCCACGGGCCGCCGTGCGGGAAGACGACGAGCGGCAGGTTCTTCGCGTCGACGCCCTTCGGGAGCGTCAGGTACGCCGGGATCTCGAGCCCGTCCGACGACTTGTAGCGGATGGCCTTCATCGGGGCCATGTGCTCGCGCGGGATCCGCTCGCGGGAAACGTACTCGAGGCTGAGCTTCTTCGTCTTGCGGTCGAAGAGGTAGCGCGAGCCCGGGTCCGTGTCGCTCGAGGCCGTCACGAGCCAGACGCTCTCGTCGGCCGTCGAGGAGTTCGGGAGGACTTCCTTGTCGCCGAGCTTCTTCTTGAGGAGGTTGTAGTCGGCCTCCCAGTTCTTGTCGCGGAAGTAGATGCGCGTGCGGTCGTCCTCGTAGGAGGTCGCGACGAGCTCGTCCGTGGCGTCCGAGAAGATCGCGCTGCCGAAGTCGACCCGCTTCATCGGGTCGGTCTCGACGACCTCTTCCTTGCCGGTCGCCGGGTCGAACAGCATGAGGCGGACGAGGTCCGGCTCGCCCTTGTTCGACTCCATGTAAACGCGCGTGTTGTCCTTGTGGAACCGGGCGGGGCCGCAGCTCTCGAAGACCGTGCAGGTGTAGACGAGCTTGAACCCGCCTTCGTCCACGCGGAGGATCTCGGTATCGCCCTTGTCGGACGTCCGCGCGGCGAGCTGCAGCGCCCCGGCGTTGTCGAACACCCAGCCCGCGATCTTCTCGGTGTTCTTCTTCACGAGCGTCCGCTCGCCCGTCGAGATCTTCACCTTGTAGAGGTCGTGCCAGGCGGCGTCGCGGTCGTTCAGGCCGACGAAGATCGTGTCCGGGTCGGCCTTCGGCACGGCGTAGATCGCCACGCGGGCGCCCTTGGCGTCCGTCAGGTTGCGCGCGGGAGGCGCTTCCTTGCCGGCCTCCGGGGTCGCGGCCGGGTCGACGGCGTAGACGTTGTAGTTCTCGTCGCCGTCCTTGTCCTGGACGAAGAGGATCTTCTTGCTGTCGCGGGTCCAGAAGAACCCGGGAATCGGGCGCTTCGGGTCCGCCGTGACGAGGCGGGCCTTGTCGTAGCCTTCGCCCGTCTTCTTGACCCACACGTTCCGGGTTTCTTTCCACGGCTTCAGGAACGCGATGTACTTCCCGTCCGGAGACAGCTGCGCCCCGGCGATCTCGGGATTGCCGAAGAACAGCTCGCGGTCGAGCAGCGGCGGGGCCGCTGCATGGGCTAGCGCGGCAGGCACGGAAAGGGCCAGCGCAAGCAGGATTCCGCCCACGCGGGCTCGGACGATCGACGGATTCATGGATTCCTCCTCAAATGTGTGGGGTCCAGAGGGTGATACGCAGGGCGAAGGCCCCCGGTTCTGAGACGGGTTCTCCGGGGCGTGTTTCAGCGAGATTCGGCGGGCGCCGGGCGGTCGAAGCCCCGCCAGGCGAGAAGCGCGAGCAGAACGCCGGCCGCGAGGGCTCCGTTCAGGGTCCACCACGGGACCCCGCTCGTCAGAAGGTCGGCCGCCCCGCCCGCGAGGCCCAGGCCGGCGGCCGTGAAGACGTACGCCCGAGGGTCGTCCTCCAGGAGCGCCGCGAGCGCGGCGAGGAACGCGGCGCCGACGATCGACCCCACGAGAACCGGCACGAAGAGTTCGCCCCACGTCCGGGCGGAAAGCGGCGCGAAGGCGCCCGCGGCGAAAAGGAGGAAGCCGGCCCTGAGCGCGGGCTTCTTCAGGACATCGGACAGGAGGAGGGCGCCGAACGCCGCGCCGCCCGCGAGCAGCAGGAGCCGCGACGTCACGGCGTCGAGGACGGACGCGGCCGGGAGGAGACCCTGTACGCCGGGCGGGAACGGGAAGGCCCCGACGCCGGCCTCCAGCGGGAACGCCGCCCCGATCGACCGCGCGAGGGCGCGCGCGGCGACGACGAGGAGGACGGCCGCGGCCGCCGCGAGGAGGGACCGGCGGCCGTCGATCGCGCCGCGGCGAAAGGCGGCGGTCGCGTCCGGTTTCACGGTCAGGACGAGCCCCGCCGCGAGGAAGGCGAGAAAGAACGACACGAGGACGCCGACGACGAGGCCGACGCCCGCGATGACGAAGAAGACGGGGAGAGTGAACTGCGAGTCGTAGCGCGCGAGGATGACCGGGAGCCCCAAGGCGCGAGCGAGGAGGGCGGGCAGCGTCAGGAGCGCCCCGAGCGCGAGCGCCCGGCGCCAGGGCACGACACCCGCGCGCGCCACCTTCACGACCTCGACGAGGAGGAGGCCGACGAGCGTGCCGAGGCCGAGGATCTTCCAGACGAGGGCTGCGTACTTTGGCGGCGTGGACTTCTCGCGCAGGCGCACCCACTCCTCGGGAAGCTTCAGCGCCGTCGCATAGAGGGACGGGACGTCCCCCGCGAGCGAGACGAACAGTCGCCGCGCCGCCTCGCCCGCCCGGTCCGCCTTCGACTCGAAGACGACGCGCGTGTCGCGGCGGGCCTTGCGGTTCTCCCCGCTCGACGAGACGAGTGTCCAGCGTCCGGCCTCCTCGCCAAACGACTTCAGGACCTCCGCCGCCTTCGCGCCCGCGGCCGCCTCGTCGGGAGAACCGCCGGACTCGGCCTCGGGAAACGTCCGGCGGAACGCGACGACCTTCCCCGAGCGCGCGTCCACGGCCACCGTGCCGCCGTGCTCGTCGAGAGCCCGGACGTAGCGCACGTGCCAGACGGGTCCGGGCAGGATCGAGGT
Organism: Acidobacteriota bacterium; assembly: GCA_016716715.1. Classification (NCBI taxonomy): domain Bacteria; kingdom Pseudomonadati; phylum Acidobacteriota; species Acidobacteriota bacterium. The sequence goes on along the minus strand of JADJVE010000005.1, from coordinate 206,576 downwards.
CGCCCACTTCGTGAGAAGCGGCATCCCGCCGCGTTCAAGGAGCCAGCGGGCCGCGGCGTCGGACGGGTCGTACGGGATCAGGCCCGCGCCCGTGTCGGAGGGATCCTCGAGCGCGGGAAGCGCCGTCGCGTGCGTGACGGCCCTGAGAAAGGCCTCGGGATCCTCGCCCCGCGCCTTCAGGAACGCGTCCGCGGCGGCCCGGGCGCCGGCCCGGTCGACGCGGATCTCGAGGCCGTCCCAGGGCGTCGCGTGCGGGAGGACGACGCGCGCGAGGAAGAGGACGGCGAGGGAGAGCCCCGCCGCGAGGGCGAGGCGCCGGGGTTCGAGCGCGCGCGGGGGTGCGCAGGCGAGCGGCGGCGGCTCGACGGCGTGCGGCGCTTCGGGCGCCGACCCGACCGCCGCGTTCGCGAGGCCTTCGTCCGGAGCGAAGCCGCCGTTCCGGAAGTAGAGGACGAGGGCGACGGCCATGGGGAGGAGCAGGACGAGCGCGGAGAGCGCGCCGGAGACCACGAAGTACGGATTCGTCGAGCGAACGAGGAGGAGCGCCGTGTAGACCGCGTCCACCGTGAAGTGCCACACGAGGAGGGGGAGCATCCCCTCCTTCAGGAAGACGAGCCCGATCAGGACGCCCGCGAATCCCACTTCCAGCCCTCGGATGTAGAACGGCTGGTTCGGGTACGTGCTGTGCGCGAAGCCCCAGATGAACGCCGGCAGGAGAACCGCGACCCAACCCGGGGCGAAGGAGCGCACGAACGGGATCGAGAACATCCGCGACGAGAACTCCTCCGTCGTCGCCGGCATGAAGCCCATGATGAGGACGCCGAGCCACGGGAACGTCGTCCCGAGGAGGCTCGAGTACGGGACCTCCGCTGGCGCCCACGCGCCAAACCGCTCGGCCACGATGTAGAAGACGACCTGGTACGCGAAGAAGAACGCCGTCATCGCGTACCCGAGAAGGAGGCCGCGGAAGAACCTCTTCGAGCGAAAAGCCCGGACGGAAAGGATCCGCCCGAGCGCCGGCTGGCCCGGGTACGCCTCGCGGAAGAGCGGCTCGCCCGCCGCGACGAGCAGGAAGAGGACGGCCCCGAGCGCGATCGCCCCCGCGACGTCTGCGAGGAGAGACTGCGCGAGGAATCCCGACCACGCTTCGGCCGTGTCGTAGTCGAACAGCCGGATCGGGAGCTCGTTCAGCGAGGCGAGGAGCTGGAGGGCGGCGCCGACCGCCGCGAACGTCAGCGCCAGCCTCCACTTCACGTCTTTGCGCCGGACGCGCTGGAGGAAGACGACGAGGACCGCGCCAAACGTCAGGATGAGGCCGAACGTCGCGACGCTGCCTGCGGCGAGGTTCTTCGAGCGCAGCGTCTGGTAGTCGCGCCGCCACCTCTCGGGAACGTCGAGGTGCAGCGACGTCCGCCCGACCCGGTCGCCCTGCACCTCGACGAGGTAGCGCATCGCGGCGTCGCCGAATCGGATCGTGTTCGACTCCCACTCGAAGATGCGGTCCGTCCGCGCGGGCCGCTTCTCGACTTCGGCCCGGATGAACCGCAGCGAGCCGGGCTCGAGGCCGCGATCCTTCCGGAGCGCCTCCTCGGCGAGCACGCGCGCGGCGGCGTCGCCGGGATCGGGCGCGCCGGCCTTTTCGGGCAGGAGCCGGCGGACGGAGAGGACGCGCCCGTCCGGCGCCACGGCGGAGCGGTACTCGAGCTTTTCGAGCGGCTTCACCCACCGGACGGACCAGCGCCACACGGGCACGTCCGTCGCGAAGAGCGGGCTCGCCTTCTGGAGACCGAGCGTCCTCTCGAGGAAGACCTTGGCCTCGTCGTCGACGTCGAACGTCGCGAGGGCGCGCATGCCCTCCACGGAGAAGCCGCGCGCCTTCAGCGCGGCCGCCCCCCGGGTCACCGCCTCGTCCCGCGTGACCTTGAAGTCGATCGAGGCTTCGGGGAAGGCGCGCGTGAACCCCGCGCGCCCTGCGGCCGCGCCGAGGACGATCACGGCGAGGCACGCCAGCACGAAGACGCGATCGCGCCGGTCGAAGCGGACGGCGGGGGCCGCGTCCGGCGCGCTCATCCGGCTCTCTGCATGGCGGGGCGCGCGCGCGACAGAAGCCACGCCTCGAGGAGCTCGCTCCCCGATCCCGCGCCCGTCTTGACGCCGCGGTCGATCGCCTCGATCCCGACGAGCGCATCCGCGAGCTCGTCGGCGGTCCAGTTCAGCGAGGCGAGATACGCCTTGTGGAGAACGAAGGGGTGGCTGTCGAGCGGCAGCGGAGGCAGGCCGGGCCGCGGCGTCTTCAGCGCGGGCAGGATGCGGTCCGCGAACGTGCGGTAGTCCGCGCGGCGCATGGACGCGCCGCGTTCCTCGAGAGCGGCGCGGAGCGCGAGCATGCGCCGGACCTCGCCCGCCAGGAGCCCGAGCAGCGGGAAGAACGCCGCTTCGCCGCGCGGGCCCTTCTTCGCGGCCTGGGGGGCTTCTTCCTTCCCGCCGTAGGGACGGAAAGCCGCGAACGTCGCGCCCGAGAGGAGCTTGCCGAGGAGGCGCAGGGCCTCGAGCATGTCGCGGGCCGCGACGGCGTCCACGAAGTCCGAGCCGTACTCGCGGCTCTCGTCCGCGACCTGCCGCGCGGCGTGCTCGGCCGTGACGCGCGGGCCCTCGGACGAGTCGATGAGGCGGTCGAGGTCCGACAGGAACGGCCGTGCCGTGAGCCGCCCGTGGCTGGTCAGGAGCTCGAACACTTCCGCCTCGACGAGGACCTTGCGGTCGATCGCGCGCTCGAGACCGAGCGCGTGGAGGCGGTCGCGGCGGACGTCCTCGGTCGCGCACGAGAGGTCCGCGGCGCGGGCGGTCTTGCGCAGCAGCTGCGAACCGGCGTGCTGCGGGTCCGGCGCGACGGCGTGGACGAGGAGGACGTTGTCGGACGGCCCCGCGCGCCGCGCGAAATCCAGGAGTCGGTCGAGCGCCGACTCGGCGCCCTCGTCCTCGACGCCCGGGAGGCCGAGGAGCGCCGCGAGGGCCGGCGCGCGGTCGGCGCGCTTCACGCGCCCCGCGATGCGGCGCGCCGCGTCGGCGGGGTCGTCGGCGAGGTCGGACGCCGGGATGCCCGCCGCGCCCGCGATCGCGCGCGCCTTGCGCGCGAGGCGCGCGAACGCGCGCGCGTCCTCCCCCGCCTCGGCGGCCTCGTCGAGGAGCGCGTCGAGCTCGTCGGCCGTGAGGCCCTTGCCGCGGAGGAGATCCGTCGCGTCCAGGGTGACGAGGCGGTTCGTCGAGAAGAGCGCGACCGTCGCGGTGTCCGCGACGGCCTCGGCGACGCCTCCGCCGGGGGCCTCGTAGGACGTGACCTCGCCCTCGCGGAAGGCCTCGCGGAACGCGGCCGCGATCCGGCGCACGGCTTCCGCGACGATCCAGTCGTCGTCGCCGGTGACGAAGAAGAGGGGCGGGAGGGGCGCCGTGCGCGCCGCCGAAAGCAGCGGCGCGATCTCGGCGAAGGGCTCCGGGCGCTTCACGGCGCCCATCCTAACCGCTTAGAGAAGGCCCTTGTCCTGGAGTTCCTGGCAGTCCAGGCAGTGGCGCGCCCAGGGCACGGCCTCGAGCCGCTTTTCCTGGACGGGCTGGCCGCAGTTCACGCACGTGCCGTACGTGCCCGCGTCGAGCCGGCCAAGGGACTCGTCGATCAGGAGCAGGATCTTGCGGTCGCTCTCGGAGAGGGAGTACGCGAACTCCTTCGTGTACGCCGACGTGGCGCGGTCGGCCATGTCCTGGGCGGACTCGTCGACCGTCTCGTCGGAGACCGCGCGGTTCTTGGCCAGGTCGGCCAGCAGCTCGTCGCGCTTGGCGTGGAGGCGCTTCTTGACCTTCTCGCCGGATTCCTTCTTCGAGAACTTCGCGGGGGCAACAGCCGACTTGGGAGACATGTTGGTGTTCCTCGGGGTCACTTGGAATACGCGACGCCGGAGAGCGTCGCGGTCGCCCGGTAGACCTGCTCCGCCAGGAGCAACCGTGCCATCTGGTGGGGCAGGGTCATCCGGGAAAGCGAGAGGATAGCACGCGCCCGCGGGGTCAGAGAGGGGTCGAGACCGAACGCTCCCCCCACCGCGAACGCGACCGCCGACGGCCCGGAATCGAGCCATCCGCGGAGGTCCCGGGCGAACTCGGCGCTCGTCCGCTCCTTCCCCCGCTCGTCGCAGAGGACGAGGAGGTCGCGGGGCTGGAGGGCCGCGAGGAGGCGCTCGCCTTCCTTCGCCTTCACACGCTCCGCGTCCGCCTTCGCGCCGGGCTTCTCCTCCTTCACGACGACGACGTCGCACGGGGAAAAGCGCGCGATCCGCGCGACGTAACGCTCGACGCCGCGCGCGTACTCGGCCTCGTCGCTCTTTCCGACGAAGAGGAAGCGGATGCGCATTCCGTCTCAGCCCCGCCGCTCGTAGAGCGTCTTACGCGCGATCCCCAGGCGGCGCGCCGCCTCCGCGACGTTCCCGCCGGAGTCCTCGAGGACGAGCCGGATGTACGCGTCCGTCAGCTGCCGGAGCGTCCAGCCCGCGTGCGCGGCGGCCGACAGAAGCGCCGCCGGGTCGGACGGGCCCGACAGCTCGAGATGCACCGCATCGATGGCCGCGGCCTTCGCGGCCGCCGCCGCGGCCGCCGCGCGGCGCACGACGTTCTCGAGCTCGCGGAAGTTGCCGCGCCACGCGTGCGAAAGGAGCAGGGCGCGGGCCGCCGGCGTGAACGCGCCCGGGCCGCCCGCGGCGCGGGCGACGGAGCGCGCGGCGGCGAGGAGATCCTCGCGACGTTCGGCGAGCGGCGGGAGCGTCACCGTCACGACCGCGAGCCGGTAGAAGAGGTCCTCCCGGAACTCACCGCTCCGCGCGCGGCGCGGGAGGTCGGGCCCCGCCGACGCGACGAGGCGCGCCTTGAGGGCCGTCTGCCGCGTGCCGCCCACGCGGCGGACGAGGCGTTCCTCCACGACGCGCAGGAGTTTTCCCTGCGCGCGCAGGGAGAGCGCGTCGATGCGGTCGAGGTAGAGGGTCCCGCCGCCCGCGCCCTCGAGGAGGCCCGGCTTCGGGGAGACGGCCCCCGTGAAGGCGCCGCGCTCGTGCCCGAAGAGCTCGCTCTCGAAGAGGTCGTCCGCGACGGCCGCGAGGTCCACGCGCACGAACGGTTCGGCGGCGCGCCGCGAGCGCTCGTGGAGGAGGCGCGCGAGGCGGTCCTTGCCCGTGCCCGGCGCCCCGAGGAGGAGAACCGTATTCGCGGAGTCGGCGGCGCGCGCGAGGCGGCGGAGCTGTTCCCGGAGGCCGCGGTGGCGCGTCGCGAAGAGCGGCGGGGCCGGGGCGGCCGCGCGCGCGCGGGTCGCCACGCGCGTCAGCGGAACGACGCGGTCGCGTCCGGCGCGTCGCCCCAGAGGCGCTCGAGCCCGTAGAAGCGCCGCGCCTCGTCGTGGAAGATGTGGAAGACGACGTCTCCGTAGTCCACGAGGATCCAGGGCGAGGAGTAGCCCTCGATCGAGAGGGGCCGGCGCCCCTCGGCCTTGAGGGCCGCCTCGACGGCGTCCGCGAGCGCCTGCGCCTGCCGGTCGCTCGAGGCCGTCGCGAGAACGAAGTAATCGGCCATCGCCGTGAGGCCCTGGAGGTTCAGGACGACGAGCTTCTCGGCCTTCTTGTCGAGGAGGGCCGCCACGCCCCGCTTGAGGTGCGCGGTGAGCCGCGCGTCGAGCTCCGCGTCCGCGGGCCGCTGGGGCCGCTCGGCAGCGGGCCCGCCCGCGCGCGCGAGCGTCGCCGCGATGAGGTCGTCGACGTCGCCGATCGGGGGGACGGGGTGCTTTACGGGAGCCGGTAGAGGCCGTGCTTTCGCAGGTACGCGGCCACGTTCTCCGGGAGACTTCCGCTCAGGTTTTCTCCCGCGGGGATCGCGCGCCTTAACCACGTGGACGAAATTGTAACCGGAGCGTTGCCTCCCCAGTAGATGGAGTGCTCCGGGACCTCCCCCCCGGGGCGGGAGTCCTCCGGCGCGAAACGGGCGGCGACGTCCGGCGGGAGCGCCCGACTCAGAGCCTCACGCGTGAATCCCTCGCGCCCGACGACCGCCAGCCGGAACTCCTCGAGAAGCTCGCGGAAGGAGCGCCACGTCTCGATCTGGGCGAGCGAGTCCGACCCGAGGACGAGCAGGATCTCGGCCCCCTCCGTCTGCGCGCGCAGGTGGCGGAGCGTCTCGATCGTGTACGTCGTCCCGCCGCGCGCGACCTCGAAGTCCGAGAGGAGCAGGTTCGGCCAGGGCTCGAGCGCGAGCGCGAGCATCGCGAAGCGGTGGTGCGCCGGCGCCGACGGCGAGGCCGGCTTGTGCGGCGGGTGGTACGCCGGGACGTACAGGACGCGGTCGAGGCCGAGGTGGACGCGCGTCTCCTCCACGGGCAGGACGTGCCCGAGATGGACGGGGTCGAACGTGCCGCCGTACACCCCGATCCGGAGCGTCACGGGGCCTCCGGGCTCCCGGCGGCGGGAGCGGGCGCCGAAAGGGCCGCCAGGGCGTCGAGGCGCGTCCCGAGGTGGGCGACGAGCGGCTCGAGACCCTGCCGCGCCGCGGCCGAGATCGCGAAGAACGTCAGGCCGCGTTTCTTCGCGGCGCGCGCGACGGCCTTGATCTGTTCGGGCGTCGCGGCGTCCGCCTTCGTGGCGACGAGCACGCGCTCGCGCCGCGCAAGCTCGGGCTGGAAGGCCGCGAGCTCGTTCTCGATCGTCGCGACCGCCGCTTCGGCTTCGCCCGCGGCATCGTCCCCGGCAAGGGAGGCCGCGTCGACGAGGTGCGCGAGGAGGCGCGAGCGCTCGACGTGCTTGAGGAACCGGATCCCGAGGCCGTGGCCCTCGTGCGCGCCCGCGATGAGGCCCGGCACGTCGGCCGCGACGAACGTCCGGAACCGGTCCCACGAGACGACGCCGAGGTTCGGGACGAGCGTCGTGAACGGGTAGTCCGCGATCTTCGGCCGCGCCGCCGAGATCGCCGCGATGAGCGTCGACTTCCCGGCGTTCGGAAGGCCGACGAGGGCGACGTCCGCGAGGAGCTTGAGCTCCAGCGCCAGATCGAGCTGAACCCCTTCGGTGCCGGGATCGGCGCGGCGCGGCGTCCGGTTCGTGGACGTCGCGAAGCGGGCGTTGCCGCGGCCCCCGCGTCCCCCCTTGGCGATCAGAAGCGTCTGTCCCTGCGCGACGAGGTCGCCCAGGATCTCGCCCGACTCGCGGTCCTTCACGACGGTGCCCACCGGCACGGAGACCTCGAGCTGGCGTCCGTTCTTCCCGTGGCAGTTGTTTCCCCTGCCGTGCCCGCCGCGGCCCGCGACGAAGCGCTTCGTGAAGCGGAACGGGTAGAGCGTGTTCAGCGACGGGTCCGCGACGAGCGTGACGGACCCGCCGTCGCCGCCGTCGCCGCCCGAGGGGCCGCCGTGCGGAATGAACTTCTCCCGGCGGAACGCGACGCAGCCGTTCCCCCCGTCGCCCCCGGCGACGTGGATGGCGGCTTCGTCGATGAACATGGGGTTAGTTGGGCTTTTGTTCGACCGGCGTGATCGAGACGAAACGCCCGAGGCGGCCCTTGTCGTGGAAGTTCACGACGCCGTCCACCTTCGCGAAGAGCGAGTCGTCCTTGGCGCGGCCGACGTTCAGGCCCGGCTTGAGCGGCGTGCCGCGCTGCCGGACGAGAATCGAGCCCCCGGTGACGAGCTGGCCGGAGAAGCGCTTGACGCCGAGGCGCTGCGCGTTGCTGTCGCGGCCGTTACGGGACGAGCCCTGACCTTTTTTGTGTGCCATCTGTCCGTCTCCGCTAGGCCTTGATGGAAGCGATGCGGACCTCGACGAGGTCCTGCCGATGCCCGTGGGTGCGCTGGAAGCCCTTGCGGCGCTTCTTCTTGTAGACGAGGAGCTTGGGCCCGCGCGTCTCGCGGACGACCACGGCCGTCACGCTCGCGCCCTCGACGAGGGGCGACCCGAGGTGGAGGCCGTCCTCCTTGCCGATCGCGAGAATTTCTCCGAGGGACACCTCGGCGCCCTTTTTCAGGGTCTCCTTCGTGAGGCGCTCGACGCGGACCACGTCGCCTTCGGCGACGCGGACCTGCTTGCCCCCGGTGCGGATCACTGCGTACATGGCTTCTCCTGAAACCCCGACCTCGTAAAGGTCAAAAGGGCCGGTAAAAATACCAGAGGGGGCCCCCCCTGTCAAAACGCCGGGGAAAGGCCGCCCGTAGGCCTCACCAGCCCAAGGGTTTGCCCGCGTTCTGCTCGTCCAGCCACTTCTTCAGCGGCGCGAAGTAGTCGAGGATGGCCGTGGCGTCGATCTTCCGCTGGCCCGTGAGCTTCTCGAGCGCCTCCGGCCAGGGGCGGCTGGACCCCATCTGGAGCATCTCGTTCAGGCGCCGGCCGGCCTCCTTGTTCCCGTAGATCGAGCAGCGGTAGAGCGGCTCCGTGCAGCCCGCGGCCTGCGCAAGCGCCCGGTGGAACTGGAACTGGAGGACGTGCGCGAGGAAGTAGCGCATGTACGGGACGTTGCCGGGGACGTGGTACTTCGCGCCCGGGTCGAAGTCGGCCTCGGAGCGGGCCTCGGGCGGGACCACGCCCTGGTACTTCCGCTTCAGCTCCCACCACGCGGTGTTGTAGGTGGTGGGCGTGACCTCGCCCGAGAAGACCTTCCAGCGCCACTGGTCGATCAGGAGGCCGAACGGCAGGAACGCGACCTTCTCGAGGGCGCGGTCGAGCAGAAACCCGATGTCGCCGGCGGGCGGCGGCTCGGCGGCGATGAGGCCGAGCTGCTTGAGGTACTTCGGCGTGATCGAGAGCGCGATCGTGTCGCCGATCGCTTCGTGGAAGCCGTCGTTCGCGCTCTCGCGGAAGATCGGAGGCTGCTTCGCGTACGCGCGCTGGTAGAAGTTGTGGCCGAGCTCGTGGTGCACCGTCACGAAGTCCTCGGCGGTCGGCTCGATGCACATCTTGATCCGGATGTCGCTCGCGCCGCCGACGTCCTCGAGATCCCACGCGCTCGCGTGGCAGACGACGTCGCGGTCCCTGGGGCGCGTGAAGAGCGAGCGCTCCCAGAACGTCGCCGGCAGCGGCGCGAAGCCGAGCGACGTGAAGAAGCCCTCGCCGTACTTCACCATCCCCTTCGCGTCGGTCTTCCGCGTCTCGAGGATCTTCGTGAGGTCGTAGCCGGTGTCCGCGCGCTTCGGCGCGAGAAGCGGGACCACGTTCGTCCAGTCCTGAGCCCACATGTTCCCGAGAAGGTGCGCCGGGATCGGGCCCTTCGCCGGAACGGCGTCGCCGTACTGCTCGCGGAGCTTCGTGCGCGCGTACGTGTGGAGGGCGACGTAGAGCGGCTTCACCTCTTCCCAGAGGCGGTCCAGCTCTTTCGCGAACGCGTCCGGGGGCATGTCGTACTTGCTCCGCCACATCGCGCCCGTATCCGCGAATCCGAGCTCCTTTGCCCCCTCGTTCGCAAGCGCGACGAAGCGCGTGTAGTCGGCACGCAACGGCGTTCCGACCGCGTGCCAAGCCTTCCAGAGCGCCAGCAGCTCCTTCGGGTCGCGGCTCGCCGCCATCCGGCGATTGACGTCCTCGAACGTGAGGCCGTCCTTCGCCCCCGGGAGGAAAGCACGGCCGCGCCCGTAAGCGGCGTCCATGCCGGTCGCGAGGCGCGTGAGCTCCGCGCTCTTCGCCGGGTCGGCGGGCGCCGCGAGGTCGAGCGAGAGGCGGATCTTCTCGAGCTTGCGCGCGGTCTCGGGCGGGACCGCGACGCCGCGGAAGCGCTCGGCCTCATTGGCCAGCTCGGCCGTGGCCTTGATGAGGCGCTCGCCGGCGAGTGCCGAGAGGGCCTCGGTGTCCTGCGTGATGAAGTTCGCCTGCACCCAGCCGGCGCGGCTCGCCTCCACGGTGAGTGCGAGCAGGCGCTTTTCGGCCGCGTCGACGAACGTGACGGCGTCGTCCGCGGTGGGACGCGGCGCCGGGGCCTGCGCGCGCGCCGGCCCGGTGAGAAGGAGGAGGGCGCAGAGAGGGAGGGTGACTCGCTTCATGGTCTTCAGTCCTCGCTGACGTCGTCGGGAAGTTCGTTCCGGTCGGATACGCCGTCCTTCGGAAAGAAAAGCGCGAGGGCGTCCCCGAGCTTCCCCACCGCGCCGACGATCCCTTCCGTGAACCGTCCCTCGCGGAACGGCCCGAGAGTCGCGTCGCGCGCCTCGAGCCAGAACCCGTCGCCCACTCTCTCGTGGATCCCCGTCCCGCCGACGACCGCGAACTTGCGAGAGGCCGGGGCGATGAAGATCAGGCAGCCGGAACCGCGGGCCGTCTTGTCCATCCCGAGCTTGAGGAACGTACTCTCCGCCTCGAGCCGCGCGTCGGCCACGGTTCCGTGGTGGAGATGGACGCGGATCTCGCCGAAGCTCCTCGCCTCGGCCCGCCGGATGGCCTCGACGATCGCCGGACGGTCGAGATTCTCGAAGAACGCCTTCGTAGAGTTTTCGCCCATCACCAGTCTCCGCTCGCGCCGCCGCCCCCGAAGGAGCCGCCGCCGCCCGAGAAACCGCCGCCTCCCCCACCGCCACCGAAGCCTCCGCCGAAGCCGCCTCCGCCGAAGCCGCCGCTGCCCAGGTACCAGTACTTGCCGCGCCGGCCGCCGCGCGCTGCGGGAAGGATGACGAAGAAGAACAGAAAGAGGAGGAGCAGGACGACCGGGAAGGGAATCGGGATCTCGTTCCGCCCCTTCTTCTTCGCCTGCGTGCTTCCGGAGCCCTTGTACTCGCCCTTCGTCGCGGCGATCGCCGCCTCGACGCCGGCCGAAATCCCGCCGTCGTAGTCGCCCGTGCGGAACCGCGGGAGCACCTGCTCGTCGAGGACCCGGCGCGCGAGCGCATCGGGCATCGCGCCCTCGAGCCCGTAGCCGACCTCGAGGCGCACCTTCCGCGACTGCGGGAAGACGAACAGGATCATCCCGTTCTTGCGCTGGGTCTGGCCCGCCTTCCACGCCTGCGCGCAGGCGACGGTGTACTCCTCGAGCGTCGTCCCCTCGGGCACGGCGCGCTCGGTGTAGACGAGGAACTGGCTCGAGGTCTCCTTCTCGAAGCTCTCGAGTCGCTGCTCGAGGCTCGCCGCCGTGCCGGCCGAGAGCGCGCCGGCCTTGTCCGTCACGAATCGCGTCGGAGCGGGCGGCACCGCGGGCCCCGCGCCGAGCGCGGCGCCGGGAACGGAGACGAAGAGGAAGAGAAAGAAAGAGACGCAGAGGAAGAGGGGGATTTCTTTGAAAGGAAGAAAGGCGGCGAGTAGCTCGCCGGCGTCGCGCCGCTGCTGCCCACCGCCTCTGTTCATTCTAAGAAAATCCGAAATCCGAATTCTCTCTTAAGCCTCGAATCAGAACTTCACGGCCGGCGGCTTGTCGGAGCCCTCGGCGGCCTTGAAGAACGGGCGCTCCTTGAAGCCGGCGAAGTTCGCGACGATCACGGTCGGGAACGAGCGGCGCAGCGTGTTGTAGGCCTGCGTCACGTCGTTGAAGCGGCCGCGCTCGACGGAGATGCGGTTCTCGGTGCCCTCGAGCGACGTCTGCAGCGTCGCGGAAGTTCTGGGTCGCCTTCAGCTCCGGGTATTTCTCGACGCTGACGAGGAGGCGGCCGATCGCGCTGCCGAGCCCGTCCTGCGCCTTCTGGAACTGTGCGAAGGCCGCGGGGTCCTTGATCGAGTTGGCGTCCAGCTTGACCTGGGACGCGGACGCGCGGGCCTGGATGACCTGCGTGAGGGTTTCCTTCTCGAAATTGGCCGCGCCCTTGACCGTCTCGACGAGGTTCGGGATCAGATCGGCCCGGCGCTGATAGACGTTCTCGACCTGGGCCCAGGCGCCGCTGACGGCCTGATCCGCTGCGTTGAGCTTGTTGTACGCCCCCGCGGCCATGCCCCCCACGACGAGGACGCCGACGAGGATGAGGACGATGCAGCCGAGAGCTACGCTTTTACCCATATTCGAAACCGTTCCTCCAAGAGCCGGAGATGCTATCAGGAAACCGGCGAAGATCCGGTCAACACGCCGTAAGTGTCTGTCAGGAGAGCTCTTCCAGGAGGCGGGCCGGGAGGTAGAACTTCAGCTCCGCTCGTCCCATCGAGGGGTCCGCCTCCGCATCGAAGGCGGCGAGGGCCGCTTTTTTCATGGGGACCTCGAGGCTGGCCCGACCCGAGAGGAGGAGCCCGAAAAGGCGCCCGAAGTGCGGCTGGTGCCCCACGAGAAGGACCGTCCCGGGCTTCAGGCGCGCGAGCTCGTGGAGGATGTCCACGGGGTCGGCGTTCGGCTCGAGGGCCTTCGTTTCGACGAGCGGCTTTCGGAATCCGCAGGCCTCGGCCACGGGCTCCGCGGTCTGGCGCGCCCGCACGAGCGGCGAGACGAGGATCGCGTCGTAGCCCGGGTCCATCCGGGCGATCACCTTCGCCACGGACTTCATCCGCCGGCGGCCGTCCTCGGTCAGGCGCCGATCCGCGTCCCGGCCCGAGGGCGAGAGGTCCTCGGCCTCGGCGTGGCGCAGAAGGTGGAGGATCACGGCGGCGATCCTAGTTCGAGACGTCGGGCGCGAGGTCGCGCGCTAGCTCGCGCCGCGCCTCCGGCGACAGGAGCGAGCTCGCGCGGATGTGAGGGTGCGCGAGGTGGAGGACGACCGGGAGCGGCCCCGACTCGAGCGCGGCCCGCGCGGCCGGGTCGGTCCCGACCGGGAAGCGCAGGTACTGGACCGCCGCGATGCGGTCCTCGCGGCTCTGCCCGTCGAGGAACCGCGCGAAGACGCGGCGGCCGGCGATCTCGAGCCAGAGGTGCTCGCCCGACGTGAGGCCGAGGAGCTTGTCCAGCTCGTCCTTCACGCGATCCACGTCCGTGATCTCGACGAGCAGCGTGGCCGCCACCTCGCCCGGACCGGGCAGCAGCTCGTTGTAGACGTCCAGCTCCTGCTGGACGGCCGCGGGGTTCACGATGCGCTCGGCGCGGCACATCTCCTGGACCTGGTGCAGGACCGTCAGGCGGTTCTCGAAGACGAGCGAGATCCACTCGCCGAGCGCCACGCGGCGCCGCGCCTTGGCGGCGATGACGTCCCGCTTCCAGTCGTCGCGGATGAGCTCGTAGTCCTGGAGGTTCTTGACGTCGGAGAGCGTGATCTTGTTCATCGCGGAAGCCCGTACGCGTCCCTGAGGACTTCGATGGGATGGAGGACGTCGACGCCCATCCCCTGGTGGATCTGCACGCCCGCGAGGGCGCAGTCGGACGCGACGATCTCCGCGCCGGCGGCGGCGAGAGAGTCGAACAGCTTCTGGCCGACCTTCATGGACTCGTCGAAGTACTCGGCCTTCATCGCCCACGTCCCGTCGTGGCCCGAGCACTTCTCGACCATCGTCACCGCCGCGCCGGTGGCCGCGAGGACGTCGCGCGACTTGAAGCCCATGTTCTGGACCTTGAGGTGGCACGGGAGGTGGTACGCGATGGACTTCGGCGCCTTCGGGAAGTCGAGGGAGAGCGCGCCCGCCGCCTTGAGCTCCGCGAGGAACTCGAAGAGGTCGCGCGTGTTCTTCGCGACGAGCGAGGTGTCCGGGTCCGGGGCTCCGCCGCGGGCGGCGAGCCACGGGTATTCCTTCTTGACCATGAGGGAGCAGGACGGGCCCGGCGTCACGATCGTGTAGCCCTTCTCGACCCAGCCCTTCATCGCCCCGACGAACGTCCGGCGCGCCTCGTCGGCGCCCGCGACGTCGCCGACGTCGAAGAGCGGCATGCCGCAGCACTGCGGGTAGGCGACCGCGACCTCGACGCCGTTCTTCTCGAGGACGGCCACGGCGGCCTGCCCGATTTCCGGCCGGTTCCACTCGACCGAGCAGGTCGGGAAGAGGACGACCTTCGCGGCCGGGGTCCCCGTGGGCTTCGGCGCCTCGCGCGTCTCGAACCAGCGCGTGAACGTCTGCCACACGAAGCGAGGCAGGTCCTTCTTCGCGGCGACGCCGAGCGTCTTTTCCATCCCCCACCGCGCGAGGGGGAGAGTGTTCATGAAGTTCGCGACGGGCGCGACCGTCGACGCCATCCGGCCGAGGGTGTCGGGGTCCGACAGGAGACGCTCGCGGAGCGGGAGGCCGTGCGCTTCCATGCGCACGCGCCGCGCGTCGAGGACGAGGTGCGGGACGTCGACGGCCCAGCGGTGCGGCGGGATGTACGGGCAGTGCGGCAGGCAGAGCTTGCACTCGTAGCAGAGGTCCACGAAGTCGTCGAGGACCCTCCTCGGCAGCTTGTCGGCCTCGCCGTCCACCTCGGGGACGTCGAGACCCTTGAAGAGGATCTCGAACGAGGGGCACAGCGTGAAGCATCGGCGGCAACCGTGGCAGATGTCGGCGATGCGGGTGAGCTCGGCGGTGAGGCTCGCCGCGTCTTTCACGGCGATCGGTGTTCCAACGGCGCCCATGTTCACTCTGCTTTCGGATGAAGATTCGGGGGGAGATTCGGATGCGGATGGAGATTTCTTAGAAGGGTGAGTGCGGCCGGAGCCTCGCCCACCGCCGCTGCGGTAATTGAGCGCCCCGGCCGTTCTTCACCTTCTAAGAAGAAAATGCGCCCTCTCCGCCCGCCGCGCCATAGTTCGTGCGCTTCAGGCGGTGGGGCGCACCAGATCTTCAGCCGATCGTCGTCAGGAGCTTCGAGAAGCGGTTCGCGTGCGACTTCTCGGCGCGCGCGAGCGTCTCGAACCAGTCGGCGACCTCGGCGAAGCCCTCCTCGCGCGCGGTCTTCGCGAAGCCCGGGTACATCTGGGTGTACTCGTACGTTTCGCCCTCGATCGCGCTCTTGAGGTTCAGCTGCGTCGAGCCGAACGGGAGGCCGGTGGCCGGGTCGCCCGCCGCCTTGAGGTAGTCCATGTGCCCGTGGGCATGGCCCGTCTCGCCCTCGGCCGTGTCGCGGAAGTTGCCGGCGATCTCCGGGTAGCCCTCGATGTCGGCCTTGTCCGCGAAGTAGAGATAGCGGCGGTTCGCCTGGCTCTCGCCCGCGAACGCGTGCTTGAGGTTCTCGTGCGTCTTCGTTCCCTTGAGTTCTGCCATGTGGCCTCCTTCATTCGGTGTTCCCTTGGGAATCTCGGTCCCGGGAACCGTTCGTGCAACGATGAGAGCTGGACTTTATCTGGACTTGGTCTAAACTACAAGCGCCGGGGCGGTCCCGCCCCGAGAACCCCCCGCCGGAACGCAAGGAGAAACCCCATGCCCCAGATCGTCGGCCGCCAGGCCCCTGATTTCGCGCTCGAAGGCGTCCTGAACGGACGCTTCGCCCACTACCGCCTCTCGGACTACAAGGGCAAGTGGGTCGTCCTGTTCTTCTACCCGCTCGACTTCACGTTCGTCTGCCCGACCGAGATCCTCGCGTTCTCGGACCGCCTCGGCGAGTTCAAGAAGCTCGGCGCAGAGGTCCTCGGCGCCTCCGTGGACTCGAAGTACAGCCACCTCGCGTGGACCGAGAAGCGGCGCGAAGAGGGAGGCATCAAGGGCCTCGCGTACCCGCTCCTCGAGGATCTCGGCAAGGAGCTGGCCGAGGAGTACGGCGTCCTCGCCGAGGACGGCAAGGTCGCGCTGCGCGGCCTCTTCGTCATCGACCCGGACGGCGTCGTCCAGCACGCGACGATCAACAACCTCGGCGTCGGCCGCTCCGTGGACGAGACGCTCCGCGTGCTCCAGGCCTTCCAGTTCGTGCGCGAGAACGGCGAGGTCTGCCCCGCCGACTGGAAGCCCGGCACGAAGGCGATGACGGCCGACTGGGAGAAGTCGAAGGAGTATTTCTCCACGGCTTCGAAGTAGTTCCGGTGAAAGAATCGGGCCCATGCCTCAGAAAACTCATTACAGGGTCGTGATCGTCGGGTCCGGCCCGGCGGGCCTCACGGCCGCGATCTACGCCTCCCGCTCGAACCTCGCGCCCCTCGTCCTCGAGGGCATCCAGCCGGGCGGACAGCTCACGACGACGACCGAAGTCGAGAACTTCCCCGGCTTCGAGCACGGCATCCAGGGCCCGGAGCTCATGGACGTCACGCGCAAGCAGGCCGAGCGCTTCGGCACCGAGATCGCGGCCGACACCGTCGTCGACGTCGACGTTAAGGCGAAGCCGTTCGTCCTCACTCTCGAGTCCGGCGGGAGGGTCACGGCCGACGCGCTCATCGTGGCCTCCGGCGCCTCGGCGAAATACCTCGGGCTCGAGAGCGAGAAGAAGCTCCTCGGCTACGGCGTCTCGGCCTGCGCCACGTGCGACGGCTTCTTCTTCCGCGGCAAGGAGGTCGTCGTCGTGGGCGGCGGCGACACCGCAATGGAAGAGGCGACGTACCTCACGAAGTTCTGCACGAAGGTCCACCTCGTCCACAGGCGGAGCGAATTTCGGGCTTCCGCAATCATGGCGCAGCGCGCCCTCGCGAACCCGAAGATCGAGGTCCACCTCGACACGGTCGTCGAGGAGGTGCTCGGCGAGCCTGGCACGGGAGTCTCCGGCGTGCGCGTGAAGAACGCGAAGACGGGCGAGGCGAAGACCCTCGCCGTTTCGGGCTATTTCGCCGCGATCGGCCACCAGCCGAACACGGCGATCTTCGCGGGCAAGCTCGACATGAACGAGGTCGGCTACCTCAAGATCGCGCACCCCACGACGAACACGTCCGTGGACGGCATCTTCGCGGCGGGCGACGTCGCGGACTTCATGTACCGGCAAGCGATCTCGGCAGCCGGAGAGGGATGCAAAGCCGCGATCGACGCCGAGCGCTGGCTGGGAGCTCAGGGCATCCACTGACCTCGGCGGGCGCGCTCCGGCGCGTCAGAACGCCTGGCCGGAGGCGAAGGACACGAGCCAGCCGGTCCGCCCGAGGGGGTCCGGGTGGAGGGAGCGCGCGACGTCGATCCGGATGAGGCTGCTCTTGCTCGCGCGCGTGAGGCCGATCCGCAGGCCGACCCCGGCGTCCGCGAGGTGCCAGAAGCCATCCGGCGCGCCCCAGGAGTAACCCACGTCCCCGAACGCGGCGAGGCCGAACGACACGAGCGACCAGATCTCCGGCACCAGGAGGACGCGCGCCTCCGCGTTCCCGACGACCCGGCGGTCTCCCTCCACGGCGTGCAGGCGGTACCCGCGCACGCCGGTCGCGCCGTCGAGGGCGATCTGGTTCTCCGGATCCAGGCGCCAGCCGACGAGCGTTCCGACGTGCCCGACGAACGTCCACGGCGGCTTGAGCACGTACCCGCGCGCATCGGCGCCGACCAGCGCGTTCTGGAATCCGTTCTGGAGGCGGGTGGACGCCGTGGACGTGAACGTCGCGAAGCCCGCCGGGAGCGCCGTGCCCGACTGGACGCTCGCGAGAAGGCGGCCGGCCATGCTCTGCTTGTCGAGGCCCGGCGAAATGCCCGCCTCCACGCGCAGGCCGGTCGAGAGGTTGAAGTCCTCGTCGCGTTCGAGCCGGTCGACCTGCCGGCGCGTGATCCACTCGGATCCGACGTGCTGGTAGCCGCCCGAGAAGAAGAGATACCGCCGGTTCGACGCGGGCGTGTCCGGCGGGGGTGGTCCGTCCTTGTCCTGCAGACGGACTTCCGTCCACTGGATGGAGCCGAGCAGGCGGTTCGCGCCCCACACGCCGCCCGACAGAAGGGTCCCGGCCTGGACGAACGCGATTCTCTGCCTTTCCCTCCACGTCGCGGTTTCCTCGCCGCCGGCGTAGAGCTTCGTGTCGAAGTCGGCCCGGTTCACGAGCCCCTCGAGCGCCCACGGCACTTCGAGCGCGTAGAACGGCCGGCCGTAGGCGATCGAGAAGCGCTGCCCGTCGGAGAGGTCCGACACGTCCACGCGAAACGCCGCGTGCGGCCAGATGAGGTTCGGATCCGCGAAGAAGACGGAGCGCGACGTCCGGTCGACTTCCTGCTCGAACCCGAAGCCGAACTGCATCCCGAGGCCGAGCAGGTTGTACTCCTCGGCGCCGATCGAGTACTCCGTGACGCCGCCCTTGTTCGAGAACGACCCCCTGAGGAGGAGCGTCCAGGCGTCCGCGGTCTCCACGACGACGCGCGTCCCCTCGGCCCTCACGTGCGCCTCCCGGAAGAGGCCGAAGGCGCGGAGATTGCGCTCGGTCTCGGCGAGGATCTCCGATCGGAGCGGATCGCCGGGCTTGAACAGCAGTTGGGTCTCGATGAAGGACGGCCTTGTCCGGACGTGAAGGGCGTTCGCCCAGCGGTAGAGAAAGAACTTGGCCGCCTCCTGATCCGAGAACACGTCCGTGGGGCGAATCTCGACCGCCGAGATCACGGGCCGCTCCTGCGCGGACGCCGAACCGGCCGCGAGCGCAGCGAGGAGCCCGCACCAGCCCGCAACCGGAACGCGCGTCAACCCTTCTCCGGCTCCCAGAGAGGTTCGCTCTCGCGGCGCGCGCGCGCAGCCCAGCGGCCGAGCACGAAAAGGAGGTCCGACAGCCGGTTCAGGTAGACGAGCGCGTGCGGGCCGACCGCCTCCTGCCGCGCGAGCGTCGTCACGAGGCGCTCGGCGCGCCGGCAGACCGTGCGGGCCTGGTGCAGGAACGCCGAAACCCAGCCCCCGCCCGGCAGGACGAACGAGCGCAACTCGGGCAGCCCGTCGTTCATCTCGTCGATCGTCTTCTCGAGGAACGTCACGTGACGCTCCTCGATCACGGGCTGTTTCGGGTGGCGGTCCTGCGGCAGCGTCGCGAGGTCGGAACCAAGGTTGAAGAGCTCGTTCTGCAGGCGCATGAGGAGCGCGTCCAGGCGCGCACGGTCCTCGTCCGACGCTCCGGGCGTCTCGCGGTTCGCCGTGCGCGCGAGACCGAGAATCGCGTTCAGCTCGTCCACGGTTCCGTAGCTCTGGATGCGGATCGCGTCCTTCGCGATGCGCGGGCCGCCCACGAGGCTCGTCTCGCCCGCGTCGCCCCCGCGCGTATAGACACGGTTGATCCGGATCGCCATGACTCCTCCGAACCCCGAGACTACACTCCGCGAAGTCCCATGCCGACCCCCAGGAGCAACCTCCGAACCGGGACCGATTACCACGTCCACACGGCCCGCTGCGGCCACGCCGGCGGGGCGATGCGAACTTACGTGGAGGCGGCGCTCGCGCGCGGCCTGTCCGAAATCGCCTTCACGGACCACGTTCCCCTCTACTTCCTGCCCGGCGACGACCCGGACCCCGGGATCGCGATGACGCGCGCCGAGCTGCCGGGCTACGTCGAGGAGGTCCACGACCTGCGCGAGGAATTCGCGGGCCGGATCGACGTCCTCCTCGGCCTCGAGGCGGACTACGCCGAGGGCCACGAGGCCGCGCTCGCGGAGATCCTCGCGGCGCACGACTGGGACGTCGTTCTCGGGAGCGTGCATTGGGTGAAGGGCGACTGGATCGACGCGCCGCACTCCGGCGCGCGCCACGAGCGCGAAGGCACCGAGGTTCTGTGGAAGGAGTACTACCGGCTCCTCGCGAAGGCCGCGGCGACGGGCCTCTTCGACGTCCTGACTCACTTCGACCTTCCGAAGAAGTTCGGCCACCGTAGGCCGGCCTCACTCGCGATGCATGAGGCCGCAGCCGTCGAGGCCGCGCGCGCGGCCGGCGTCGCCGTCGAGGTCTCGAGCGCGGGCCTGCGCAAGGCCGTCGCCGAGGAGTACCCCGCTCCCCCGCTCCTCGCGAGCCTCGTGAAGGCCGGCGTCCCGATCGTCTTCTCGTCGGACGCGCACGCGCCGGCGGAAGTGGCGTGGGGGCGCGAGGCGATCGAGGCCGCGGCTCTCGCCGCCGGCGCAAGAGAACATTTGAGTTTTAGGAAGAGGGAGAGCCGGAAGTACCCTCTCTGAAATGCAGGCGCCCGGGCATCGGGCAGCGGTCTGCAAATTTCTTCGAAGGGTGAATACCCCTTTCTAAGAAATCCCCCGGTCTCCTTCCACCAGCTCGACCGAGAAGTTCGGCGTCACCGTGAGGCGCAGGGTGTGCAAGCGGCAGGGCCAGCCTTCCTTCGCGATGCGAGCCTCGACGCGGTCCCAGATCCACCGGGCGAGGTTCTCGGCGGTCGGGACCGTACTGGCGAACTCGGGAATCTCCGCGTTCAGGTTCCGGTGGTCGAGCGGCCGGTCGACCTCCTCCTTGAGGATCCGGTCGAGGTCCGTGAGATTCACGAGCATCCCGGTCGCGGCGTCGGCCTCGCCCGCGACGGACACGTCCAGCGCGTAGTTGTGTCCGTAGCCCGCCGCGTTCGCCGAGTCGCCGTACGTCGCGCGGTTCCACTCTTCGCTCTTCCCGGGGTTGAAGAGCCGGTGGGCCGCGTTGAAGTGAATCGTCCGCGAGAGAAGGACCATCGCCCCGGAACTATACGGCGTGGACGGGGATCACCTTCGCGATCTCCTCGGCCAGCCGGCCGCGGACGACCTCCTCGAGCTCGTACCGCACGCGGACCGTGGGTTTCGCGAGCCTGACGACGCGCGTGAGGTCGATCGGCGTCCCGACGACGACGACGTCGCACGGGGTGGCGGCGATCGTCTGGGCGAGGTCCGCAATCTGGCTCTCGCCGTAACCCATCGCAGGCAGGATTCCCGCCGCATTCGGGTACTTGCGGTACGTCGCCTCGAGCGACCCCACGGCGTAGGGCATCGGGTCGACGATGCGGGCCGCGCCCGCCTTCTTCGCCGCCACGAGGCCGGCGCCGAAGCTCATGCCGCCGTGCGTGAGCGTGGGCCCGTCCTCGACGACCAGGACGCGCTTGCCGCGGACGAGCTCGGGGTGGTCGCAGACCACCGGCGAGTTCGCGCGGAGAACGCGCGCCTTCGGGTTCAGCTTCGCGGCCGCCATCTCGACGGCGTGGATGTTGCCCTCGTCGGCCGTGTCGCACTTGTTCACGAGAATGACGTCCGCCCGCCTGAAGTTCGCCTCGCCCGGGTGGTAAGCCGTCTCGTGCCCCGGCCGATGCGGGTCCGCGATGCAGATGTGGAGGTCCGGGACGTAGAACGGCAGGTCGTTGTTGCCGCCGTCCCAGAGGATCACGTCGGCCTCGGTCTCGGCCCGCCGCAGGATCCTCTCGTAATCGACGCCCGCGTAGACCACGAAGTCGTTGTCCAGGTGGGGCTCGTATTCCTCGCGCTCCTCGATCGTGCACTTCTCCTTGTCGAGGTCGGCGTACGTCGCGAAGCGCTGGCAGGCCTGGGCCGCGAGGTCACCGTAGGGCATCGGGTGGCGCACCGCGACGGTCCTCAGGCCGAGCTCCTTGAGAATGCGCGAGAGATAGCGCGTCGTCTGGCTCTTACCGGCGCCGGTCCTGACGGCCGTGACGGCGATGACGGGCACTTTCGACTTGAGCATCGTCCGGTCCGCGCCGAGGAGCAGGAAGTCCGCTCCGGCGGCGATGACGCGCGACGCGATGTGCATGACCTGCGTGTGCGCGACGTCCGAGTAGGAGAAGACGCAGAGGTCGACCTTCTCCCTCCGGATCACGTCCTCGAGGGAATCCTCGGGCACGATCGGGATGCCGTCGGGATAGAGCGCGCCCGCGAGGGCGGCCGGATACCGGCGGGAGTCGATCCCCGGGATCTGCGTCGCCGTGAAGGCGACGACCTGATGGCCCGGCTTGTCGCGGAAGACGGTGTTGAAGTCGTGAAAGTCGCGGCCGGCGGCGCCCAGGATGACGACACGCCTCACGGGGCTCTGCATGAAGACCCTCCGCGGGAGGACACCCCCGCACCCTGAATTTAGGGGCTGGACCCGCGGAAGGCCTGATTCCGGTGCTCTATTTCAATCCCAGGAGTTCCACGTCGAAAACGAGCGTCGCGTTCGCGGGGATGACCCCGCCGGCGCCGCGCGAGCCGTAGCCGAGGTTCGCCGGGATGAGAAGCGTGCGCTTGCCGCCCACCTTCATCGTCATGACGCCCTCGTCCCAGCCCTTGATGACCATGCCGACGCCGATCTGGAACTCGAACGGCTGGCCGCGGTCGACCGAGCTGTCGAACTTCTTGCCCTTGGCCTCGTTCTCCCAGAGCCAGCCCGTGTAGTGCATGACGCACTTCTGGCCCGGCTTGGGCGAGGCGCCGGTGCCGACGACGGTGTCTTCGTACTGGAGGCCGGACGGTGTCTTGATCATCTTGGACGCTTTCTCCTCGTTCTTCGGCGCCGTAGCGGCGGGCGAGGCTGCTTTTTCTTCGGGTGGAAGAGAGAACGACGACGACGCGGTGAGGAAGGTCACGGCGCACACCGCCGCTGCGTTTCTGAACGAGAGTCTCACGCGATCCCCTTTCAAAAGAAAATCCGAATCCGAATCCCCTGGCCTTTGCTCTTTCTTCTTCATCCGCGCGCCGCGACCGCCTTCGGCTCCCTCACGAAGGCGTCCACGCGCGCGACGTCGTCCCTGGAGCCGAGGTAGATCGGCGTGCGCTCGTGGTTCCGGGTCGGCGTGATCTCGAGAATGCGGCGGCGCCCGTCGCTGGCCGCGCCGCCCGCGGCCTCCGCCACGAGCGCGAGGGGCGCGGCCTCGTACATGAGCCGGATCTTTCCCTGCGGGCTCTTCGCCGTGGCCGGGTAGAGGTAAATCCCTCCCTTGAGGATGATCCGGTGGAAGTCGGCGACGAGGGCGCCCGAGTAGCGCGTCGAGTACGGCCGGCCCGAGGCCTCGTCCTTCTCACGCGCCCACTCCTCGACGAAGCGGCGCGGGCCCTCCTCCCAGTCGCGGATGCCGCCCTCGTTCGCGCCGTAGTACGGCCCGTGGTCCGGGATGCGGATCTCGGGGTGGGACAGGAGGAACTCGCCGACGCCGGGGTCCAGCGTGAAGCCATGGACCGTGCGCCCTTCCGTGTAGACGAGCACCGTCGAGGGGCCGTAGAGGAAATAGCCCGCGACGACCTGCTCCTGCGAGATGCGGGCCATGAGCTCGGCCTCGGACTTCACCTCGCCGCGCCCGGCAAGCCTGCGCACCGAGAAGATCGAGCCGACACTGCCGTTCACGTCGAGGTTCGACGAACCGTCGAGCGGATCGAGGAAGACGATGTACTTGCCGGATTCGAGGTTCTCCGGGAGGTGGGCCGGCAGGTCCATCTCCTCGGTCACGATCGTCGGGACGAGCTGTCCGTACGCGAACGCCTCGAGGAAGACCTCGTTCGCGAGGGCGTCGAGCTTCTGCTGCTTCTCCCCCTGGACGTTGACGTCTCCGGAGGAGCCGAGGACCTCCGTGAGTCCCGCCGACGAGAGGATCCGGCTGATGCGCTTGCCGGCGAACGCGAGCTGGGAGAGGAGGTCGGAAAGCTCGCCGGTCGCGGCCGGGTAGTGGCGCTCCGTCTCCCACAGGAAGCGGTTCAGTCTCGTCC
The DNA here is from genome assembly GCA_016716715.1 of Acidobacteriota bacterium. Taxonomy (NCBI): domain Bacteria; kingdom Pseudomonadati; phylum Acidobacteriota; species Acidobacteriota bacterium. Next base: position 183,273 of record JADJVE010000005.1, on the reverse strand, counting down.
CGACCGTCGCCATGCGCGAAGATTACGCGCCCGCACTGCCGAGATCGAGCGGAAAACCCGTCAGGAGGGCCCCGCCTCGCCCGTCAGCGCGGCAGCGTCCGAGAGGAACACGAGCGTCCCGTCCCGCGGCGCGACGCGGGAGGCCGGCAGCGCCGGATCGCCGTTCAGGACGCGCCGGAGCGCCGCGTTCTTGTCCGCGCCGGTCACGAGGAATGCGACGTGCCGCGCGGCGTTGATGAGCGGCAGCGTGAACGTGACGCGCGCGGGCGGCGGCTTCGGCGCGCCGTCCACGCGGACGACGAGGCGCGCCGTCTCCTCGACGGCCGGGTGGCCCGGGAAGAGCGACGCCGTGTGCCCGTCCGGACCCATTCCGAGCAGGATCAAATCGAACCGCGGGATCTCGGAGAAAGAGAAGAGGAAAATTCTTTGAGTGGAAGAGGGAGAGAGGAGGGACCCCGAGCAGATCCTTTTCGTAGCGCTCCGCGGCATCCGGCTCGGTCGCTGCGACGCGGTGGATGTTCTTAGAAGGTATTGGAACTCTTCGCAGGAGCGCATTCATCGCCCCCTCGTCATTCCGGTCGGTGCTGCCCTCCGGAACGCACCTCTCGTCGCTCCAGAAGACGTGAGTCTTTCCCCAATCCACCTTCGAAGAAATCAGCGGTGCGGCCAGAATCCGGTAGCTCGACAAGGGAGTCGTCCCTCCTGCGAGGGAGCAGAAAAAAATTCCTCTTTCCGCGACCGCCTTCGCCGCGAGCGTCACGAAGAGGAACACGGCGGCGTCGGCGACGTCGTCGGCGGTCGCGAACGGGCGGACGTCGCTCACGGGCGGCGCCAGCGTCTCCCGTCCCGCGCGAGTAGGGCGACGGCGGCGTCGGGGCCCCAGGTGCCCGCCTCGTAGTTCGGGTGGTCCAGCGGCGGGTTCTCGCGCCACGCGTCGAGGAGCGGCGTCACGCGCTCCCACGCGGCCTCGACCTCGTCGCGCCGCGCGAAGAGCGTCGAGTCGCCGTGCATCGCGTCCATGAGGAGACGTTCGTACGCCTCGGGCTGCGACGCGCCGAAGAACTCCGAGTACCGGAAGTCCATCGTGACCGGGTCCACCTTCATCGTCGGGCCCGGCTCCTTCGCGCCGAACTTCAGCGCGATGCCCTCGTCGGGCTGGATCCTGAGGATGAGCGCGTTCGGCTCCTGCCTCACGACACCCACCTGCCGGAAGAGCGAGATCGGGGGCGTCTTGAACTGGATCGCGATCTCCGTGACGCGCTTGGTGAGCCGCTTGCCCGCGCGGAGGTAGAACGGGACGCCCGCCCACCGCCAGTTCTCGACCTGCACCTTCCACGCCGCGTACGTGTCGCGGAGCGACATCGGGTTGACGTCCTTCTCCGAGCGGTAGCCGACGACGGGCTGCCCGTCGATCGCGCCGGCGCCGTACTGACCGCGCACGGTGTCGCGGATGATCTCCTCCGGCGTCTGCGGCTGGATGCACTTCAGGACCTTGACCTTCTCGTCGCGCACGGCGTTCGGGTCGAAGGCCACGGGCGGCTCCATCGCGACGAGGCAAAGGAGCTGGAGCATGTGGTTCTGCACGATGTCGCGCAGGACGCCCGACTCCTCGTAGAACCGGCCGCGATTCTCGACGCCGATGGACTCGGCGACCGTGATCTGGACGTGATCGACGTACCGGCGATTCCAGAGCGGCTCGAAGATTCCGTTGCCGAGGCGGAAGACGAGGATGTTCTGCGTCGTCTCCTTGCCGAGGTAGTGGTCGATGCGGAAGATCTGGCGCTCGCGGAAGACGTGCGACAGCTCCTCGTTGAGGGCGCGCGCCGTCGCGAGGTCGCGGCCGAAAGGCTTCTCGACGATGACGCGCGACCAGGGGCCATGGTCGACCGGGTAGACGAACTGCGCCTCCCCGAGGTTCTTCACGACCGTGCCAATCATCGACGGCGGGATCGCGAGATAGAAGATGCGGTTGCCCGGCGTCCCGCGCTCCTTCTCGAGCGTCTCGAGGCGCGTCTTGAGGTCCGCGAAGCTCTTGCCGCTGTTCAGGTCGCCGCGAAAAAAGAAGAGGCGGGACTCGAAGGTCTTCCACTTCGCGTCGTCCACCGGCTTGACGCGCGCGAACTCGGCCACGGCCTGCTTCATCTCCGCGCGCCAGGTTTCGTCGGACTCCCCCGTGCGGGCGTAGCCCACGATGCAGGTCCCGGCCGGGAGCTGCCCCTGGGCGTCCAGCTCGAAGAGCGCGGGGACGAGTTTCCGCTTCGCGAGGTCGCCCGAGCCTCCGAAGATGACGATCGTCGCGGGCTCGGGAGGCGCGGCGCTCACGGCTTCTTCACCTTTTCCCGGCGAGGGCCGCCTTCACGGCCGCCGCGATGCCGGCCCCGTCGAGGCCCATGAGCCGGTAGAGGTCCTTCGCGGGGCCGGAGGAGGCGTAGCCCGTGACGCCGAGCTTCACGACGCGCGCCGGGAGGCCGAGGTCGTTGAAGCGCGCCTGCAGAAGCGTCCCGAGACCCGTCTTCGGGTTGTGGTCCTCGACCGAGACGACGAGGCCGTGCCGCGCCATGAAGGCGAGGTCCTCGTCCGCGAGGTCGCTCCATGCGCACACCGAGACGAGGTCGGCGCGCACGCCCTCCTTCGCGAGGGCGTTCCACGCGTCGAGCGCGTGCGGGAGCATGTTGCCCGCCGAGACGAGCGCGAGCGGGCCGTCGCCCGACCGGAGGCGGTCCGCGCGCGCCGGGTCGAACGCGTAGTCGCCGGCAAAGAACGGCGCCCCGTCCTCCTTCAGCGCGAAGGGGATCTTCGAGCGGCCCATGACGAGGGCGTGGTTGCCGCGGTGCGTCGCCATCCAGCGGACGACGCGGTCCGTCTGGTTCGGGTCGGCCGGCGTGAAGACCTTCCAGCCGAACGTCGAGTTCAGGAGGCCGAAGTAGTCGATCGAGTGGTGCGTCTTCCCGTCCTCGCCGACGTCGATGCCCGCGTGCGTGACGGCGAGCTTCGCGTTCGCGCCGTTGATGTCGTTCAGGCGCTGCTGGTTGTAGGCCTCCGCGACGCCGAACATCGCGAACTCGCCCCACCAGGACTGCACCCCGGCGAGGGAGAGCGCACCGTTCAGAACCGCCGCGTGGTGCTCGGCGATCCCGCACTGGAAGAACGCGGAGGGGACCTTCGCCTCGACGGTCTCCGTCTTCGTCGACACGGAGAGGTCGCAGTCGATCGCGGCGAACGGCGTCCCCGCAGCGGCCGCGGCCGCCGCGAGGTCGGCGAGCGCGTTTCCGAACGCGCTCCGGTTGTCGGTCTGCTTGTCGAGCGGGTACGTGCGCGGCGACCCGCCGGACGCGAGGACGACGGATTCCTCCGGACGGTGCGGGAGGGACTTCCTCCAGTCGGGCGCGGGCTTCTTCCGCTCCTCGACCCATCGGTCGAGGTCGTTCTCGACGCCGAGGATCGCGAGCGCCTCGCGGCACTTGTCGGCCGGCAGCGTCGCGCCGTGCCACTTGAAGCCGTCCCTCTCCATGAAGGGGACGCCCTTCGACATGACCGTGTGCGCCGCGACGAGCGTGGGCTTCTCCGCGCGAAGGGCCGCGCGGATCGCGCGGTAGAGGGCGCGCACGTCGTGCCCGTCCACCTCGATCACGGCCCAGCCGTCGGCCTCCCAGTCCGCGACGATGTCCTGCTTGAGGATCGCGTCGTTCGACCCGGAGAGCTGCTCGCGGTTCCAGTCGAGAACTCCCACGAGGTTCGTCAACGCGTACTTGACCGCGAAGCGGCGCGCCTCGGCGAGCTGGCCCTTCTGCTGCTCGCCGTCGCCCATCGTGCAGAAGACCTTCGAGCCGTCGCCCTTCATCTTCGCCGCCAGCGCAAACCCGGCGGCCGCCGACAGGCCCTGCCCGAGGTTGCCCGTGCCCCACTCGATCCCCGGCACGTCGCGCTCGACGTGCCCCTCGAACGGCGACCCGGGGCGCCGGAACCCGACGAGCGGGAGGGCGCGATCGAACCAGCCGAGGTGGGCGAGCGCCGCGTACGCGGCCGGCGAGGTGTGGCCGTGGCTGACGACGACACGGTCGCGCTTCGGGTCGAACGGGTTTTTCGGGTCGCAGTTCGCGAACCCCCAGAGGATCAGCTCGAAGTCGATCGACGACATCGAGCCGCCCGGGTGGCCGGAGGCCGCGAGCGTCGTCATCCGCAGGATGTCGCCGCGCGCCGCGGCGCCGAGCGCCGCAAGTTTCGCCGACCTGCGCGTCCGTGAGCTCGGGCGCTTCGAAGGTGCCGAGAATCAAACCTTCACCCCCGCGGCCGCGGCCTGGCGCCGCTGCTCGATCGTCCCGAGGAGCTGGTCGTACGACTTCTCGAAGAGGACGACGCCGTCCTTCTGCAGCTCCTCGCCGACGGCCTCGACGTCGATGCCGATCGCCTTGAGGTCGTCGAGGACCTTCCGGCTCTCGGCCACGTGCTCGAGCACCGTGTCGGACGGGGTTTTGCTGCCGTGGTCGAGGAGGGCCTCGAGCGTCTTCTCGGGCATCGTGTTCACCGTGTCGTTGCCGACGAGGTTCTCGACGTAGAGAAGGTCGGAGTACGCCGGGTTTTTCGTGCCGGTGGAGGCCCAGAGCGGCCGCTGCAGGCGCGCGCCCTTTCCGCGGAGCGCCGGGAACGGCTCGGCGCCGAAGATCGCGCGGAAGTCCTCGTAGACGACCTTGCAGTTCGCGAGGCCGGCCTTGCCACGCAGACCGAGGAGGCGGTCCTTCTCGGCTCCGGAGGCCGCCGCGGCCTTCTCGTCGAGGCGCTTGTCGATCAAGGTGTCCACGCGCGACACGAAGAACGATGCCACGGAGTGGACGCGCGAGAGGTCTCCGCCCTTCGCGGCGAGGTCCTCGAGGCCGCCGAGGTACGCGAGCGCCACGTCCCGGTAGTGCTTGCGGTTGAACATGAGCGTCACGTTCACCGAGACGCCCTCGCCGATGAGCCGGCGGATCGCCGGGACGCCCTCGGGCGTCGCGGGGACCTTGATGAAGACGTTCGGGCGGCCGAGGGCCGACGCGAGGCGCCTGGCCTCGGCGACCGTCTTCTCCGTGTCGCGCGCGAGCGAGGGCAGCACCTCGAGCGAGATCCAGCCGTCCACCGGGTTGCGGTCGTGGATCGCGCGGAAAGCGTCGGCGCCCTCGGCGATGTCCTGCTGCGTGAGCGCGTCGTAGATCGCGAAGGCGTCCTTGCCCTCGCGCGCGAGGCGCTCGATCCCCGCGTTGTAGTCGCCCTCGTTCTTCTCGATGGCCTGCCCGAAGATCGTCGGGTTGGAGGTGACGCCGTAGATCGTCCCGGTGTCGATGAGGGATTTCAGCCGGCCGGTCCGGATCATCTTGTTCGAGATGCTGTCCAGCCACACGGCCTGGCCGCGGCGGCGGTACGCGTTCGGTGCGCTCATGGGCTCTCCCTCACCTCTCGGATCGTATTACGACGCGGACTCGCTCTCGTGGACCCCGTAGACGTGGAGACGCGCCCCGAGCGCGGACAGGCGCGCGACGATCGCCTCGCGCAGCTCGGGCAGTCCCGCGCCGCTCGCGGCCGAGATCCGGAGCCCGTCGGCGTCGAGCGCCTCGGGCGACGGACGGTCCGTCTTGTTGTAGGCCAGGAGGACGCGGCGCTTCTCGACGCCCAGCTCCTCGAGGACCTGCTCGGCGACGGCCTTCTGCTCGGACGCGGCGGGCGAGGACGCGTCCACGACGTGAACGAGGAGGTCCGCGTCGCGCACCTCGGCGAGCGTGGACTTGAACGACGCCACGAGATCGTGCGGGAGCTTGCGGAGGAAGCCGACCGTGTCCGCGAGAACGATCGCGCGGCCGCCGACGCCGTGCAGGCGCGCGTGCCGCGGGTCGAGCGTCGCGAAGAGCCGGTCCTCGGCGAATTCCTTCGAGGAGGTCAGGCGGTTGAAGAGCGTCGTCTTCCCCGCGTTCGTGTACCCGACGAGGGAGACCGTCGCGACGCGCTTCATGCCCTTGCGCCGAACGTCGCGCTGCGTCTCGATCTTCCCGAGCTCTTCCTTGAGCTTCGCGATGCGCATGCGCAGGCGCCGGCGGTCGAGCTCGATCTTCCGCTCGCCCGCGCCGCCGCGGAACGCGCCGCCGCCGCGCTGCTGCGCGAGCCCCTGCGACTTGCCCGCGAGGCGCGGGAGCTGGTACTGCAGGCTCGCGAGCTCGACCTGCGTCATGGCCTCGCGCGAGCGGGCGCGCGCCGCGAAGATCCGGAGGATCACGCCCGCGCGGTCGAGAACGTTCGTCGGGAGCGCCTTCTCGAGGTTGCGCGACTGTGTCGGAGTGAGCTCGTCGTCGAAGATCGTCCAGCCGGCGCTCTGCGCCCGCGCGACCTCCGCGAGCTCCTCGACCTTGCCGGAGCCCACGTACGTCGCCGGATCCGGCGAGCGCCGTTCCTGGAGGGCGCGCGCGATGACGACGCCGCCCGCGGTGTCCACGAGGCGCTCGAGCTCGTCGAGGTGGTCCTCGGCGAGAGAGCGCGGCACCTCGCGCCCGTAGACCCCCACGAGGATCGTCCGGTTCGAGTCGGGCTTTTCGGGCGGAGGGGGAGCGTCCTTGGGGGCGCGGGGCGGGCTCACGTGGGAGGGATGCTAGCGTAAGCGCCGATGGCCTCCCGGCGTGCCGGCCCCCGTGACCTCCCCCTCCTCGGCGAGCGCCTCGAGGCGCTCCGGCGCGACTGGTCCTCCCGGCGGCTGGACTCCGACCCCCTCGCGTTCGCGCACCGCTTCGCGGACGCGGGCGACCGCGAGGTCGTCGCGTTCCTGGCGGCGTCGCTGGCGTTCGGGCGCGTGGCGTCGATTCGCACGTCGGTCGAGAAGATCCTGACGGCCATGGGGCCAACACCGGCAGAGTTCCTCGAGAGATGGGACGAGCGCCCGCTCGGCGCCCTGCGCGCCTTCCGGCACCGCTGGGTCTCGGGAGAGGACGTTGAAGATTTTCTTAGAATGGTGAAGAGGGCGCGGCGCGCGCACGGCTCCCTCGGCGCGCTGTTCGCACAGGGCGACGCCGGCGGGGAAGATTTCGTCGCCTCCCTTTCTTCCTTTCATAGAAATCTTCTCTCTTTCTCTCTTCCTCTCCCGCACCTTCCCGCGGTCTGAAGTTCCTGCTGCCCGTGCCGGAAGGCGGCTCCGCCTGCAAGCGTTCGCATCTTTTCCTCCGCTGGATGGTCCGGACGGAGGGGTTCGACCTCGGCCTCTGGGCGGGCGGGCGCTTCACGCCCGCCCGCCTTCTGCTGCCGATGGACACGCACGTCCACCGCATCGCGACTTACCTCGGCCTCACGCGCCGCCCGGCTGCCGACCTCGCGGCCTCGCGCGAGGCGACGGGCTGGCTCAAGTTCCTCAACCCGGAAGACCCCGTCGCCTACGACTGGGCGCTCTCGCGCCTCGGCATCCTCGCCGAGTGCGTCACCGAGCGCACGCGCCGCCACTGCGAGCGCTGCGCCGTGAGGCCCGTCTGCCGCGCGTCCCTCATCCCTTCCCAAGGAGCCGTCGCCGCATGAACGATTTCCTCGACCGCAAGAAGGCCATCGGCCTCGGCATCGCCGCCCTCGTCTCCGGCGCCCTCGCGTTCTACGCCAAGGACGCGCTCCGCCCGCCCGAGGTCCGCGTCCCGGCGGCGGCGGCGCCCGCGAAGAAGGCCGGGCTGCCCGCCGGGCCGCTCGTCGTGAGAAACCGCCAGGGCGCGGCCCGCGACCTCGCCGTGAAGTCCGGCCGCGGCCTCATCCTCCACTTCTGGGCCACGTGGTGCGCGCCCTGCCGCGAGGAGATGCCCGCGCTCGTGAAGTTCGTCAAGGAGACGAAGGGCGACCCGAACGTCGAATTCCTCGCGGTGTCCGTCGACGAGGACTGGAAGGTCGTCGACACATGGCTCAAGGAGCGCGGCATCGCGGACCTCCCGCTCGCGCTCGACCCGAAGGGCGACACGGCGCATCGGGCCGGGACGGACAAGTTTCCCGAGACCTGGTTCGTCGCGCCGTCGGGCGAGATCGTCCACCACATCGCGGGCGCGGCGGACTGGAACGACCCGAGGCTCCGCGAGCTCGCGGCCGAGTTCAGCCGCGCGGCCGGCGCCCCGAAGTCCTAATCCGCCAGGGAAAGGGTGACGTCGGCCCTCGCGACGCCGTTCGCGGGCACGACGACGGACTGGACCTTCTCCCCGAGCAGCTCGTGCCACGCGTGGAGGCGGTACGTGCCGGGCGCGACGCCCGGGAACGCGAAGCGGCCTTCCTTGTCGGTGACGGCCGCGAACGGCGAGTCCGCGACGAAGACCCACGCGTTCATCCACGCGTGGACGTCGCACTTCACCCGGACGACGCCGGCCGTTGTGAATCGCTCGGCGAAGCTCTGGCCTTTGATCGGGATCGCCTTGTTGAAGAGCGCGTCGCCCTTCACGGTCGTGGCGTGGACGTTGTGGAGGACCGGGTCGGAGTTCAGGACCGTGACGGGGACGTTCCTGCTCACGACCTGCGCGTAGGGCTCGAACGCGCAGCCCTTCTGGTCGATCCGGAACGGGCCTTTCGGAAGCTCGCCGCCCTTCGCGCCCTCGAGCCACACGAAGGCGTTCCCGAGCTCCTTGCCCTTGCCGAGGACGAGCGCGGGCGACGGCCGGTCGGCCCTGCCGCAGATCGCGACGTCGGAAATCACCGGCCGCGCGGCGAGCTTCGGGACGGGGCCGGACAGCCTCACGGTGCCGAAGACCCCGTCGCGCGCCTCCAGCTTCGTGCTCGTCGTTCCGGCGCTGGAAGATTTCTTTGAAGGTGAAGAGGGGGATGCGCCGCGGCCCGCATTACCTTCTAAGAAGAAAACCACCGCGCCGGCGAGCACGAACGCGTGCACGAATCGCACGGGTCTTCCCTCTTCAGTGCGACGCGACCTGCGTCGGCGCGTTCCCGAGCGACCAGATGTGGTCGCGCAGCGCCTTCGTGACGCGTTCCGGGTCGCCGAGGTAGGCCTTCGCCTCCGCCTCCGACCCCCAGATCGCGACGAGGTCCTTCTTCAGGCCCGCGAATGCGGGCGTGTCGAGCGCGGGCGCGAGCGGCGAGATGCGCTTGTCCGACTTGTCGTCCACCTTCGGGAAGTTCGTCGGCATCCGCGTGCCCGGCATCCACTCGTCGGGCCGCTTGATCCAGTCCGCGATCCAGTCGTAGCGCAGCCGCGTGTGCGCCGCCGCGAGGATCGGCGCGAGGTCGGCGGGCGTCTTGCCCTCCTTGAGGGCCTGGGCGAACGCGTCCTGCGACGTCGGGTGGCACTGCGCGCACTTGAGCGACGCGAACGTCGCCGCGCCGGCGGCCCGCGACCGCGGGTCGACCGTCTCGACGCGCCCGTCGAACGGGTAACGCGCCTTGTCCTGCGCGGCGAAGTAGGCCGTGAGCGCGTTGATCTGGTCGGTCGAGAAGCCGAACGTCGGCATCCGGACCTTGAGCCACGGCCGGATCTGGCCCGTCCGCGGCCCGTGCAGGAACGCGAACAGCCACTCGCTCTGCACCTTCGCGCCCTCGCCGCGGATGATGGGCGGCGCCATCGCGAGGTCGATCTTGCTCGCGGTCATCGCCTCCCGGATCGCGCCGCCCTTGTCCTCGAGGACGTGGCAGCCCTGGCAGTTGTAGTCCTTCACGATGCGCCGCCCGGCCTCGACCGCGCCGCGCGGCCCGGTCGCGCGGGCGGTGAGCGCGTCGGACATGTCGTCCTTCTGCATCCCGAGGACGGTCGACTGGACGGCCTCGATCTCGGCGGGCGAGAGCGAGAACTGCGGCATCTTGAGCTTTTCCTGGAAGTTCTTGACCTTCTCGCGGTCGTAGCTCCGGGGCTGGCCCACCTTCTGGGCGAGCCAGTCGGCCCGCGTGTGCGGGACGCGCACGAACCCGAAGTCGAGGAGGTGGACCGGCTTGTTTCCCCACTCGGAGAGCTCGACGCCGATCGGCTTGGCCTTCTCGAAGCCGGGGATGTTGTGGCAGGCGTAGCAGCCGTAGTGGGCGATGATTTTCTCGCCCACGAAGAGATCCTTGTCACGCGCCGACATCTTCGCGAGGTCGGCCTTCGCGTCCACGACCGAGCGCGTCTGCATGAGGTATTCGGAGACGAGGGCGTCGCGCTCGGCCGGGTCGGCCTTCGGCGCGTGAGAGGCCTTGAACTCCGGCTGCGACGGCCGGGACCAGAGATACGCGACGAGGTCCGCGATCTCGTCGTCGGCGAGCCGCAGGTTCGGCATCCGCGTCTCGGGGTTGTAGGCCTTCGGGTCCTTCAGCCACGCGGCGATCCAGCCCGGCGTCGTCTTCTCTGAGAGGCCGATCAGGTTCGGGCCGTGCTGTCGCCAGCCGTCCATCACCCGCCGCTCGGCGCCGGGCTCGGAGACGTGGCAGCCCTGGCAGCCGACGTTCTCGAAGAGGACCTTGCCCCGCGCCGCGTCGCCCTTCGCGGGCGCGGGATACGCGGCCTTCCCGGATTTCTCGAACAGGTAGGCCGTCACGCCCGCGACCATCGTGTCCGTGAGCTTGTGGCCGGACGGCGTGTCGAAGTTCTCGAGGTAGAAGAACCGCGGCATTTTCGTGTTGCTGCGGAAGGCGCGCGGGTTCACGAGCCAGCGGCCCGTCCACTCCGGCGTCGTCTTGGCCGCGACGCGCGCGAGATTCGGTCCGGGCTTCGGCAGGTCCTCGATGCCCTTCATCTTGTGGCAGCTCCAGCAGCCGAGCGCCTCGATCAGCTTGCGGCCCTGGTCGAGCTTCGCGGCCTTCGGATGGCCCGCGTCCTGTTTGTGGCAGCGGAAGCACCCCGCCTCGACGGCCTTCATCGGGTACATCGGGAGGTCGTTGTACTTGTCGACCTCCCAGTCGTACGCCTTCATCCAGCGGCCGGTCTGCGTCTCCTCCATCAGCTCGCGGAGCGCGTCGTCGTCGACGGGCATCCCCTTCTCGTCCCGGCCCGCGTGCCGCTCCTCCTCGAGCTTCTCGTAGGCCGCGTAGTCGTTCGGCATGTGGCCCGCGCGCGTGAAGTCCGTCGCGCGGTCGCGCCCGCCGTGGCAGGAGGTGCACCCGAACGTCGCGTACGGGTGGGGAGAGTTCGAGTCCACGAAGAGGTCGAGGCGCGGGTGCGTCCTGAGGACGGACTCGGGGTACTTCTGCTTGTCCTCGAAGCCCCGCTTCTCGGCCGCGATGTGGCACGTCACGCAGCGGTCGACGCGCTGGCTCCTCAGGAAGTTCACGTCGTTCGAGAGGCCGTCGAGCTGGACCTGCTGGATCTTGAGCGACGGCGCGAGCATGTCGGCGATCGGCGCGTTGCGGACGAAATAGAACGCGTCGTCCTGCCGGAGCGTCTTGAGCTTCGCCCGGTAGCGGTCGTATTCCTCGTCGATCTTCGCGAGAGCCTCCTCGGCGTCTCTCTTCGTCTTCTGGAGCTCCGCGAGCGCGGCCCTCGTCCCGTCCCAGGCTTTCTGCGCGGCCTGTTCGCGGCCGCGGCTCTCGTCGTAGGCGGCCCTGAGGCGCTCGTAGGCCGCCTTCGCCTTCGTCGTCGCCGCGGACTTCGGGTCTTCCTTCTGGCGCGTCTCGTACACGTAGCGCGCCGTGTCCATCTCGGCCTTCTTGAAGCGGAAGTCCTGGTCGGCGTCGTACCAGGCGCCCTCGGCCTTCCGGTCCTTCTCCTCGGCCTCGGCGACCGCCGCGCGGTTGCGGCGCAGCTCGCGCGCGCCTTCGCGCTTCTGGTCGAGGGTCTTCTGCTCGAGGTCCGGGTCGATCTTCCCGGCGGCGGCGCGCAGCGCCTCGCGCGTCTTCTTCCGGTCGTTCTCGACGAACTTCTTCTGCCAGCTCTTCCAGTCGCGCCCGTAGTCCTGCCACGTCATCCACGCGAACGCCGGCAGGGCGAGGATCGACACGATCGCGAAGACCTTCGTCAGCTTCGCGATGTCGTAATGGTGGTCGATCGGTTCGGGCGGCGGAGCTTTGGCCATCTCAGATGTTGAAAGAAAATTCCTGGATGTTGACGATGTACTTGAGGTTGAAGATCCACCGCAGGTACATCTTGATCGGCACCGCGAGCATGATGAGGAACAGGTTCACGCCCACGAGGTACCGGACGGTTCCCATTTTCTCGTAGAAGCGGCGGAAGAGCGTCTTCGAGAGCAGCCCGGGCAGGGCGCCCATGTAGAAGAGGACGAGGACGATGCCGGGCAGCTCGCGCTTGAGCCAGAACGTCGGGAGCGCCGTGCCCAGCCACTTGACCCAGAAGATCTCCGAGACGCTCACGTTGTTCAGCGGCTCGAGCTTGTTCGGGTCCCAGGTCTCGTAGGGGCCGAAGAAGTTCCAGTTCGGGCCGCGCAGGAACGTCCCGAGGATGATCAGGACCACCCACAGGATGATGAACCCGAAGCAGAACATCAGGATCTCCCACTTCCGCTCGCGGAAGGAGAAGTAGCCGTTGCCGCGCGGGTTCGTGTCGATGTACGGGATCGCCATGAGGCCCACGATGATGAGCGTCGGGAGGACGACGCCCGCCATCCACGGGTCGAAGTAGACGAGCAGCTCCTGCAGGCCGAGGAAATACCACGGCGCCTTCGCGGGGTTCGGCGCCGCGCCGGGATTCGCGGGCTCCTCGAGCGGCGCCTTGAGGACGATCGACCAGACCGTCATGACGATCGAGCAGACGATGAGGGCGATGAGCTCGACGTAGACGAGGTCCGGCCAGGTGAAGACCTTCTTGTCGCTGTCTTCCTTCTCGAGCGGCGGAAGGCCCTTCTCGAGGCGGGCGTCGTTGAGGTGCGCCTGGTACATCGCGTACCAGAAGAAGAACCCGACGAGAAAGAGCATCCCGAGGATCGGGACGTTGTCGGGCATGCTCGCGACGATGCGGAAGTTCGGGTCGGTGAAGCTGAACGCGAAGCCGCCGACCAGCGTCGCGAAGAGGAGGAGGCCGCCGCGCTTCGTCCAGAGCGGCTTGTAGAACATGGCCGCAACGAGGCCCACCATCGACAGCGTCACCGCGATGGCGGGCGACGCGAGCCAGTTGATGGCGTTCTTGATCGCGTTCATCGCTCTACAGCGGCCCCGAGATCCCGCCGTCTTTCCTCACGCGCCAGAAGTGGACCGCCATGAGGAACGCCGCGATGAGCGGAATGAAGACGCAGTGGAGGACGTAGAAGCGCAGCAGCGCGTTCGCGCCGACGATGCGGCCGCCGAGGAGGCCGAAGCGCGCGTCGCTGCCGGCCGTCACGAGGTTGACACCGTTGACCTGGATCTGAGCCGCGAACGGCCCTTCGTAGCCCGCGAGGGGCGTGGCGCGCGCCATGTTCGAGCCGACCGTGATCGCCCAGATCGCGAGCTGGTCCCACGGGAGGAGGTAGCCCGTGAAGGAGAGGAGGAGCGTGAGGACGAGGAGGACGACGCCCACGTTCCAGTTGAACTCCCGCGGCGGCTTGTAGGAGCCCGTCATGAAGACGCGGAACATGTGGATCCACACCGCGATGACCATCGCGTGCGCGCCCCAGCGGTGCATCTCGCGCATGACGCCGAACGGCACCTGCTCGCGCAGGTCGAGCATGTCGCCGTAGGCGTACTCGATCGTGGGCCGGTAATAGAACATGAGGAGGAGGCCCGTGAACGTGAGGACGAGGAAGAGGAAGAACGTCATCCCGCCCGCGCACCACGTGTAGCGCATCTTGACGCCCGACTTCCGGGTCTTGACGGGATGCAGGTGAAGGACGACGTTCCCGAGCACCGCGAGGACGCGCTTGCGGTTCGTGTTCGGAATGCCCACCCGGAAGATGGACTTCCAGACCTGGGTCTCGACGACCGACCGCTGGAGCTTCCGCCAGTGCTTCTCGAGGCTCATCGAAGCAACCCCGCTGCCGCCCGCGACTTCCCTCTATTCCATTCAGAAGAAATTCTTCTCTTCATCTTCTCTTTCTACGTCGTCTTGATGAAGGCCGCGGGGTCGGTCCACTGGCCCTTCTCGTAGAGGAACTTCCGGGCCTTGTCGATGAAGATCTGGCCGTCGTCCGGCGAGATCGAGATCGCGGCGCGCTCGAGCGGCCGCGGCGTCGGGCCTTCGAAGTTGATGCCCGAGCGGTAGTACCCGGAGCCGTGGCACGGGCACTTGAACTTGTTCTGGGCCTGGAGCCAGTTCGGAATGCACCCGAGGTGCGTGCAGACCGTGATGAGCGCGTAAACCATGTCCGCGTTCCGCACGATCCAGACCTGGTACTTTTCCTTCCAGCGCTCGTCCACCTCGCCCGCCTGGTAGTCGGAGGGGTACCCCGCCTTGAAGGACGACGGCGGCTCGAAGAGGACGTTCGGGAAGAGGAAGCGCGCCGTCAACGTCAGGAGAGCCCCGACGCCGGCCGCGAACGCGAGCCACGCGACCGCCAGCCACGAGAGAAAGCCCCGCCGCGACGGCAACGGAGCCTCAGTCGCTGCGGCGACGGATGGAGCGGTTCCCGTGGTGACCGTGTCCGCCATGCCCTCCTCTTTCGGAAACGACCGTGAAAGTCTCAAAAATAACGGGCGGCGTCAAGATTTGCCGCGAACCGCGTTACCGCCGGGGGACTCCAGGATCTTGCGGGCCTCCCGCCGGACCCTCAGCGACGGGTCCGCGTCCACCATGCGCTTTCCGAGCGACTGCGCGTCGGGGTCCTTCAGGAGCGCGAGGCCGCGCAGTCCGTTGAGGAGCGCATCCTCCTGCTGCTCGGCCGACAGGCCGGGCGTGGCGCGCAGCGCGGCGCGGTCGCACATCCCGACGAGGACGTCCTTTCCGGAGGCGTCGTCGAGCGTCGCGAGCGCGAGGGCCGCGTTCCAGCGCACGTCCGTGACGGGGTCGCCGAGGAGGCGCTTCAGCGCGGGCACGGCGTCGCCGTCCTCCATGCGCCCGGCCGCGAACGCGGCCGTCTTCCTCACACCGGGGTCCTCGGAGTCGAGGAGCGGCCGCACCTTCGGGGCCGACTTCGGGTCGCCGACGAGCGCGAGCGCCCAGAGCGCGTAGAGGCGGGTTTCGGCGTCCTTGTCGTCGAGCGCTCTCTCGAGGAGCGGCACCGACTTCGGGTCGCCGAGTCGGCCGAGGACGAGCGTGAGATAGCGGCGCACCCGCGGGTCGTCGGCCCCGGCGCCCTCGAACGCCTTCATCGCGGCGGCCGAGAACGCGGCCTTCTCGGCCGGGTCCGTCAGGGCGGGGAGCTTCTTCGTGAGCTCGAACGCGGCCTGCCAGCGCTGGTTGCGGCCGCCCGTGCGCACGTCCGAGAGGAGCTCGACGGGCGTCTTGTGGTCGACGGCGAGCGAGCCGAAGAGCCAGAAGACGAAGACGGCGACGCCGACGACGAACGCGGGAATCAGGAAGAACTGGACGAGCAGCCGCCCCGCGGGGGTCGCGGATGGGGAAGTGTTCCCCTCCCCCTCTTCACCTTCTAAAGAAATCTTCTCTTCTCTTCTTTCTTCAGAGCACGGGCAGGTATTGCTTGGCCTGCGTGATCGGGTTCGGAACGTAGATGGCGTCCTTGTCGCACACGGTCTCGCACAGGCGGCAGGAGACGCACGGCGCCGCGTCCACCTCGGCCACCTTGTAGTGGAGGTTCGGCGCGAGCGGATCGGCCACGAGGTGGATGCAGTCGAACGGGCAGATGTCGATGCAGAACTCGCAGGCCGTGCACAGGTCGCGGTCCACGATCGCCTTCGGGATGTCCTTCGGCTTGACCTTCTGGACGATCTCGCCGTGCTGGTCCTGGATGCACGACACGGGGCAGTAGACCGCGCAGACCGAGCAGTCGATGCAGCGGTTCTGGTGGATCACGAACTTCTCGTTCTTGCCGCCCGTGATCGTGTGCGTCGGGCACTTGATCTCGCAGACCCCGCAGCCGATACACGTGTCGTGGATGAAATGAGGCATGTCCCGTCCCGGGGACACCGTAGCATCCGGGCCGGGGCGCTCGCAAGACGCCGTCTCAACGGCGCCCGGGGCCGGGGAGGCGGAAAATGGCCCCGGGCTCCGAACTTTCCGGCCCGAGGGCTCGTTACACCCTTCAGGAAGCACCCATGAAAGAGATTCGTTCCGCCGTCAACGCCCTGTTCCTCTTCGCGATCTTTCTCCTCGTCTACTCGGCCGTCGTCCCGGGGCACGCCCGCGGGAGCGTCCGCGGACCCCGCTTCCTCAGGATGCAGGTCGAGGACACCCGCCAGGCCGGGCACCCCGTGAAGGTGTCCCTCTCGGTCCCCTACGGCTTCGTGTCGGGCGCGTTGCGGTTCGCGTCCCTCGGCAAAGTCCGCCGGGAGCTGGACCTGCACTTCGACGAGTCCGTGGACGCTTCCGAGGTCCGGACGATCGTCCAGGAGCTGAAGGACAAGCCCGAGGGCACCGAGGTCGTCCGCACGCACGACGGCGAGACGCTCACGCTCCGCAAGGAGGGCGGCGTCGTCACGCTGGAGGTCCGAAAGAAGGAAGGCGAGACCGTGACGCTGAAGCTCCCGTGGCGGCTCGTGGACGCGCTCGCGGAAGGCGACAAGGACCTCGACGTGAACGGCCTCGTCTCCCAGCTGCGCGATGCGCAGCGCGGCGACCTCCTCGAGGTCACGGCGCCGGACGCCCACGTGAAGATCTGGGTCGAGTAGACGCCCCCCCCCCGGGGCGCCCCCCGGGCCCCCCCCCCCCCCCCCGGGGCGGCCCCCCCCCCCCCCCCCGCCCCCCCCGCCCCCCCCCCGCCGGCCGCCCCCCCCCCCCCGCCGGCGGCCGCCGCCCGGGCCCCCCCCCCCCCCCCCCCCGCCCCCCCCCCCCCCCGCCCGGGCCCCCCCCCCCCCCCCGCGGCCCCCCCCCCCCCCCCCCCCGGGGCCCCCCCGGCGCGGGAAGCGCCCCCGGGCCCCTCGGGGCCCCGGGCCCCCCCCCCCGGGGGGGCCCCCCCCCCCCCGGCCCCCCCCGGGGCCCCCCCCCCCGGGGGCCGGGCCGCCCCCGGCGCCCCCCCCCCCCCCGGCCCCGCCCCCCCCCCGCCGGGGCCGGGGGCCCCCCCGCCCCCCCCCCCCCCCCCCGCCCCCCGGGAGCCCCCCCCCCGGGGGAACCCGCCCCCCCCCCGGGCCCCCCCGCCCCCCCCCCCCCCGCCCCCCCCCCGGCGCCCGCCCCCCGCCCCGGGGGGGGCGCGGCCCCCCCGCCCCCCCCCCCCCCCCGTCGGGACGCCCCCCGCCCCCCGCCCGCCCCGGCGCCGCCCCCCCCCCCCGGGGGCGCCCCCCCCCCCGGGGGCGCCCCCGCCCCCGGGCCCCCCGCGGGGCCCCCCCCCGCGCGGGCCGCCCCCGCCCGCGCCGCCGCCGGGCCCCCCGCCCCCGCCGCCCCCCCGCGGCCCCCGGGCCCCCCGCCCGCCGGGCCGGCCGCGCCCGCCCGCCCCGCCGGGCCTGCGTCACCCCCCCCCGGGCCCCCGCCTCCCGCCCGCCCGTTGTGGGGGGTGCCGCGCGGCGGGCCCCAGGCCCCGCGCGCGGTCCCGCGCCCCGGCGCGCCCCCCCCGCCCCCCCCCCCCCCCCCGGGCCCCCCCCCCCTTTTTCCCCCCCCCCCCGCCGGCCCCCCCCCCCCCCCCCCCCCCCCGCCCCCCCCCCCCCCCCCCCCCCCCCCCCCCCCCCCCCCCCCCCCCCCCCCCCCCCCCCCCCCCCCCCCCCCCCCCCCCCCCGCCCCCCCCCCCCCCCCCCCCCCCCCCCCCCCCCCCCCGCCCCCCCCCCCCCCCCCGGCCCCCCCCCCCCCCCCCCCCCCCCCCCCCCCCCCCCCCCCCCCCGGCCCCCCCCCCCCCCCCCCCCCCCCCCCCCCCGCCGGGCCACCCCCCCCCCGCCGGCTCCTCCTCCCCCCCCCCCCCCCCCCCCCCCCCCCCCCCCCCCCCCCCCCCCCCCCGCCACCCCCCCCCCCCCCCCCCCCCCCCCCCCCCCCCCCCCCCCCCCCCCCCCCCCCCCCCCCCCCCCCCCCCCGCCGCCCCCCCCCCCCCCCCCCCCCCCCCCCCCCCCCCCCGCGGTCCCCCCCCCCCCCCCCCCGGCCCCGGCCCCCCCCCCCCCCCCCCCCCCCCCCCCCCCCCCCCCCCCGCCCCCCCCCCCCCCCCCCCCCCCCCCCGCGCCCCCCCCCCCCCCCCGCCCCCCTCGCGGCGCCCCCCCCGCCCGCCCCGGCCACCCCCCCCACCCCGCGGCTGGCCCCCCCCCCCCCCCCCCCCCCCCCCCCGCCCCCCCCCACCCCCCCCCCCCCCCCCCCCCCCCCCCCCCCCCCCCCCCCCCCCCCCCCCCCCCCCCCCCCCCCCCCCCCCCCTGAACGCCCCTACTCGTCCGCGAACGGGTCGCGGCCCATGTCGGCGAGCAGTTTGTCGAGCCGGTACTGGCTCGGCCCGAACACGAGCCGCATCTCGCCGTTCTCGCAGACGACGTCCTTGACCTGCACGGACAGCTCGGGGGGCAGGATGCCGCTCAGGTCCACCACGACGATGCGGTCCTCGGGGTAGAAAAACGCGCGGCCGGGCGGCTGCATGTCGACGATCTTCTTGACGACCCAGTTCGGGATCGGAACGCGCTTGAAGACGCGCAGGTCCGCGATCGCGAACCCGAGGAAGCCGTCCTTGACGCGCATGTCGCGAACCTCGCCGCGGAACGCGACGGGGATCCCCTTCTTGACGCGCACCGCGATCCCGAGACGGCCGTCCTCGGGGTCGATCAGGACCTCGCGGACCTCGGGCACGTTGCGGATCAGCTGGCGCGCGAACGTGTTCAGCGTCGTCGCGTCGATGGCCACGACGAGCCCTTCCCAGCGGATCGTCAGGGCCGGCAGGTCGGGCGTCGGGGGCAGCGCGGCGGGCTCGAACACGCCCCATCGTACGCCAATTTCTAGAGCACGTACGCGAGCGCGAACCCCACCTGCGCGCACATGAGCATGAGGTACATGTGTGTCCAGGACGGGTGGTTCTCGGTCGTGGCGAGCTCGTCCGGATTGCGCCTGAGGAGGCTCACCGTGTACGCCCCCCACGTCGCGAGGAGCAGGCCGAGCGCCGTCAGGAGCCACGGGTTTCCGGAGAGCAGCCGGTGGCCGGGCGCGAAGGGGTCGTTCACCCACGCGAGGCCCGCGAGGAGCAGCCACGGCAGGACGAAGAACGGCGAGATCATCGCGACGGCCTTCCGGTTCCCGTACTTGACCGGCAGCGTCTCGCAGCCGCCCGCGCGGTCGCCCTCGGCGTCGGAGAAGTCCTTCGTCGAGGAGGCTCCGAGGAGAAACAGGCCGAAGAGGCCGCCGATGACCCACGGCTCGGCCGAGAACGCCGAGGCGACGAGCGTCCAGCCGGCGACCTTCAGGAGCGTCCCGCGCGGGACCGCGATCGTCACGTTCGCCCAGACGCCGAGCCGCTTCGTGCGCCCGAACGCGGGCACGGAGTAGACGAGCGTCGCGAGGAGGCCGCCCAGGAACAGGAAGAAGCACTGGTGCATCGGCACGGGCGCGAGCGCGCGGGCTGCGAAACCGGGAAGCGCGGGCACGACAATCCACCACGTGGGGACCATCGCGAGGACGTAGAGAATCCACGTGAGGCTCCAGGCGGAGCGGATCGACGCCTCGCCCGTCACGAGCGGGCGGTCGGGCTTGTTGATCCGGTCGACCTCGAGGTCCGTGATCTGGTTCAGGACGTTGGACGCCGCGTTCAGGAGCGACGCGCACAGCGCCCCCAGCGCGACGATCCCGAGGAGCGCCGGCGTCACGCGGTGCGCCGGGTCGGGGTTGTGGACGCTCCCGAACGCGCAGACGGCGCCCGAGAGGATGCCGAGGAGCGGCGGGAGCAGCGTGAACGGCCGCGTCAGACGGACCGCGGTCTTCGGCGTCACGAGAGGCCTCCGAGGAGCATGGCGAGAGGCGGCGCGGCGGCCGCGCCCGCGAGCGTGTTGACGAAGTTCAGGACGTGGCCGTTCGAGACGCGCCACGGGGCGCCCGCGCGGCCGAGGAGGCTCTCGAGAACGGTCCCGAGGAGGGCGGCGAGGACGACCGCGGCCGCGCCGGAGGGCGTAAAAACGAATGCCGCCACGCCGACCCACGCCAGGAGCCCCGCGGCCACGAGGCCGGCCAGCGTGCCCGCGATCGACACGGCGCCGTCCGTGCCCGGCGGCACGCGGCGGAAGTCCGGGAGGAGCACGGTCGGCGATGCGATCGCCTGGCCCACCTCCGTGCCGACCGTGTCCATCAGCGCCGTCGCGAGCGCCGCAGCCGCCGCGAGGTGGAGCGCGCCCGCGTGCGGGCCCAGGCCCGCGGCAAGGGCGCAGAACGCGGCCACCGAGACGTTCGCGAGAACGTTTGCGGCTCCGCGCCGCCCGCCCTTCTCTTCCGCCTTCCCCATCGCCTCCTTGCGGGACTTGCGGAAGCGCGTGGCGAGCGTGCCGCCGAGGAAGAACACCCAGAGAAGGACGTAGAGCCCCGCGCCGCCGAAGCCGAGGACGACCGTTCCGAGGAGCGCGCCCGCGAGGGCGCCGGAGGGCCGCACGACGCGCAGCGCCGCCGCGAGGCCCGCGACGGCGGCGTTGATGCCGAGGGCGACGGCGAGGGCGCGGAGGCCCGCGGGCCCGAGCGCGTCGAGAACGCCCGCGCGGCACGGCAGGAGGAGCGCGAGAGCCGCAGCCGCGACGAGCGGCGGCAGAACGTTGTCGTCCAGCTCCGACGGCAGGCTCTCGACGGCGGCCCCCACGAGCGCGGCGGCAAAGAGGCACGCGAATTCCCACCCGGACGGCACGCGCGTCGCGACGAAGCCAAACAACGCCGCGGCGCCGAGGAAGCCGAAGACGAGATAGCCGAGGAAGCCGGAGAGGGATTTCTTCGGGTTCCAGGGGAGACGGGGGCCCCCGAGAGTCATCCCCGCTAGGGTGGCGAAGCCGTCGCCGAATGCGAGGTAACCCCATCCTGCAGCGGCGATTTGAAGATTGCTTCGAAAGGTGAAGATCAGGAGGAGCACGATGAGCGGATACAAAGCAATGCCCACGGAAAAGCGCCTCGCCCGCTCATCCATTCTAAGAACATTCGGCGCGAGCCTCGGCAGCACGAAAACATTTGCTGCGAGAGCGACGCCCGCCGCGAGGGCGGCTTGCTGCCACGTGATCACCCGGAGGAGCAGTGCGAATCCCGCCATCCCGACGTGGACCGCCTTGCGGAGCGCTTCCTCGCGCGGCAGCGGCGTCATGCGAACGGAGCCGGCGACACGACGGCCCGGCGCTCGTCGAGGTACGCGGCGAGCGCCTGGTGCCAGTGCCGCGGCGTGACCTTCGTGAGGCGCTCGTAGAGCGACGTGTCGAGGACCGAGTGTCGCGGACGTCGCGCCGGGCGCGGAAACTCCTCGGTCGCGACGGGCTTCAGCGCCACGTCGTCGCGTCCGGAGAGGCGGAGCGACTCGCGGGCGAGGTCGTACCACGTCGCGTCGCCGCCGTTCGCGAAGTGGACGATGCCCGTCACGCGCCGGTCGACCAGCGAGCGGATCGCGGCGGCGAGGTCCCCGGCATACGTGGGTCGTCCGACCTGATCATCGACGACCGAAAGTTCGCGTGACCCCGCCTCGACCCTCTTCAGGATCGTGTCCACGAAGTTCGAGCCGCCGGCCCCGAAGATCCACGACGTGCGCACGACGAGGACCTCGTCGCCCTCCTCGAAGGCCCGGCGTTCGCCGGCGAGCTTGCCGCGCCCGTAGGCGTTCACCGGGTCCACGGGGTCGTCCTCGCGGTACGGCCGGATGGAACGGCCGTTGAAAACGTAGTCCGTCGAGACGTGGACGAGCGTCGCGCCGATCTCGCTGCAGCGGGCCGCGAGGAGGCCGACGGCGACGTGGTTCACGCGGTTGTGATGCGGGTCCGTCTCGGCCGCGTCCACGCGCGTGTCGGCCGCGGCGTTCAGGACGAGTCTCACGCCCGGCTGCACGGCGGCATGCACCGCCGGGACATCGGTGATGTCGAGGGCGGCGCGCGTGAACCGTTCGGCCGCCGGGAACTCGCGCCCGAGGGCGCGGCCCAGCATGCCGCCGGCACCTAGGATCACCGTCTGCACGGAAGGCGCAGTGTACCGGATGAGGCCCGCCGGACGGGGCTACTTGCGGAGGGGGACGGCGTAGGAATCGTTCGTCCCGGCGGCCACGTTCCCGTCGACGACGTAGGCGACGCCGACGACCGAGCAGCCCGCGGTCGCGTTGCGGACGACGACGGACGCGTTCCGCACGTCCCCGCCGATCGCGAACGTGTCCTTGAGCCGGCTCTTCTGCATCGCCGTGAACGGCGGCACCGTGAACGCACGGGACGCCCCGAGCGCGGCCCCGGAGCCGTCACGCACCTCGGCCTGGAGAACGCACGGCACGGTGGCCGTGTTCGCGAAGACGAGGTTCGTGCGGGTCGCCGCGTCCTCGCGGACGCCCGTGAACCGGCCGGTCTCTCCGGCCGCGAGCGCCTCGGGCGACGCGAGGCCCGGCGAGACGTCCACGCCCGCCGTGTACGGGCCGATCGTGCCGCCGCCCGGCGCGGGGGCCCAGGTGCGCGAGCCGACGAGGAGCCGGCGCGTCGACTGGATGAGCAGCGCTCCCCAGTCCTCCGCGTAGCCGTAGAGCCCGACGACGTCCAGGTAGAGCCGGCTTCCTCCCGCGGCGACGAGCTGGGGCGGCGCGACCGGCTGCCGCGCGGGCAGCGTCTGTTCGCCGTCGCTGCCGTGCGTGAGGTACTGCACGAGGAACTGCGCGTCGGCGTTCTCGAGGTTCGTCACGAACAGGTCGGTCGTGAAACCGCTGGAGCGCACGAAGGAGGGCACGAGGTACGTGTACGCGTACGCGACCGCGACGCGGGCGACGTTGAGCTTCAGCGTCCCGCCCGTGGAGGCGCCGACCTGCCCCGTGTAGGAGTCCGGCGCTCCGATCGCTCCCACGGCGATCGTGTACGTCGTTCCCGCCGACAGGTTGAGCGTGACCGAGGACTGGAGCGTCCCGGGGGCGTCGTCCGGGAAGAACGCGTTCCGGCCGCACACGCCCGAGACGGGCGCGAGCGTCCCGCAGCCGCCCGTGTAGACGCCGAGGATCGTGTCGTAATCGGCGGGGGCCGAACCCAGGGTGTCGATGCGATAAGTGTCCGAGGCTTGCGGCGTGAAGGAGAACCAGACCACCTTCGCGGGCTGCACCTGCCCGCCCGTGGGAAGGACGAGCTTCCCGTAACAGGGAAACGCGGGGACCGCGGAGTCGAGCGGAGCGGAGCGCGTGTCGATCCCCGCGGCGGCATACGGCAGGGAGGCAGGGTCGATCACGATCGGGGCCACACAGGACGCCGCGGCGGCCGGCGCTGGCTCGACGGCCCGAACGGCCAGCGGAAGGACTCCCACGGCGGCGAGGGCCGCTCCAGCGAGGGTCCGGGCGACGCGCAGGTGACGGATGGAAAGGCTCATGTACGGTTTTTTGGATGCCTCGATGGGCACGCCCAGTGGGGAGTGTCCCTTCCGCCGCCGATCCTTCGTCACGGCAGGCTGCCCGTGAAGTCCAGGAAGCTGCCCACGTTCCTGAGGGTGAGGGCCACCCGGTAATCCCGCGAGGGCGTCTCGCCGGTGCGCAGATCGCGGTATTCGACGAGGACCCTGAAACACGACGCCGAGAAGGTCAAGAGCGACCGGGACTCGAGCATCTTGCCCTTCGTGAGGTCGTAGTTCGCCTCGACGTCGAACCGCAGCTTCTTCGGCAGGATGGGCAGGCCGGCGGCGATCCGGAGCTGCGCGGAGGCGCCGGGGTCGGCCTCGGCCGGAATGATGACCGGGTGGCTGTCGAAGAGCGAGAGCGCGAGCGACCGCTCGCCGCCCGTCAGGATCGCCGTCACGCTCGCGGACGTCACCTGCCCGAAGTGCGTGTCCCACGTCAGGCGGCTGTCGAAGTTGAGCCCCTGCGCCGCGTTCACGCGCAGGACGAAGTCCGTCGGCGACGAGCGCTGCGCCGTGGGGCTCGGGCCGTACGTCGTGCCCTCGCCGGGCAGCTTGAAGTAGTAGTACCGCGCGATCTCGAAGGACGCGATCTCGCGCGACCCGCCCGTCTCGCCCTTGGCGAGGAGGTGCTGGAAGAGGGAGTAGCGAAGCGCGTTCGTCGGCGTGAGCGAGTCGATCTCGTCGAAGAGCGGCGTCGAGCTGAAGTCGTCGCGGCCCGAAAGCGTGACCCACTCGGCGCGCGGCTCGATCACGTGCTTCCACTTCGTGAAACCGCCGGCCTTCCAGTCGAAGAGGCGCGAGAAGGACGGCCCCGTGAGCTGGAGGTCCGTGGCGAGCGCCTCGCGCGTGTAGCGCTCCGCGAGGAGCGTCGTCCCGTCCTGCGAAAGCGACCGGCCGTACGTCGTGAGGCGCGGCGCGACGGAGGCCTCGAGAGAGAGCCAGGGCGCGACGGAGAGCGGCACGTTGATCCGCGGGAAGAGGTCGAAGCGGTCGTACGTGCCTGCCGGCTGGTTCGTGCCGCGGTCGACGTGGAGCAGCCCGCCCTGGGCGAGGACCTCGAGAAACACGGACTGGCCGAAGAACGCCGTCGGCCTCAGGCGC
Organism: Acidobacteriota bacterium; assembly: GCA_016716715.1. Taxonomy (NCBI): domain Bacteria; kingdom Pseudomonadati; phylum Acidobacteriota; species Acidobacteriota bacterium. The sequence continues at coordinate 158,777 of JADJVE010000005.1, read as the reverse complement.
GCCTCGAGGGTGGGCAGGCGCTCGCTGACGACGGAATTGCCGTCGCCGAACCCGATGGCCTCCTCGCTCGAGATGCGGAGATTGAGGGACCACGGGTCCGGGCCCCACGTCAGGAAGCCCTCGCTCTTGAGGGAGCGCGTCGAGCCGAGCGCGAAGTTGCGGTTGAAGTCCTGGAAGAAGGCCGGATCCGAGAAGTTCAGCCACGTGACGACCCCGCGCACCTTCGGGGCGATGTCGTCCGAGACGAGCCGGCCCGCCGTCTGCCAGCGCCACTGGTCCACGGTCGGGTCCTGGATCGTGTAATACGTCCCTTCGAACCGCGTGCCGGCGGACGGCTGGCCGCGCAGCTCGGCGCCGAAGCCGTAGTACTTCTCCGTGTAGAAATCGCCGGAGAACGTCGCGTCCCACGAGCGGCCGATCGCCCAGTAGTACGAGAGGCCGAAGTACCCGCCGCGCGTCGAGTTGTAGCCGAGGCCGGGGACGAGGAAGCCCGACGCGCGCTCGCGCAGCGCCGGCCAGAGGATGTAGGGCGTCCAGAGGAGCGGAATTCCCCCGAGCGTGAACGTCGCGTTCTTGAGGCGGGCGTAGTCCTCGAGCGTGACGCGGCCGCTCTTCACGGTGAACTTCCACGCGGGATCGTCGCCGTCGCACGCCGTCACGGTCCCCTCCGTGAGCGTGAAGCTCTTCGGGCCCACCTTCGCGATCGTCGCCCCCTTGAGGTGGAAGCCCCCCTCGAGGTCGACCCGGCCATCGAGAAGGACGCCGACCTTGTCGTTCAGGTCGAGGTCGAGGCGCACGCCGAACATGCGCGAGAGGCCCTGCGCGAGCGTCACGTCGCCCTCGGCCACGACCGTGCGCCGTTTCAGGCTCCCGGTGACGCGGCGCGCCGTGAGGCGGATGTCCTGGTATTCGACCGTGACGAACTTCCCGGGCGGCGCCTCGGCCGTGAAGAGGTCCTCGTCCACGACCGTCTGCTTGCCCTGGGCGCCGCCCTCCTCTCCCGCGTCGATCGCGATGCGGATCGAGCCGCCCTTCTCGGGCAGCTTGAACTTCACCTCGAACCCGCCCTTCTCGCGGAAGCGCGCGGCGAAGGGGTCCGTGTCGAAGGAGGACTGGGAGAAGGCGCGCCCGGCGGCCAGGAGCCCGAGCAGGACGAGGCCGATTCGACGCATCACGTGACGCGCCGCAAGACGGAGGCCAGTCAGACCTTCATCTCGGGCACGTCGCCCGAAACGTCCAGCGGCGGCTCGGTCGCGGCGCGGATCTCCTCGACGGAGATCCCCGGGGCGCGTTCGACGAGCACGAGGCCCCCGCCCGGCTTCACGTCGAGGACGGCGAGGTCCGTGACGATGCGGTGCACGCAGCCTCGCCCGGTGAGCGGCAGCGTGCAGCGGTTCAGGATCTTCTTTTCGCCGTTCTTCGCGACGTGTTCCATCGTCACGACGATGCGGCGCGTCGCCGCGACGAGGTCCATCGCGCCGCCCATGCCCTTCACGAGCTTGCCCGGGATCATCCAGTTCGCGATCGAGCCCTCGGCGTCGACCTGCATCGCGCCGAGGATGCAGAGGTCGACGTGGCCGCCGCGGATCATGGCGAAGGAATCGGCCGACGAGAAGAACGAGGCGCCCGGGATCACGGTGACCGTCTCCTTGCCCGCGTTGATGAGATCGGGGTCGACCTCGCCCTCCGTGGGGTACGGGCCCATGCCGAGGATGCCGTTCTCCGACTGGAGGATGACCTCCATCCCGGCCGGGATGAAGTTCGAGACGAGCGTCGGCATCCCGATGCCGAGGTTCACGACCATCCCGTCGCGCAGCTCCTGCGCGGCGCGGCGGATGATGCCGTCGCGGTCGAGCTTCGCCATCAGCCCTTCCTCACGGTGCGGCGCTCGATCCGCTTGACGCGCGGCGCCACGACGACGCGCTGCACGAAGACGCCCGGCGTGTCGATCTCGTCCGGGTCGAGCGCGCCCGGCTCGACGAGGTGCTCGACCTCGGCGATCGTGATCTTCCCCGCCGTCGCGGCCATCGGGTTGAAGTTGCGCGCCGTCTTCCGGTAGACGAGGTTGCCGAGCCGGTCACCCTTCCATGCGGCGACGAGCGCGAAGTCGCCGACGATCCCGCGCTCGAGGAGGTATTCCTTCCCGTCGAAAACCTTCGTCTCCTTGCCTTCGGCCACGATCGTCCCGACGCCGGTGGGTGTGTAGAAGCCCGCGATCCCGGCGCCGCCCGCGCGCATGCGTTCGGCGAGCGTCCCCTGCGGGCAGAACTCGAGCTCGAGCTCGCCCGCGAGGTACTGCCGCTCGAACTCGGCGTTCTCGCCGACGTAGGACGAAAGCATCTTCCGGATCTTCTTCTTCCCGAGAAGGAGGCCGAGGCCCCAGTCGTCCACGCCGCAGTTGTTCGAGACGCAGGTCAGGCCCGTCACGGGAGAGGCCGCGAGCGCGAGGATGAGGTTCTCGGGAATCCCGCAGAGCCCGAAGCCGCCGACGACGAGCGTCGCGCCGGACGGCACGTCGAGGACGGCCTTCGCCGCCGCCTCCGCCGGGCTCCCCGCACGCACGACCTTGTCGATCACGGGCTGATTATCCGGTCAGAGGGCTTCCACGACCATCGCGGTGGCTTCTCCGCCCCCGATGCAGATGGACGCGAGCCCGTACTTCCTCTTCCGCGCCTTCAGGGCGTGGACGAGCGTGGTGACGATCCGGGCGCCGGAGGCGCCGATCGGGTGGCCGAGCGCCACCGCGCCGCCGTTCACGTTCACCTTGTTCGGGTCGAGGTCGAGGTCCTTCACGAACGCCATCGCGACGACCGCGAAGGCCTCGTTGACCTCGAAGAGGTCGATCGACGCGAGCGGGATGCCCGCGCGCTCCGCGGCCTTCTTCGCGGCCGCGATGGGCGCCGTCGTGAACCACTCGGGCTCCTGCGCGAAGGACGCCTGGGACAGGATCCGCGCGATCGGCTTGGCGCCGGCCGCCGCCTTCTCGCCCGCGAGGACGAGGGCGCACGCGCCGTCGTTGATCTTCGACGCGTTCGCGGCGGTCACGGTGCCTTCCTTCTGAAATGCGGGCTTGAGAGATCCCATCTTCTCGAGCTTCTCGAGCGGCGTCGCGAACGGCTCCTCGTCGCGGTCGACGACCGTCGGACCCTTCTTGCCCTCGATCGTCACCGCCGCGAACTCGGCGTTGAAGTCGCCCGACTCGTTCGCGCGGCGCGCGCGCTGGTAGCTCTCGAGCGCGAACGCGTCCTGCGCCTCGCGCGTGAACGCGTACTTCTCGGCGCACATCTCGGCGCAGACGCCCATGTGGATGTTCTTGTACGGGTCCCACAGGCCGTCCGAGATCATCGAGTCGAGAAGCTGCCCGTGGCCCATCCGGAGCCCGAGACGGCCCTTGGGGACGAGGTACGGCGCGTTCGACATGGACTCCATGCCGCCCGCGACCACGAGCTCGAACTCGCCCGAGCGGAGCGCGTTCGCGGCGTCCATGACGGCGCGCATGCCCGACCCGCAGACCTTGTGGAGCGTCACCGCGCCGGTGCTCTTCGGGAGGCCGGCCGCGAGGAGCGCCTGGCGCGCCGGCGCCTGGCCCTGGCCCGCCTGCAGGACGTTGCCCATCCAGACGTGCTCGACGCGCGCGGCGGGGACCTCGGCGCGCTCGACGGCGGATTTGATCGCGACGGCTCCGAGGGCGTGCGCGGGGAGCGTGGACAGCGAGCCGAGGAAGGAGCCGATCGGCGTGCGAGCGGCGGAAAGAATGAAGACGTCTTGACTCATGATCCTGGTTTCTCCGAGGCGGCGGGCGCCGCCGAAGGACGCAGATTGTATCCGGAGTGGACTTCGCCGACGCGCGCTCCTACGATGAGACTCGTGCGCGTCCTCGCGGTCGACTTCGGCGAGAAGCGGATCGGCCTCGCGGTTTCGGACGAGACCGGACGCGTCGTCGTCCCGGTCGGCGCCGTCGGGCGGACGAGCGACGCACAGGCGGCCGCGGACGTCGCCCGCGCCGCGAAGGAACGCGAGGTCTCGCGCGTCGTCGTCGGCCTTCCGCGCAACCTCGACGGGAGCGAGGGCTCGATCGCGCGCCGCGCCCGCAACTTCGCGCGCCGGCTCGGCGAGGCCTCCGGGCTGCCCGTCGACCTCCACGGCGAGGCGCTGACGTCCGTCGCCGCCGACGCGGCGCTCGACGAGGCGGGAGTCCCCATGCGCGGGCGGGCGGGCGCGCGGGACGCGGAGGCCGCCGCGGTCCTCCTCCGGGACTGGTTCGCGGCGCACCCGGGAGGAGCCGCGTGAGGGGCCTCGCGTGAAGCGCACGGCCGCGATCCACAAGCGCCACCTCGTGCCGCTGCTCGTCTGGGTCGTGCTCTTCGCGCTCCTCGCGGGGGCGGTCGGCTTCGGCCTCCTGCTCTACGGCGTCAAGGCGCCCTACAAGGGCTACGACGGCGACGAGGTCATCGTGTCGATCGCCCCGCGGACGCCGTCGGCCACCGTGTTCGCGCAGCTGGAGTCGCTCGGCGTCCTCCGCGACTGGCGGCTCGGCCTGGTCGCCCTCAAGGTCCTCCACCGCGGCAAGACGCTCAAGGCCGGCGAGTACCGCTTCGCGGGGCCGCGCGCTCCCGACCAGGTCGTCCTCGCGCTCGTCGCGGGCGACGTCGTGACGTACCGGATCACGGTGCCCGAAGGCTTCACCGCGGAGGAGATCTTCTCGCTCTTCTACTCGCAGGGCTTCGCGTCCCAGAGGGATTACGAGTTCCTCTTCACGCGTCCCGCGGAATTCGAGGGAGTCCCCGCGGGCGCCCCCACGCTCGAGGGGTTCCTCTTCCCCGACACGTACACGGTCACGCGCTCGATGACCGCGCGCGAGATTCTCTCCGCCATGACGCGCCAGTTCGCGCGCCGGCTCCCGCCCGACTTCGCCGAAAAAGCGAAGGCCGGAAACATGGGCGTCCTCGAGGCGACGACGCTCGCGTCGCTCGTCGAGAAGGAGACCGCCCTCACCGTCGAACGCCCAGTCGTCGCGGGCGTCTACCGCAACCGCCTGAAGGCCGGAATGCTCCTGCAGTGCGACCCGACGACGATCTACGCCCTGAAGCGCCTCGGGCGCTGGCGCGGCGCGCTCGCCCGCTCGGAGCTCACCGTGGACGAGCCGTACAACACGTACGTGCGCGCCGGCCTCCCGCCCGGGCCGATCTGCAACCCCGGGCTCGCTTCCCTCCGGGCCGCGGTCGCACCCGCGGACGTCGACTACCGCTACTTCGTCGCCGCGGGCGACGGCTCGCACCTCTTCTCGCGCGACTACGAGGACCAGCAGCGAAACGCGGCCCGTTACCACGAGGCGAAGCGGGCGGCCCGCGAGGAGCGCACGACGCCCTGACCGGATCGGACTGGTAGACTGAGGCGCACCCGACCGGAGTCTGATGAGCGCTTCCGCATCCAGTCCGCGGTCCTTCGGGCCGTATGTCCTGACGCGCGCGATCGGAAGCGATCCGCTCGGAGAAGTGTGGCGCGGAGGGACGGCGGGGGCGCCCCGGCTGCACCCGTTCTACCTCTTCCGGACCTTCACGTCCGCGGCCGTGGACCGGGCGGCGCTCCTCGCCGCGATGGAGACGGCGGTGCACCTCGTCGACGAGGTCAAGGGACCGGCGGTCGCGAAGGGCACGGTCATGGGCGTCATCGACGACACGCCGTTTCTCGCGATCGATTACGTCGAGGGCCGCACGCTCGACTCGCTCTTCGCCGCGCGCGTCCTCGGGGCCGTGATGCCCGCCGAGCACGGGCTCCTCATCGCCGAGCGCCTCCTGACCGCGCTCGAGGCCGGCGCCGCCGTCGAACGATTCACGGGCGCCCCGCACGGTTTCCTCGTGCCGTCGTTCGTCTCCGTGTCGAACGAGGGCGAGGCCCGCGTCTTCGGATACGGTCTCGGGACGGGCCTCCTCCCCTCGCTCGGCGTCGCGCGCGCGCGCCAGGCGTTCGCGCCCTACATCGCGCCCGAAGTCCTCGCAGCCGGCAAGCCCAGTGCGCCGGGCGACCTCTACAGCGTCGGCGCCATCCTCTTCGAAGCGCTCACGGGCAAGGCCCCTCTCCCCGGCGTCGCGCTCGAGGCGGTCGACACGTCCACGCTCGCCGTCGACGGCTCGCCGGTCCCCGAGGACATCCGGCGCCTCCTGCGCCGCGCGCTCCACCCGGATCCGGCGACGCGCGACCGCAGCGTCGCGAACTATCGGCGCGACCTCTCGGCGCTCCTCTACGGCGGTCCTTACGCGCCGTCGTCCTTCAACCTCGCGTTCTTTCTCCAGAAGAACTTCGAGCGCGCGATCCAGCGCGAGCAGTCGGAGATCGGCGCCGAGGAGACGCTCGACCCCGCCGCGATCGCGGCGGCCCGGTCCGCTTCCGAGACGAGCGGCCGCCGCCGACTCGAGTCGAGCGGTGGAGGCCCGAAGGCGGAACCGCCCGCGCCCGCGCGCAAGGTGGATTCGTCCACGGGCTCGCGGCGTGCGACCGTCGTGCCTCCGCCGCCCGTGCGGCCCGCTCCCGCGAGAGGCGGCGCTCCGGTCCGGATGATGACGGCCCCCCCGAAGAAGCCGATGGGCGGCGTTCCGGTGTGGGCGGTGGCCCTCGGCGCCGTCCTCGTCCTCGCGGCGGGCGGCTGGTTCGCGCTGCGGCCGTCGGCCCCGCCGCCGGCGCCGGCGCCCACGCCGGCCCCGAAACCGACGGCGGCGCCGCCGACGCCGGTTCCGACGCCGGCACCCGTCGTCGTCGGCAAGGACGACCCGCTCTTCCAGGCCGCCGTGCAGAAGAAGCTCGACGAGGAGCTCAAGAAGCAGGAGGCGCGCGCGGCCAGGCAGCAGGATTCCGCCGCGAAGAAGAAGCAGGCCGACATCGAGCAGGTGTCCGAGGAGGCCCGCAAGTCACGCGAATCCGAGGACGCGGCGCGGGCCGCGCGCGACCGTTCCGACCGTGAGGAAGCGGCGCGCCTCGCCCGCGAGGGGGCCGCGAAGCGGCGCGAGGAGGCTCAGGCCGCCGCGGCGCCGGCCGCGCCGGTCGTGAAGGAAGGCGACCTCGTGGAGATCGAGGCGTGCGACACGCCTCCGATCGCGACGCGCCAGGTGAGCCCGGCCGTGCCGCTCATGGCGAAACAGCGGCGGGCCTCGGGGACGGTCCTGCTGCGCGTCCTCGTGGACGAGGCCGGCAAACCCGCGAGGATCGAGATCCTGAGGGACGTGACCCCGAACGTCGGTCTCGGCGCCTCGAGCGTTCAGGCGCTCGAGCAGTGGCGCTGGAAACCCGCGACGAAGAACGGCGTGAAGGTCAAGACCTGGATGGCCGTCCAGGTCCCGTTCAAGAGCTAGTGCTTCGGGGCGGCGGCGGGAGCCGGCGCCGCCGGCAGCGGGAGGCCCTTGCCGCCGAGGTACGTCGTACGGAGGAACTCCTCCATGAGGTTGTCGGAGAACCACGACACGTAGACGCCGTCGATGTAGTACGTCGGCGTCGAGCGGACGCGCAGCGCCCAGCCCTCGGTCAGATCGGCGTGGATCTTGTCGTTCGACTTCGCCTGCAGGTAGCACGACCGGAACTGGGCGTCCGGAATCTCGTTCGCGTACGCGAAGTCCATCGCGAACGCGTCGACGCCCGGCACACTGAGCTCGTCCTGCTTCGCGTAGACCTGGGCCTTCCAGCGGAAGAACGAGTCGGCGCCCTGGAGGTCGAAGAAGCAGCGCCCCGCCGAGGCCGAGCGGAACGCCCAGGGGTGGGCGGACGTGAGCGGAAACGACTTGACGTACCGCTTGATCTTCAGCTCCTTCCCGAGCTTCGAGACGAGGGCGTCGAAGTCCGCCGTCCGCTTCTTGCAGAAGCCGCACTGCATGTCCGAGTACTCGACGACCGTGACCTTCGCGTCGGCGGGTCCCGTCATCGGGGTGCCCGCGAGCTTGACCCCCTCGCGCCGCTGCTCGGCGATCGACCGGTTGCGGTCCCAGAACCGGCCGAGAACGAGCAGCGTCCCGTCGTCCGCCTTGACGTAGGCGGCCATCGGCGTGGACCCGTAGCCCGTGTCGGTCCGCACCGTCACGCCCTTCCAGTTCTTGCGGTCGGTCGTGGGGTCGAGGACGAGGGCGAATCCGCCGGTCAGGAACTGCCTCACCTTCCCGCGCATGCTCGCGAGATCCGCGTCGGTGCGGACAGGCGCAGGAGCCTTCGCCCGGTCCTCGTCGTAGAAGATGTCGCCGACGAGGATCTTGCCGCCGTCCTCGACGAAGAGGTGGGCCTGGTCGTTCATCCGGGGATCTGCCGCGTACACCCTCTTCGCGAGGTAGATCCGCGTCGCCGGAATCTTGACCGTCGTGATCTCCTCGAGCGTGGTCTGCCCGGCGCCCCAGGCGAAGAGCCCGTCGGCCCACTCCGTGAGCGGATCGGCCTTCGCGGCGGCCGGCTTGGCTGCGGCCGCTGGCGGCGCGGTCTGGGCGGCGTGGCACGAGAGACCGAGAACGAAGAGGAGCGCGGCAGCGGTGCGGACGAGCGTCTTCATGAGGCGGAGATTAAGCGATCCTCCCCGCCTCCGGAAACCCGAACTAGTGCTTCGGGGCGGCGGCGGGAGCCGCCGCCGGCGCCGCCGGAAGCGGGAGGCCCTTGCCGCCGAGGTACGTCGTGCGGAGAAACTCCTCCATGAGGTTGTCGGAGAACCACGACACGAGCACGCCGTCGATGTAGTAGCTCGGCGTCGACCGCACGCGCAGGGCCCAGCCCTCGTTCAGATCCGCGTGGATCTTGTCGTTCGACTTCGCCTGCAGGTAGCACGCGCGGAAATCCTGGTCCTTGATGTCGTTCGCATACGCGAAGTCGATGGCGAACGCGTCGACTCCCGCCACCGAGAGCTCGTCCTGCTTCGCGTAGACCTGCGCCTTCCAGCGGAAGAACGAGTCGGCGCCCTGCAGATCGAAGAAGCAGCGCCCCGCCGAGGCCGCGCGGAAGGCCCAGGGGTGGATGCCCGTCAGCGGGAACGACTTGAGGTACCGCTTGATCTTCAGCTCCTTCCCGAGCTTCGAGACGAGGGCGTCGAAGTCCGCCGTCCGCTTCTTGCAGAAGCCGCACTGCATGTCGGAATACTCCACGATCGTGACCTTGGCGTCGGCCGGCCCGGTCATCGGGACGCCTGTCAGCTTGATCACCTCGCGCCGCTGCTCCGCGATCGGGCGGTTGCGATCCCACCACCGGCCGAGGACGAGCAGCGTGCCGTCGTCCGCCTTGATGTAGGCGCTCATCGGAGTGGACCCGTAGCCCGTGTCCGTCCGCACCGTCACGCCCTTCCAGTTCTTCCGGTCGCGGGCCGGATCGAGCGCGACCGAGAAGCCGCCGACGAGGAGCTGCTTCAGCTTGCCGCGCATGCTCGTGAGGTCGGAGTCCGTGCGGACCGGCCCCGGGTTCTTCGCGCGGTCCTCGTCGTAGAAGATGTCGCCGATCAGGACCTTGCCGTCCTCGACGAAAAGATGCGCCTGGTCGTTCATCCCCGGGTCGACCGTGTAGGCCCGCTTCGCGAGGAAGATCCGCGTGCCCGGGATCTTGACCGTCGTGATCTCCTCGAGCGTGGTCTGGCCGGCGCCCCAGGCGAAGAGCCCGCCGGCCCACTCCGTCAGCGGATCGGCCTTCGCGGCGGCCGGCTTGGCGGCTGCTGCCGGCGGCGCGGTCTGGGCGGCGTGACACGAGAGACCGAAAGCGAAGAGGAGCGCGGCGGCAATTCGGGCGGTCGTCTTCATGAGGCGGAGATTAAGCGTCAGGCCGGGTCCGACGCGAACCGGACGAGGACCTCGCCCGCGTTGACGGGCTGCCCCGCCGCGACGGCGATCCCGGAGATGACGCCGTCCTGCGGCGACTTGACCTCGTTTTCCATCTTCATGGCCTCGAGGACGACGAGCGGCTGGCCCGCCGTGACCGCGTCTCCCACGGCGACGAGGACGCGCAGAACACGGCCCGGCATCGCGGCCGCGACGTGCTTGGCCCTGCGCACGGTGCGGCCTCCGGTCGCAAGGAGGGCCCGCGCCGTGAGCTCGTCGAGGAGGTCGAACTCGAACGTGACGGCGCCGATGCGCACGCGCATCCCGCCGTCGGGCGTCCGCTCGATCCGGACCTCGGCCTGCCGGCCCTCGGCGGTCACGAGGGACCACACGCCGTCTCCGAGCCGCCGCGCGTTGCCCGCGAGGACGCGGCCCTCGGTCTCGATCGCGTAGGAGGGAGGCGGGGCCTCGACGCGGAGAGCGACGCCGCCGGGGGCGCCGCCCGGGAATCTCGCGTGGTATTGCATCAACGCACCCCGTGGGTCGGCCGGACCGTGCGCCACGGTGCCGGCACCGCGCCCTTCGTCTGCGGCCGGACGCTCTTCGTCTGCTCGAGGGCCTCGAGGACGGCCGCGGAGAGCGCGAGGTCGCGGACGCCTTCCTCCGCCACGGGCGGCTCGTACTTGTAGGTGTCGAGAAACTGCGTCGAGATGTCGTTCTTCACGACGCGCGGGTCGTGGAGGAGGGAGACGAAGAACGGCACGGACGTCTGGATTCCCTGGATGCGCGTCTCCGCGAGCGCGCGGAGCATCCGGCGGCGCGCCTCGTCGCGGTCCACGCCCCAGGCGGTGATCTTCGCGACCATCGGGTCGTAGTCGAGCGGGACGACGTCGCCCGCCGTGAGGCCGGCGTCCACGCGGATGCCGGGCCCGCCCGGCCAGCGCAGCGCCGTGATGCGTCCCGGCGACGGCGCGAACGCGCGCCCCGGGTCCTCGGCGTACACGCGGCACTCGATCGCGTGGCCGCGCAACGCGGGCTTTTCGGCGAGCGACATGGGCTGGCCGAGCGCGATCCGGATCATCTCGGCGACGAGGTCGACGCCGTACACCATCTCCGTGACGGGGTGCTCGACCTGGATGCGGGTGTTCATCTCGAGGAAGAAGAATCGCCCGTCCTTCGCGAGGAGGAACTCCACGGTCCCCGCCGAGACGTAATCGACGGCCTTCCCGGCCGCGACCGCGACGGCTTCCATCTTCGCGCGGAGCTCGGGCGAGACGGCCGCCGACGGGCACTCCTCCATGACCTTCTGGTGGCGCCGCTGCAGCGAGCACTCGCGCTCGCCGATCGCGAGGACCTTGCCCGTCGCGTCGCCGAGGATCTGGACCTCGATGTGCCGCGGGTGCTCGACGAAGAGCTCGGCGTACACGCGGTCGTCGGCGAAGTAGGACTTTGCCTCGCTCTGCGTCCGCGTGAAGGCCTCCGCGACCTCGGACTCGGCGCGCACGACGCGCATGCCCTTGCCGCCGCCGCCCGCCGCCGCCTTGAGGAGAAGCGGGAAGCCGTTCTCCCGGCCAAACGCCGCGATCTCGGCGGCCGACGCCGCGGGCGTCGTCATGCCGGGGACGACGGGGACGCCCGCCGCCAGCATCCGCTGGCGCGACTCCGTCTTGCTGCCCATCGCGCCGATCGAGAAGGGCCGCGGCCCCACCCACGTGAGGCCCGCGTCGATCACGGCCTGCGCGAACGCGGCGTTCTCGGAGAGGAACCCGAAGCCGGGGTGGACGAGCGTCGCGCCGGTCTTTCTGGCGGCGGCGATCAGTTTCTCCGGGACGAGGTAGCTCTCGCGCGCGGGCGGCGGGCCGATCGCGACGGCGTGGTCCGCGAGGCGGACGTGCAGCGACCCGCGGTCGGCCTCGGAATAGACGGCCACCGGCGAGACGCCGAGGTCGCGGCAGGCGCGGATGATCCGGACGGCGATCTCTCCGCGGTTGGCGATCAGGAGACGCGGCGCGCTCATAGCGGAATATTTCCGTGCTTTTTCTGCGGCATGACCTCGCGCTTGTTTCCGAGGAGGTCCAGGGCGCGGATGAGGCGCGGCCGCGTCGTTCGCGGCGCGATGACGTCGTCGACGTAGCCGCGCCGCGCCGCGACGTAAGGGTTCGCGAAGGCCTCCTCGTACTCGGCGATCTTCTCGGCCCGCGCCTCGGCCGGGTGCTTCGAGGCCGCGAGCTCGCGGTGATAGAGGATGTTCACGGCGCCCTCGGCGCCCATGACGGCGATCTCGGCCGTCGGCCACGCGTAGTTGAAGTCCGTCCGGAGGTGCTTGGACGACATGACGCAGTAGGCGCCGCCGTACGCCTTGCGCGTGATGACCGTGAGCTTCGGGACCGTCGCCTCGGCGAACGCGTAGAGGAGCTTGGCGCCGTGGCGGATGATCCCGCCGAACTCCTGCTTCGTGCCCGGGAGGAAGCCCGGGACGTCCTCGAAGGTGACGAGCGGGATGTTGAAGGCGTCGCAGAAGCGCACGAAGCGCGCGCCCTTCACGGAGGCGTCGATGTCGAGGACGCCCGCGAGGTGGTCCGGCTGGTTCGCGACGATTCCGACGGGCTTGCCGCCGAGGCGCGCGAAGCCGACGACGATGTTCTTCGCGTAGTCGGCGTGGATCTCGAAGAGCTCCCCGTCGTCCACGATGCGCTTGATGAGCCCGATCATGTCGTACGGCTGGTTCGGCGAAGGCGGCACGACGCGGTCGAGCTCGGGGTCCTCGCGGTCGACGGGGTCGCCGTTCTCGCGCTTCGGCGGGTCTTCCTGGTTGTTCGACGGAAAGAAGCCGAGGAGCGTACGGATGCGGTTCAGGCAGTCCGCGTCGGAGTCCGCGACGACGTGCGCGACGCCGGAGACGGACGCGTGCGTGTCGGCGCCGCCGAGCGCCTCCTTCGTGACGTCCTCGTGCGTGACGGTCTTGATGACGTCGGGCCCGGTCACGAACATCGAGCTCGTCCCGCGCGTCATGAGGACGAAGTCCGTGATCGCGGGCGAGTAGACGGCGCCGCCCGCGCAGGGGCCGAGGATCGCGCTGATCTGGGGAACGACGCCCGACGCCAGCGTGTTGCGCAGGAAGATGTCCGCGTAGCCACCGAGGGAGACGACGCCTTCCTGAATGCGCGCGCCGCCCGAGTCGTTGAGGCCGACGAGGGGCGCTCCGACCTTCATCGCGAGGTCCATGAGCTTGCAGATCTTCGCGGCGTTCGTCTCGGACAGAGATCCGCCGAAAACCGTGAAGTCCTGGGCGAACACGAAGACGGGCCGGCCTTCGACGCGCACGGAGCCCGCGACGACGCCGTCGCCCGGAATCTCGTTCGAGGGGTCGTCCATCCCGAAGTCGCGGGCGCGGTGGACGACGAAGGGGTCGATTTCATCGAAGGAGCCGGGGTCCCCGAGGAGCTCGACCCGCTCGCGCGCCGTGAGCTTGCCGGCCTTATGCTGCTTCTCGCGGCGCTCCGCGCCGCCTCCGAGCCGCGACTTCTCTCTCAGGGAATCGAGCGTCGCGAGCCGTTCGTCGATCGACCGCGTCATGGGTCTTCCTTTACAGCGGGATCTTCTTCTGGGCGGCGAGCATCTTCTTCGCCTTCCGGAACATCTCCGCGTAGTCCACACCCGCGCCGCGGATCGTCGCCGCGTTCTGCGCGAGGATCTTCTTCACTTCGTCGTCCAGCGCCCGCTCGCGGTCGCGGTCCTCCACGAGGGAGGCCTCGAGCGCCCGGCGCAGCTCCGCGGCCGCGGCCGTCTTCACGAGCCCCTCGGAAAGGATGCGGCGCGCCACGTAGGCTGCCTGCGCGGCCAGCCGGGCGTCTGACAAGGCCATAGGACATTCGAGGATATCCCACCCTCGAGACGAGTGCCGTCTACGGATTGAGTCGCAGCTGGAGGGTTCCGCCGGGCGGAAGGACGCCGGAGACGCAGGCCTCGGGCGGGATCTCGGCGTCGTCGTCGAACTCGCCGTATTCGAGCCCGCAGAGCGAGTAGGCTCCTGCGGAAGCCCGGAACGAGAACGTGGACGTCGTCCCGGAGACCGCGCTCTTCGCCCCCGGAATCGCGTTGAACCAGAACCACGAGAGCTTGCATCCGTTCGCGACGAGGGCTCCGATTCTGCGCGAACCGCGCGGCGTGAATTCCAGGGAGAGCGTGCCGGGCCAGGCGGCGACCGGCACGTCCTGCTCGCTCTCTGACGCGGGCACCGGCACGAGCCGGGCGGCCTTCGAAGGATCGACGACGAGGAGGCACGCGCTTTCGCCGCCGCCCCGGACCGTGGTCTGGAAGCGGCCGTCGGTGGGAGTTCGGAGATTTTCATAGAAGGTGGACGAGAGCAGCCGGATGCGCGCGCCGGCGGCCGGCTCGCCCGAAGGCAGCACAGCCCGGGCCTTGAGCACGTACGTGGGCCTGATTTCGAGGGCGAGGAATCCCGGATCGACCCAGCCGCCGGAGACGCGGACGGAGCGCCGCGGGGACTGGTCGAATTGCCCCGGGCCCGCGACCGAGGCATCAACGGACATCCACCCGTCGACGACGCGCTCCCATTTGAACGAACCTCCCTCCACCTTCAAAGAATCCGAATTTCTGTCGCCTCCTCGAACGTTGAGCGAGGCGACGGGAACGCGCACGTTCTTCAGATCCACGATCTCGCCCTGGATGACTTTGCTCACGACCCGGATCTCGACGTCGGGCGGCGTTCCGTCGCGGAACACGGGATCCACCTTCACGTCGAACGTCGTCTTGAAGTGCGGGCGGTCCGCGGCGACCGTCACGCTCCACCAGCCGTCGCGCGGGAGCACGCCTTCGAACGTCCCGTCCGTCTTCGCGGCGAATGTCACCGCGACGAGACCGTCCCTGTCGGTGAACGTCACACGCCCCGAGAGGGGCTTCTTCCCGAGGACGAGCGTCGCGCGAAACGCGCTCGAAGAGCACCGCACCTCGCGCGCAGCGTCCGTTCCGTCCCATTCGAAGGGCTTCTCGTCGGCCCACCAGCCGACGCCGCCTTCCGTCTTCACGCGCAGCCGGTAGAACGACCCCGCGCGCCCCGCGGTCGATGTCCACGCCCCGCTCGCGTCGACGGGGCGCGCGTCGACGGGCTTCCGACCTTCAGGAGATTCTTCGAAAAGCTGGACGTGCCAGACGCCGCCCCTCGGGTCCGTCGCCGGGACCACGCGAACGTTGAGCGGCATCGGGGTCTCCGCCGCGGCGGTGACCAGTGCGAGAAGAAGCGAGACCAATCCCGGCATGTCCTGCCCTGTATACGCCCGCTCGGCCCTCCGCGTCGTGGGATCCCCGCCCGCTCCTACAATCCTCCGTGTTGAGCGACGCCGTCACGGTCTTCCGCGAGGACGCGGAGGACGCCGTCCGCATCGTCTCGGGGATGCTCCGCCGCGGCGAAGGGGGCGAGGCGTTCCGCGAGCGCCGCCGCGCGATCGCGTGGAGCGCGACGGAGGCCGGGCTCCAGTCGCCCGCGATCGTCGAGGAGAGCGGCACCGCCGTGCGCGTGACGCACGGGAAGGATTCCCTTCTCGTCGCGGCAGGCGGCGACG
This sequence comes from Acidobacteriota bacterium, assembly GCA_016716715.1. Classification (NCBI taxonomy): domain Bacteria; kingdom Pseudomonadati; phylum Acidobacteriota; species Acidobacteriota bacterium. The sequence goes on along the minus strand of JADJVE010000005.1, from coordinate 143,431 downwards.
GACCCGAGGCGCTGAGGGTGGTCGTGCGCGAGGCGGCCCGCCGCGCGGGCGGCGCGCCGTTCTTCAAGACGAAGGCCGCGCCGCCGCGCGCGGAAGGCCGCGGCCCTTCCGGCCCCGACGAGGAAGGGCGCGCGACCTTGATCGCGTCCGCGCTCGCTCGCGCCCTGCCGGACCCTCGCGGCCTTTCGATGACGCTCGCGATCGCCCGCGTCACGGTCTCGCGCGCCGTCGTGACGGCGCGAGGCTTCGTGGCCTGCGGCGAAGCGACGCGCCTCGAGGCGACGGGCGTCCTCAGGCGGACGGGCGCGACCCGCTCGTTCGCGTTCCAGTCCTCGGCGCCGTTCGGCTCGGCCTGCGATGCGCTTTCCCGCGCCCTCGCGGAGGCGACGCGCCCCGTGCCCGCGCACCGCGCGCCGGAGGGAAAAGTCGACGTCGTGCTCTCGCCGGAGGCGGCCTCCGTGTTCTGGCACGAGGCGGTCGGTCATCCCCTCGAGGCCGAGGGCGGCGAGCGCACGTCGGTCCTCACGCGCGTCGCGCGCGCCTCCGTCGCGCCACCCGGATATTTCGTGACGTCCGACCCGACGCGCCGCGAGCTGCCCGGCTCGTATCTCGCCGACGACGAGGGCACGCCCGCGCGCCCCGTGCCGCTCCTCGAGGACGGCCGCGTGGCGGGCGTGCTGACGGATCGGCGCACCGCAGGCGCCGAGACGAACGGCCACGGCCGCTGCGGAGACTTCCGCCGACCGCCGCGCCCGCGCCTCTCGGCGCTCACCGTGTCCGGAGGGCGCGCGAGCCGCGACGAGCTTCTCGACGCCTGCGGCGGCGGCCTCTACGTGCGCGAGATCTCCGCGGGGCACACCGATCCGGAGTCCGGGCGGTTCTCGCTGTTCGTCGAGAGCGCCGACCTCGTGCGCCGCGGCCGCCTCGGCGCCGCCGTCGCGCCATTCGTCCTCACCTCCGACGTGCTGACGGCGCTGCGCAATCTCTGGGGCGAGCCCGGCGAGGTCTCTGCGCCCGCGAGCGGCCTCGGCCTCTGCGTCAAGCGGGGCGAGCCGCTGCCCGTCGGGGGCGCCTCCCCCGCGATCCTCCTGCGCGGCCTCACGGCCGTTCCGGGCCGGCCGTGACGGCGCCGCCCGACACCCTGTTCGAGGAGGTGCTCGCCGCGGCATCCGCGTCCGCGCACGACGGCGAGGGCGGGGAGGTCTACGAGCGCCGCGGGACCGCGCTCGAGCTCGTCGAGGACGAGCACAGCCTCCACGCGAGCGTCTCGTCCGAGCGCGGCTTCGCCGTGCGCCTGTTCCGCTCCGGCCGCACGTCGTTCGCGGCGTCCGGCGCCGGGACCGCGAAGTCCCTGCCTGCCGAGGCGCGCCTTCTCCTCTCGCGCTCGCGCACGCGCCGCGGCGCGCGCCCCGCTCCCGCCGTCCCGGGAGCCGCGCCTCCGGAATTCCTCGCGCCGCCGGCGCGCCCCGACGAGGTCGCCGCGCGCGGACTGCTCGTCGCGTTCCGCCGCGCTCTCGGCGCCGCGAGCGACGGGGCGGTTCTCCTCGGCGAGGCGGCGCTCACGCTCGGCGCGCGGACCGAGCGCGTCGCGACGACGGCCGGACGCGACGTCTCTTTCGGAAGCGCGTCCGCGACGCTCGTGGCAACCGTGTCGGCGCGCACGGGGGCGGGCCGCGCGTCCGCGCGGGTCGTGGCGGCCGCCGCGCGTCCCGAGGAACTCGGCCTCGCGCGCCTCGCCCACCACGCGGTCGACCGCGTCCTGCTTCCCCTGAGGGGCCGCCCTCTCGACCCGGGCCGCTGGGACCTCCTCCTCGACCCGCTCGTGGCCGCGCCGATCGTCGCGCGCCTCGCGCCCGCGTTCTTCGGCGAGGAGGAGGACGGCTTCCTCGCCGCGCGCACGCGCGACGGGCGCGACGCGTTCGCGGCTCCGGCCCTGACGCTCGTGGACGACGCGTCCGCGCCGGGCGGCCCGACGCGGACGACGCACGACGGGGAGGGAACGCCCCAGGGACGCACCGTCGTCCTCGAGCGCGGCCGTCTCGCGGCCCGCCTCACCGACGTCGCGGCCGCCCAGCGCCTCGGCGCCGAAGCCACGGGCAACGCCTTCCGGCGCGCGTTCTCCGAGCCCCCGGCGATCGGCGTCACGAACTTCTTCGCCGACCCGTCCTCGGGAGTCCCGCCGCTCGACCTCCTGCGCTCGCTCGCGCGCGGCTTCTATGCCGCGGTGCTCCTCTCGCGCCCCCAGTTGGACCTCGCCGCGGACCGCTTCCGCCTGCACGCCGCGGGCTACTGGGTCGAGAAAGGCCGGGCGACGGACGCCGTCTCCGAGACGCTTCTCTCGGGCCGCCTCTCGGAGCTGCTGCGCGGGATCGAGGCCGTCGGAGACGACCTGAAATTCATCCCGGCCGCCGGCGGCGGCGCGGGATCCCCGACACTCTTCGTCCCGAAGTGGAAGGGCTGAGCGTCAGCCGACGCCGGGGCCCGGAGGGGGCGGCGGCGCGGGCGTCGTCGTGCCGCCGGGATCGGGATTCGAGGCGGGACGCGGCGTCTTGGCCGGAGCGGGACCGGCCGGCGACGTCTGCGGGAACCAGGGCGGGGCCTCCTCGAGGCCGCTGGACCGGGCCGGGGCCGCAGGAGCGCTGACCAGCGGCGCGGCCGGAGCGGCCGGACGGCTGGAGCTCACGGGCGGAACCGACGTGACGACCGCTCCGCCTCCGGCCGGTGCGGCGACGGTCGCGGGTCCGCCGCCCGGGCCCGCCGGGACCGCGGTCCGCCCGTGCGCCTCCTCGGCCACGACCGGACCCGGCGCCGCCGTGACCGCGACGCGGCCGGACTGGAACGACGTCAGGACATCCGGATGCGCGAGCTGCTCTGTCGACGGGAGCGCGGCGCGCGCGAACCGCGCGTCGAACGTCTCGAGCAGAACGCGCGACTTCAGGCGCGACTGCAACGCGTAGGGATTCCGCTTCACGTCGAAGAGCGACGTGTCGACGCGCAGCGAGCGCGCGTAGGCCTGCGTGGCCGCGCCGGCGTTCCCCAGCTTTTCCTCGGAAAACCCCAGCATCCACCACGCGGGCCAGTTGCCCGGATCGCGATCGACCGCCGTCTTGAAGGACGACCGCGCCGAGCCCCACTCCCCGCGCGTCGTCTGGACGAGCCCCGCGTTGTACGGCGCACGGCCGTCCTTCTTGTCGAGCTTCTGCGCCGTCTCGAATTCGCGCAGCGCGTCGCGCCAGAAGCCGTCCCGCGCGATCAGACAGCCGAGGTCGTTGTGCAGCGACGCGTCGTTCGGCGTCGCCTCGAGGCGCGCGAGGATGTCGAGCGTGGCCTTGTGCTGCGGAATTCCAGGGTCGAGGAAAGCCCTGTAGACGTCCTTGGCCGCCGCGGGGATCGCGAGCGCGAAGAGGAGAACGGCGGCGGGACGCAGGAAGCGGGCGAGCATCATGGTTTCCCTTTCGCGGGCGCGGGCTGCGGCCGGCCGACGAGCCGGACCTTCCCCTCGCGGGTCTGGACCTCGAACGCGAGGCGCGTGGCGCCCGTCGTCCGGCGGATCTCGGCGGCCTGCTTTTTCACGAGGTCCTCGAATCGTTCGTAACGGAGCTTCGAGACGTCCTCCCCGGCCGCCGCGCGCGCCGCGCAGAAGCGGTCGAAAAGCGACTTCATGTCGCCCCGTCCGACCGCTTTTACGGACGTGGAGCCCTCCCCGTCGGAGGAGACCGACTTCGGCCGGTGGGCGGGCGGAGGAGGGGGGACCGCCGCCGCGGCCGGCCGGGGCGCCCGGAAGAGGCCCCGCCCCTCTTCTTTGGCCGCCACGCGCTTGTCCCAGAGCTCCGACATGGCCGTGTAGCGGCCTTGCACCGCCTGGAGCCGGAACTGTTCGGCGGCGCGCTCGATCTCGACGTTCCCGACGCGCCGCAGGATCTCCTCGGCCTTTCGCCTGGCGGCCGTCGGAGGCGTCCGGAGCTCGCCGGTGAAGAATCGCTCGTAATCGACCTTGAGAGTCGTGAGGCTCCTTTCGAGGAGGTCGAGGTCGCGCTCGATCGAGACCGGCATAGGTGAAAGTAGTCTACATTCCGTAGCCATGGACTCCGGCCCGCGGCCGCCCTCGATGGACCGGCTTCTCGAGAGCCCGTCCGGCCGCGCCCTCTCCGGGCGGCACGGCCGCGAGCGCGCCAAGGCCGCCCTGCGCGAGGCGGCCGCCCGCTGGCGCGAGGCGCCGGGCGGAGACCCGCTCGAGGAGATCCTGCAGGGCGCCGCCGCGCGTCTCGCGGCCCGGCGCCCGCCGGGGCCGGCGCGCGTCCTGAACGCCACCGGCGTCCTCCTCCACACGAACCTCGGGCGCGCCCCGCTGGCCGCGGCTGCCGTCGAGGCCGCCGCGCGCGCCGCGGGTTTCTCGACGCTGGAATTCGACCTCGCGACCGGCGAACGCGGGCGGCGCGGCGAGCACGTCCGTCCGCTGCTCCTCGAGCTCTTCGCGCCGGGGCGGACGGACGTCGACGCCCTCGCCGTCACGAACGCGGCCGCCGCGCTCCTTCTCGCCCTCGACACGCTCGCGAACGGAAAACCCGTGGCCGTTTCGCGCGGCGAGCTCGTCGCGATCGGCGGCGACTTCCGCGTGCCGTCGATCCTCGGAAAGAGCGGGGCCTCGCTCCTCGAGGTCGGGACGACGAACAAGACCACTCTCTCGGACTACGCCGACGCGCTCGACGCGGGCGCCGCGGCCATCCTCAAGGTGCGCCCCTCGAACTACCGGATCGTCGGCTTCACGGAGGACGTCACTCTCGAGGCGCTCTCCGCGCTCGCCCGCCCGCGGGGCGTGTTCCTCGTGTACGACGCGGGCGCGGGCGCGCCGCGCCGCTTCGAGGAGCCGGGCCTCGCGGACGAGCCGGTGCCTCTCGACGCGCTCGACGCCGGCGCCGACCTCGTGTGCTTCTCGGGCGACAAGGTCCTCGGCGGCCCGCAGGCCGGGATCCTCCTCGGCCGCGCGGAGCTCGTCGCGCGCTGTGCGAAGAACCCGCTCGCGCGCGCCCTCCGCCCGGACAAGCTCGTCCTCGGCGCGCTCGCCGCCACGCTCGATCTCCACCTCTCAGGCCGGAGCGGCGACGTCCCGTTCTTCCGGATGCTCGGAGCTTCCCTGGATTCCCTGCGCCTCCGCGCCGGCCGGCTGGCGGAACGGGCGCGAGCCTGCGGCTTCGACGCCGAGGCCGTCGCGTCGACCGCGATCGCCGGAGGCGGCGCGGGGGCGGAGTCGACCCTGCCCTCCGCGGCCGTCGCGCTGCGCCGGCCGGGGCTCGCGGCCGACGCCCTCGCCGCGGCCCTGCGCGCCCTCGCCCTGCCCGTCGTCGCGCGAATCGAGGACGGCCGCGTCCTCCTCGACCTGAGGAGCGTCGCCGAGGAGGAGGACGCGGAGCTCGGTGAGGCCCTCGCGTCCGTGTCCGGCTAGAGCCCCAGCTCCTTCATCCGCTGCACGAGGCGGCGCACGTTGACGCCCAGCTCTTCGGCCGCGCGCGCCTTGTCGCCGCCCGTCTCGTCCAGCGCGCGCCGGATCCGGGCGGCCTCGCCCGCGCGCTTCCAGCGCTCGGCGGCCTCCTCGAGCGTCCCGTCGAGGGATGGATGCGGAACCGCGCTCTCGCCCGGCAGGCCCACGACGATGTCGGCGGGCCGCACGACCTCGCCCGGCGCGAGCAGCACGGCGCGCTCGATCACGTTGCGCAGCTCCCGCACGTTGCCGGGCCAGTCGTGCGCCGCGAGCCTCTCGAGGGCGCCCGGGGAGAACGCGAGGTCGCGCTTCTTCACCTGCCGCGCGGCCGCCGCCCCGAAGGTCTTCACGAGCGCCGGGATGTCCTCGGGCCGCGTGCGCAGCGGCGGGAGATGCACGGGGAAGACGTCGAGGCGGTAGAACAGGTCTTCGCGGAAGGCGCCGCTCTTCACGCGCTGGGCGAGGTCGCGGTTCGTCGCGGCGACGAGCCGCACGTCCACGGTGATGGGGACCGTCCCGCCGACGCGCAGGAACGTGCGCTCCTCCACGACCCGCAGGAGCTTCGTCTGGGCGGCGGGCGGGAGCTCCCCGATCTCGTCGAGAAAGAGCGTCCCGCCGTCCGCGAGCTCGAAGCGCCCGGCCCGGCGCTCCGTCGCTCCCGTGTAGGCGCCGCGCTCGTGCCCGAAGAGCTCGTTTTCGACGAGGCTCTCCGGCAGCGCGGCGACGTTCACGGCGACGAACGGCCCGGGCGCGCGCGGCGAGAGCGCGTGGAGCGCGCGGGCAAAGAGCTCCTTGCCCGTGCCCGACTCCCCCGTGAGGAGGACGGTGACGTCGGACGGCGCGGCGTGCCGCACGCGCTCGAGCGCCTCGGCGAGCGCGCGCGAGGACCCGACGATCTGCGGCATGCCCGCGAGCCCGGCCTCCTCGGCGAGCAGGACGCGCGCGACCGCCGACCGGCGCGCCCGCACGTGGCGCTCGACGAGGAGAAGCAGGAGGTCCGGGTCGACGGGCTTACTCAGGAAGTCGGCCGCGCCGCTCTTCATCGCCGTGACCGCGGTCTCGACCGTCCCGAAGCCCGTGAGGACGACGACCGGGACGGACGGGTCCCCCGCGACGGCGGCCTTGAGGACGGCGATGCCGTCGGCTCCGGGCATCTTCAGGTCCGTCAGGACGAGGCCGTAGCGGCGGCCCTCGCCGAGCCGGCGGACGGCCTCCTCGCCGGTCGCGACGGCCTCCACCGAGTAGCCCTCGTTCGTGAGGGTCTCGGCGAGCATCGCGCGCAGCGACTCGCGGTCCTCGACGAGCAGGATCTCCGCGCTCATCACGGCCGGCCCGGCCGCGCGCTCAGGTGGACGGCGGCTTGGCCGTCGTCCGCGGACCGTCGGGCGGCGGCAGGAACGTTCCGCTGGCCGGGTTCCCCACGGGTCCGCTCGCCGAAGGCGGCGCGACGTCCGGGCGCGGGATCGGCACGAGCGTGGGCGCGGGCGGCGGCGTCGGAGCCGGCGTCGGCTCGCCCTCGGCCGCGGCGTCGCTCTTCGCGCCCGCTCCGGCGGCCCGGGCCTTCGCCTTCTCGTCCTCCGTCTTCTCGGGGATCGGAACCTGCCAGCGCGGCATGTAGCGGAACGAGGCGGCCTCGCCCTCGAGCGGCGCGCTCGCCGTGAACGTCGACTTCTCGCCCGGGCCGAGCGCGTCCTTGGCGACTGTCGCGAACGTCGACGAGAACGTCTTGCCGTCCTTGCCGACCGACTCGATCGTCACGGAAACGCCCGTCACCGGACCGGAGCCGCTGTTGATCACCGTGCCCGTGAACGCGTAGCCGTCCTTGCCGCGCGTCGCGGTCGTGTTCGCCATCTCGACCCTTCCCTCGCCGTCGGTCGCCTTCTGCTCGCCCCCCTCGTCTCCGAGCCCGTGCGCCACCGAGTCGTCCGTCAGCGTGACGACGGCCTTGCGCGTGCTTTTCTGGCGGGCGGCCTCGGCCGGCGTCATGGGCTTCATGAGGTTCGGCGTGGGCGCCGGGGCGGGCGCCGCGGCGCGCGCCTTCGCCTCCGCGGTCTTCGCCTGGTCGATCTCCGAAAGGGGGACCGAGACGAGGACGCCGTCGGCCGTCGTGATGAGAGCATTCGCGCCCTTCGTCACGACTGGTTTCTTCGTCGTGATCGAGCGGCCGTCCTTGAGCCAGATCTCGTCGGCCGCGGCCACACCCGCCCAGACCGCGAAGACCGCCATGGCGATCAGAAGCCGTCGCATGGACCCTCCCTTTGTACGAACCGCATCCGCGATTTTACACCCGTGCGCCCGTCACGGGCCCTCTTCGAGAAGCGCGGGCGGCGCGACGACGGCCTCCCGTGTCTCGCGGTCGAAGCTCACGCGCCGCTCCGGGACCGCGTCCCAGCCGACCGGGGCGGCGCCCGGGATCTTCCCGAAGGGGGCCGCGTTGAAGAGGCGGGAGAATTCCGGGGCCGGAGCGCCCGCGCTCCGGACGATGCGGTGAGCCGACTTCACGGAGAGCGCGACCTTGAGCGCCTTGATCCGGGCCCGTCCCGCGGCGTCCGAGAGCTCGCCGGAGAGCGGCGCCGGAGAGCCCGCGACGTCGCCGCGCCAGGCCGTGCCCGCGGGGCCGGCGAAGCCCCACGCGACCTGCAGATCCTCGACGTCCTCCCCCGCGCGCCGCACGTCCCAGCGGTCGCCCCCGACGCCCGTCGCCGCGGCGAGATACGGGTGCGGAAACGCGAGGGACGGCGGGTCGTTCGTCATCACGAAGTCCGGCGGCCGGCCTTCCTCGCCCTGAGCCACGAACCAGACGAGGTCGTCGAAGACGCCGCCGCCGGACACGTCGCCGAGACGCGCGGCGGCGCCCGGATCTCCCCCGTGGTTGAGCGCGCGGGCGTCGCCGTCGGTGAAGTCGAGGACGACGTCGAGCGCCGAACCCGGCGAGCCCTCGGCCGCGGAGACGACGCGGGCGACGGCCCAGCGGCCCGCGGCGTCGCGGAGCAGGAAGAACGCCTTGCGCGGAGGGGCCGCTTCGGAGAGACGCGCGCGGACCGCGCCGGCGGCCTTTCCGGCCGGAAGACGCACGGCCGCGGCGTCCGGCCGCGCGCGCACGCCGTCCGAGAGAAGCTCCCCCGAAACCTCGTCCCGGGCGCCGAGCGCCACGAGGGGCGACCGGATCACGCCGCGCAATCCGAGCTGGTCCGTTCCGTTTCGCACGATGACCGTGTCTCCGGACCCGGTCCGGTAGAGGTACCGGCCGGCGGACGTCGTGTTGTCCTCGACCGGGCGGAACGCATCGCCGGCCGAGAGGCCGCCGGTGCCGGCGGCGCGAACGTCGTTGACGATCGCCCGGAGCGACACCTCGCCGACGCCGGCCGTCCGGGAGCCGGGTCCCTCGGGCGCCGCGACGCGCGTGCGCCGGTCCACGAGGCGGAGGACCAGCCAGACCGCGAGCCCGAGGACGGCGAGCGTCACGAGCAGCTCCGCGAGTGAGAAGCCGGCAGAGCGCCGGCGAGCCGGTCCCGCGTCCATGCGCGGGATCTTAGCGGGACCGGCGCCGAACCCTTACTTCACGTCTCTCCACCAGATCGGCATGAAGGCGGGCGCGCCGGCCAGCGTGTTCACGGGCACGTTGACCTGCTGCAGGCCGGCCGTCTGGCCGCGGCCGACGCCGGACTTGGACGCGAAGAGCTTGTCCGACGTGAGCGTGAAGCCGCTCGCCGCGCCCGGACCGGCGCCGAAGACCTGAATCTGGGCGACCGCCGGCTTGTCGCAGTTCGCCGGGATCTTGAACGTGAGGATCACGACGTACGAGATGCCGTTGCAGCCGTTGTCGGGGTCGTAAAGCAGGAACAGGGCCTGTTCCTCGCCCTTGCCCGTCTGGTCCACGATCATGATCGGCGAGGACGTGACCTGCGTGTGGATCCCGAGCTTCGTGAACGGCGGCGTCCCCGTGAGCGCCGGGTCGCCCGGCGGCAGGTCGATCGCCTCGGGCACCTCGCCGCCGATGAGCTGCTTGACGACGTACTGGTGCAGGGGATCCTTCCCGATCGGCACCGCCGCGAAGGCGGCGTTGGTGATCTTCACCGGGTTCACGCCGATGTAGAGGTACGGGGTGAACGACGGCAGCCCGGCCGGGAACGGGGCGAGCGGAGCGCCGCTGCGGTTGACGTTCCAGCCGGAGACCGCCGGGCTCGTCTCGTAGAGGCTGCCGCTCGCGAGCGCGTAGATCTGGCAGCCCGTCGTGCCCTGGCCCGTCGCGGAAGGCGAGTAGTAGATCGGCTGGGGCGTAGCCGGACCGGAGACGGCCGAGACGATTTGACCGGCCGCGTTCCTGACCGTCGTCGTTCCGGAGGCGGAGTTGAGGTCGATGCCGATCTTGGACGTCGCCGTGCCGGCGGCGAAGTCGCCGTACGTGAACCACGCGCGGCCGTCCGTGTCGGCCTGGACCGAGAGGTTCGCGACGTTGTCGGGCAGGTAGCCCGACACCTTCGTCTGGAAGAAAACCGAGTCCGCGAAAGTCTGCTGGCCCACGAGCGGGCTCGGCACGCCGGTCAGCGGAATCGTCTTCGTCTGGTTCAGCGTGCCGTCCGTCGGGTCGACGATGAAGAGCGTCGCGTTCGCCTGCGCGTTGTAGAGGCTCGCGGGGTTGATGCCCGCGCCGAAGAACATCCGGTTCGTCGAGAAAGAGTCCGGCGCGATCGCGGCCAGGCTCCAGCTGCCGTGCAGCCCCACGAAGTCCGAGGCGTTCTTCGTCCAGAGGATCTCGACGGGCTTCGTGGCGTCGTAGTTCGGGTCGGCCGGGATGGCGGGGTCCGGCCCGGCGGCGGCGCGCCCGGGGTACGGATGCGTGACGTCGATCGCCGCGACCACGTCTCCCGCGGGGCCCTCGGTGAGGATGCCGACGGTCTTGTAGCCCGAAGCGAACCAGACGTCCGCGAACCGGAACGAGTTCGCCACGCCCCAGATGTGCTGGGCGAGCTCGATCTGCTGGCCCGTGTCGGACTCGCCCGACGGGACGTTGTTGTAGAGCGTGATCTGGTTCGCGAGAAGGTTCGGCGGCAGGAGCGCGAGGATCTCGGTGCCGTCGTCGAAGTCGAACGCGTGGAGCATCCCGTCGTCCGCGCCGACCCAGGACATCGCGCGCCGCGACACGTACGTCGCCTCGAACGGCTTGTGGTCGGCGACGTTGCCGGCCTGCTTGTAGAGGTAGGGCGGGCCCACGACCGCGGGCGTCGAGTTGATCGCCGGCCCGAGCATCCAGGCCCGCTTCTTGTTCGTGAGGGTGCCGTCGTTGCCGCGGATGAAGTCCACGACGTTCGCCGTGAAGGCCGGGTCCCCGGCGAGCGCCGCCATCGCCGCCACGTTCGCGGGCGTCGTGTCGACGGGGATCAGGGTCCCCGTCGCGGGGTCCCACGTGTAGATGGCGCGCGTCGCGACCGTCGGATGCCACGGCTTCGCCGGGTTCAGGAGCACGTCGCCCGCGTCCCATTTCTCGTAGCCCACCGACGCGGGCACCTTGGTCGTGTCGAGCGCGCGGAGGTGGCCGCGCCAGGACGGGTACTCCGTCGAAGGCAGCAGGACGATCGAGCCCGCCGCCACGGCCGCGCCGGAAACCGGGGCGCTCGTGGAGTAGTCGCCCGTCGCGGTCGACGCGACGATCGTGAGGAAGGCGTTCACGATCGACTTCGTGTCGAGCGCGAAGAACGCGTAGTCGCCCGCCTTCGCCGGAGACTGGTCCGCGCGGAAGTGATTCGGGCCCCCGGGCCCGAACTCCTCCGGGTTGGTGTACGGCAGGTCGGCGTCGCCCTTCGGCGACGGGAGCTCCGCCGGGTCGTAGAGCAGGAAGCCGGCGTCCTTCTTCGGCGCGCTGGCGTCCGAGCGCCCGCGATACGCGACGCGGTTCAGCTCGCAGCGGCCGACCTCGGGCGCGATGCCGATCGCGTACGTGCGCGGCCGGATGACCGCGGCGCCGCCGCCCGCCGACATGACCGTTTTGTAAACGGCTTCGGCCGCGCCGGGCGGGTAGTTCAGGAAGTCCGTGCTGGGCACGTCGTTCTCGCACGGCGTGTTCCCGGCAGCCGCAACCCACTCCGCGTCGGGCGTGCCGCCGGTGTTGCAGGTGTTCGAGAGCCCGTCCGTGCAGAGGATGACGCCCCATGGGCGCGCGCAACGCTGCTTCGGGTCGGCGTCCCAGGACGTCCGGAGCGACGTTCCCGCGCGCTCGATCGCGCCCTTCGTCGGCGTGCCGCCTGCGGCCGACAGGCCCGGGTGTGAACCGCTCGAGTAGTACTTGAGGCGCAGGAATTCCTCGATCGCCGTGACGTCGCCCAGGTCGTTGGAGACGATCGGGACCTTCACGTCGTAGTTGGCCGAGTCGGCGCACCACTTCGACTGGAGCGGGTCCACCGACACGTCGGAGAACGTCATGAGACCCCAGTTGACCTGGTTCCGCGTCTTGCCGACCACGTCCGACGGCAGGAGCGTCTGCCAGGTCGGCTGGTTCGCGCCCCCGACTCCGGCCGAGGCCTGAACGGTGATCGGCAGGCCGCCCCGTGTCGTCCAGATGTCCGGGAACGCCAGCGGCGTGCCCGTGATCCCGGGGATCGAGTTGCCGGTCACCGCCTCGGCCGTGAGGTCGTAGACCGGGAGCGGCGGCCCCGGGTCGAGGCCGTAGATGATGTCGAGGCCGGGCGCCTTGCCGTAGCCGTAGTTGAGCGTCCACGACCAGTCGACGATCTCGCCGGCGCCGTCGGGCGGCCCGGCCGTGTACCAGATCCCGGGGTGCTCGCCGTCCGGATCGCCCGCCTTCGGCGCTGCGCACGCGGGACCGCCATTGACGAAGTCGTCGCAGTCGTGATCGTACGGGAAGCTCGTGGCCGCGGCCGCGGGCGGGTTCGTGTAGTCCCACGCGCCCGCGTTCGGCGCCCCGGTCCAGTCGACGCTGTGGGCGATCGGGTCCGGCCAGTCGTCCTGGGTGCCCGTTCCCGGCGCCTTGAAGTTCTTCTGGATCGTGACGGAGTTGCCGAGCGCGTTCTTCAGCGTCGCGAGGCGCGACGGGCGGTCCCAGTGCAGCGCGTACTTCCAGCGGTGGCAGCCGGCCTGCCCGGAGGGGAACGGCGTCGGCGTGGGCGTCGCCGGCGCGAGGAGCGCGGCGAGTCCGAACCGGGCAGCGCCGCCGCCGGCCATGGCGACGACCGCGACCGGCTGCGGGAGCCCCCACTTCGGGGCCGGCGCGGGCGCCGGACGCGCCGAGGCGATGCGCTCTTCGAATCGCTCCCCCGGCCTCACGAGCGGGTCGCGCGGCAGGTCGAGGAACGACTTCGTCTTCGTGAACGTCGGCGTGACCGTCGGAGTCGGCGTCGTGGTCGGCGTTTCCGTCGGCGTCCCCGTCGCCGTCGACGTGTAGGTGTACGTCTGCGTGACCGTCGGCGTGATGGTCGGGGTCGAGCTGGGCGTCGACGTCGGCGTGTTCGTGGACGTCGGCGTCGCCGTGGGCGTGTTCGTGGGCGTGTTCGTGCCCGTCGGCGTCTTCGTGGGCGTGGACGTGGACGTCGGCGTCACCGTGGGCGTGGACGTGGACGTCGGCGTCACCGTGAGAGTGAACGTGATGGTGAACGTCGGCGTGTTCGTCGGCGTGGGCGTCTTGGTCGGCGTAAACGTCGGCGTCGCCGTCGACGTGAACGTGTTCGTGGGCGTCGACGTGGGCGTGATCGTCGAGGTTGGCGTGTTCGTCGGCGTGTTCGTCGACGTGGGTGTGATCGTCGGCGTGTTCGTCGGCGTCCCCGTGAACGTCTTCGTCGACGTGGGCGTGTTCGTGTTCGTCGGCGTCACCGTGGGCGTGTAGGTGTACGTCGGCGTGTTCGTGGGCGTGGGCGTCTTGGTCGGCGTGATCGTGGGCGTGTACGTCAGCGTGTACGTGTACGTGTACGTGCGCGTGAATGTCGGCGTCGGCGTCCCCGTCGGCGTTTTCGTGGGCGTCTTGGTCGGCGTCGGCGTCTTCGTGCCCGTGTACGTGTACGTGCGCGTCGGCGTCTTCGTGGGCGTCTTCGTGCCCGTGTACGTGTAGGTGTTCGTCGGCGTCTTCGTGCCCGTCGGCGTCTTCGTGGACGTCGGCGTGGTCGACGGCGTGCTCGTGTTCGTCGGCGTGATGGACGGCGTCATCGTCCCCGTCCACGTCGGAGTCTTCGTGGACGTCGGCGTGTTCGTCGGCGTGGACGTCGCCGTGTTCGTGGAGGTAAACGTGTTCGTCGGGGTCCACGTCGGCGTCTGGGTGGACGTCGGGGTGTTCGTGGGCGTGGGCGTCGACGTCGGCGTCGGCGTCGAGGTGTTCGTCGGCGTGGACGTCGGCGTGGACGTCGAGGTCGGCGTGGACGTCGAGGTCGACGTGGCGGTCGGCGTGTTCGTGGGCGTGGACGTCGACGTGTCGGTCGGGGTGTACGTGTACGTGGGGGTCGCGGTCGACGTGAACGTGAACGTCGTCGTCGACGTGGGCGTGCTCGTGGACGTCGGGGTGGCCGTCGGCGTCGGCGTCGCGCCCGGGCTGTTGTCGAGACAGGTGACGTTCCAGACGAGGCGGCCGACGGAATCCTCGCCTTCCGTGAGGAGGTTTCCGTACACGTCGAGCTTCATGGAGCCGCTGATGTCCTGGAGGATGAGGAGGTTCGCGCGGAGGAGCTGCGCCGTGATCTGACGGAGGGGGTCGAAGCCCTCGGTCGCGGCCGCGGGCGCCGAGCCGGCCCCGCCGAACGCCATGACGGCGAGGAGCAGGAACGCGCAGGCGCGCCGGAGACGGTCGGGTATGCGGAACGGCGCTCGTCGCATCAGATGCTCTTCTTCTGGGCGGTGCCGGTCCCGCCCGCGTTCAGGTTCTTCTGGCTGCTTCCGAAGGCGCCGCCCGTCGTGAGGAGGAGCTGCTCCTCGAGGATCCGCGTCAGCGTCGTGCCGGCCGTGAGCGTGACGGTCCCGACGGACACGACGTTGATGAGCCCGTCGTTGTCCACCGTGGCGTCACCGGACGCGTCGTCCACGTTGTTGCGGACGTAGAGGGAGTACGTCGCGCGGTCGACGACGGGCGTAGCGCCGACGACGGGGACGGGGACGTCGTAGAACTTCTGCTGCGCGATGCCGAGGGGTGTGAGGCACGCGGCCGTCGAAATTCCCGTGAGGTCGAGCGGGATGGCGGTGTAGCCGCCGCCCGGCACCGTCAGGGTGGGCGTCGAGCCGGTCTGAAGGACGTTGTTCAGCGACACGGGCGCGCACGTTCCGGAGAGGGCGGAGAGGCCGGAGAGGACCACCTCGGCCCGGCGCAGCCCGGCGTCGGCGGCGTAGAAGCCGGCTTTCGTGATGCGCGTGTTGCCGGAGAGCCGGTCCTCCATCGACGTGAAGTACGCGATCCCGACCCCCACGATCGTGAGGACGAGGAGAACCAGAATCACGGAGACGAGCGCGCTGCCACGTTCTTTCATCGTCAGCTCCCAAGCGTCCGGTTGCGGAGAAGCATCGTGGACGTCGCGCGATAGTGGTCGAAGAGGTCGTAGAGCGGCCGCAGGGGGGCAAACGGGTCCATCGTGACCGGGTGGTTCTCGGACGCGGGCCGGAAGTGCTGGCTCGTCGTCGTCGTGAGCACGTCGGTGACGTTCACGTTCGTCAGCTGCCGGGCCCCGATCGAGATCCGCGGCGAGCGGGCCGTGATCGAGAACCTGAGGCCGATGACGCCCGTGACGTCGAGCGGCTCCATCGAGACGGCGCCCGGCCCGGCCTGCGTGGGGACGTGGTTGTCGCAGGCCGCGCCGTTGCACTCGGCGCCCGCGTTCGCCTGGCTGATCGTTCGCGCGGCCGTGTTGTTCCAGATTTCGCCGTTCGCGTAGACGTACGCGATCTGCAGGTCCTCGACGTTCTCCATCACGTTCACGAACGCCGTCCCCGGGTTGTCCGTGTTCCGGTCGAAGAGGCCGATCTTCTGCTGGAGCTTCGGAAGGTTGTCGACCGGGTCGGTCCGCACGCGGAACGAGATGAACTGGAGGCCCGTGACGAGGGCGACGGGGTCCGTAAACGCCGTGCCGCCGTTCGGCGGGGCGGGCAGCGTGGCGGACTGGATGACCGCCTGGACGTGGATGTTCCTGTAGGTCGTCACGTCGGCGCAGTTCGAAGAGATGTAGCCGGCGGCGGGAATCTGGAAATAGGACCATTCCCCGTTCGCGTCCTCGAACATGAGGAGGGCGCTGTTCGCGCCGTCGAAGCCCGTGGCCGCCTTGAACTGGGCCATGTTCGTCACGTCGTCGGTCCCGGCGGGCCCTCCGCAGCCCCCGCGGAAGTTGACGCGGATGTTCTTGGCGCCGGCGGCGAACCCGGGGAAGGGCGCGGAGACGCGGTACTTCGCCGGGTTGATGGGCGAGACGAGCGTGATGACGTCCGTTCCGATGTCCCCGAACTGCGTCGTGACGTTCGCCGTCGTGACCGAGTTGCCCGTCTCGGCCCCGGTGAGGTTGTCGTACGACGCCTGGAGGGTGTTGCCGTTCAGGTTGTAATACATGATCAGGGCGTTCGGGCTCCGCTGGGCGAGGTCGGCGTCCGACGCGCTCGCGACGTAGTACGAAAGGTAGTCCGTGGCGCGCCGCGCGGCCTGCCGCGGCAGCATGAAGAACTGCTGGCGTTCCGCGAACGCGCGCATCTGGAAGAGCATCGTCATCGCGACCGTCAGGACGATGACGAGCAGCAGCAGCGACACCATCGCCTCGATGAGGGTGAAGCCGCGGCGCTTGAGCGTAAAGCCGCGGCGATTACGGGAACTGCGCCACATAGTCCACTCTCTTGCCGCTCTTGAGGTCGATGCCGAAGTACCGCGTCGCCGTCGCGACGTCCGTCGGCGTCGCGGAGACGGTGATGACCCAGAGGTTCTGCACGTTGTCGCGCGCGACCGTGTACGCGATCTTGTAGGGGCCGTTTTCCTGCTCCATGATGTTCGCGCCGGCCGGCCCCCAGTAGCCCCAGGACGCCGCCGATTCGGCCTGGTTGTAGGGCAGGAACGACTTCGAGACGTCGCCGAGCACGTCCGGAAGCGCTCCGGGCGTCGACATCGCCGTGCCGCTCGCGTGCCCGCTCTCCGTGATGGCCGGCGGCGTCGTGGAGCCCTGCCGCGTGAGGTAGTAGAAGAGCCGGACGTTCTCGACGACCTGCTGGCACTTGAAGAGCATCTGGGTGCGCGCGGCCGAACCCTTGTTGATGATGAGCGAGACGGAGAACATCTGGAGGATCCCGACGAGGACGAGCGCCATGATCGTCATCGCGAGCAGGACCTCGATGAAACTCGACCCGCGGGTGCGTCGCCTCATCTCATCCTCCCTGCCGGTCCACCCAGACGGCCGTGGGGTCCGTCGGGTCGTCGACCGTCGTCTGTTTGCGGACGCGCACGCTCCAGACGGGGTTGATGCTCAGAAGGTAGCGCGTCGCCGGCTTGTAGGACCGGTTCACGACGTCCACGTGCGTGAGGACGAGCGTCGCCTCGCCCGCGAGCTGGCGGCCCGTCGTGACGTCGATCGCGCGTCCCTGGAAGTCGCACATGACCGCGCGGCCGACCGTCCAGTCGGTGGAATTGCTCGACCACCGGACCGACTGGATCTTCGTGATGTCCTCGGTGGACAGGCAGAAATCCTGCGAGACGCCCGTGGAGCCTTTGATGCCGGATTTACCGGTCACGACGATGTCGTACTCGTCGAGCAGGAGGTCCGGGGACGCGACCGTCGGCGGGTTCGCGGCGGCGTCCATCGCCCCGTTGCCGTTCGCGTCGCCGATCAGCAGGATCGGGAGGTAGCGCACGGCCGCGGTGTTCACGAGCGGTCCGACCCGGACGAACGTGACCATGTTGCGGCGCTGCATCTCGGGCAGGCCGCGCTGCATCAGAACCTTGATGTCCGTCGAGGCGCTCTGGAATCTCTGCGCCTTCCACGCGCGGGCGATCCCGCCCCCCCCGATGATGAAGACGATCGCGAGGATGGCGATCACGACGAGGAGCTCGACGAGCGAGAAGCCACGCCTTCCGCGGGACGCGGAGGGGCCGTTCGCGGGGCGGCTGCCGGGGTCCGGAAGGCTCATCATCATGGTTTCCCGCTCCCTTCTACGCGAGGTTCGTGCCGGGACCTGACAAAATATCGCAACTCATTGTCGCACAAGGCCCTTTTCGACGGGCCGTCCGCGCCGGGGGCATCGGCGGCGTCCAGTCAGGTGACACTTTTCGTAACACCGGTGGGGCCGGAGGGGCGGGGCGGCGCCGGCGATCGGCGGCGGCCGGCGGCGGTCGGCTACGATAGCGGCACGATGGAGCCCGGGACGACGTGCTAGAGAAGCTGCGCGGGCTTCGGTCGGAACCGGCGTTCGTCGTGCAGCTGCGCGAGCACAAGTGGACGAGCGAGGACCAGAAGAAGGAGCTGCTCGAGAAGTTCCAGGCCCTCCCGAAGCCCGACGTCGACTGGGTCGCGTGGACGGCCGTCGACTCCGTGCCCGAGATCCGCGCGGCCGGCCTCGCGATCCTGAAACGCCGCCACGACCGCGCGGGCCTCGAGGCGCTGGTCCCGCACCTGAAGACGCGCTCGGAGGCCGTGCGCCGGGCCGTGATGCGTTTCCTGAAGGAGCTCGCGGGCCCCCAGCTCGGGCCCTTCCTCCAGGAGGTCGCGTCCCGAGGCGACGATTTCGCGCGCCTCGCGGCGCTCGAGCTCGCGAAGGAGCTGCCGGCGCAGGTCGCGTTCGACATCGCGCGGCGCGTCCTGACCGCTTCGAACCCCGCGGTCCGCGCGCGCGCCCTGAAGGCCGTCAGCGAGATGAGCTTCGAGGGAAGCGCGGACGTCGCGGCCAGCCTCGCGGTGCCGCTCCTGCAGGACGAGAACGAGGAGATCCGCTACTCCGCGCTCGCGGTCCTCGAGAAGAACCCGAACGAGAGCTACTTCCCGGACGTCCTGCAGATGGCGCGCACGGGCGGCGGGCGGGTCATGGAGGCGTCGTTCGGGGCGCTCAAGAAGCTCCTCGCGGCGGCGAAGCAGGACCACACGCCCGAGATCGTCCCGCTGCTCGCCGACGGCAACGCGCTCGTGAGGAACGGCACGGTCGGCCTCCTCCTCCCCTACGCGCCGGACCTCCTCGCGCGGCGGATCCTCGAGCACTTCCGCGGCTCGTACGTCTGGGTGCGCGACCGGGCCGTCGAGACGGCGCGCGACGGGCTGCCGGGCTTCGTGAACGCGCTCCTCGTGCTCACGCGCGACCCCGACCCCGCCTTCGCGAAGGCGGCCTCGGAGATGACGCTCGCCCTCGCCGACGCCAAGGCGCTGCCGGTCTGGATCTCCCTTCTCGACGACAAGGACATCTGGGTCAAGACCCGCGCCCTCGAAACGCTCGGCCGCCTCGGCAGGGGCGACGACGCCGTCCTCACGCGCGTCCTCGCGGCCCTGCGCGATCCGGAGCTCGTGATTCCGGCCGTCTCCGCGCTCGGCGACCTCAGCGACCCGCGCGCCGCGCAGCCGCTCCTCGACGCGTTCAAGGCCGCCGTCACGCAGCCCGACGTCCAGATGGAGATCCTCGACGCGATGGCGAAGCTCGCGTCGGACGAAAAGATGCAGACCCAGATCGCGGGGATCTGCGCGCGCGTGGCCCAGATGCCCGCCCTCGACGGCAAGGTGCGCGAGAAGGCCCGCCGGACGGTCGGCATCCTCAAGGGAACCGAAGCGCGGGACGCCCTGCCCGAGGTCGAGGCCGAGGTCCAGACGGTCGAGCTCGCCGGGAACGACTCGGCGCGCCTCGTCGAGTACCTCGCGGACACCGTCAAGCGCGGCGCCTCGGACCTCCATCTCGCGACCGGCTTCGTCCCGCATCGCCGCCAGCAGGGCGTCCTCGAGCCGGTCGACGCCCCGGTCATGACGCGCGCCCGCGCCTCGCAGCTGATCCGCGAGGTCCTGCCGGAGGACGACTGGAAGCGCCTCGAGAAGGAGCGGCAGATCGACGTCTGCCTGAAGCTCCCCGGCCTCGGCCGCTTCCGCGCGAATTTCTTCTCGCAGCGCGGGGGGTTCGACGCGTGCTTCCGCGTCGTCCCGAAGACGATTCCGACGATCGAGGAGATCGGCCTTCCGGGCCCGACCGTGGCGGACATCCTGAAGCTCACGCAGGGGCTCGTGCTCGTGACGGGCCCGTCGGGGTGCGGCAAGTCCACGACGCTCGCGGCCCTCATCGACCGGATCAACGAGACGCGGCCGTGCCACATCATCACCGTGGAGGACCCCGTCGAGTTCGTGCACCTGAACAAGGAAGCGCTCGTGAACCAGCGGCAGGTGCCGCACCAGACGGCCTCCTTCGCACGCGCCCTCAAGGCCGCCCTGCGCGAGGACCCCGACGTCATCCTGGTGGGAGAGATGCGCGACCTCGAGACGATCTCGCTCGCAATCACGGCCTCCGAGACGGGCCACCTCGTGCTCGGGACCCTCCACACGACGAACGCGCCCTCGACCGTCGACCGCGTGATCAGCTCGTTCCCCCCGGGGCAGCAGGGCCAGATCCGCGTCATGCTCGCGGACTCGCTGAAGGCCGTGATCTCGCAGGCGCTCCTGCCGCGGCGCGGCTTCGCCGGGCGCGTGGCCGCGTTCGAGATCCTGCGCACGACGCCCGCCGTCGCCGCGCTCATCCGCGAGGGCAAGACCCACCAGATCCCGTCGGCGCTCCAGACGGGCCAGCTCGTCGGCATGTGCACGATGGACCAGTCCCTCATGAAGCTCTGCGAGGAGGGCAAGGTGGACCCGGAGCTCGCGATGGAGAAGGCCGTCAAGAAGGAGCCGTTCGAGAAGCTTCTCGCCGAGGAAAGGCAGGCGCTCGAATGAACTCCTCGACCCACGCCGGCGTCAACCGCGTCGACAAGCTCCTCCGGATCATGGTCGACAAGAAGGCGTCGGACCTCCACCTCGCCGTCGGCTCGCCGCCCATGGTCCGCGTGGACGGCGACCTCGAGCGCCTCAAGTGGCGCACGCTCACCGAGGAGGAGTTCGAGAGCCTGCTCGTGCCGATCGCCCCCGAGAAGCCGCTGCGCGAGTGGCGCGCGACCGGCGACACGGACTTCGCGTACGCGATGGGCGAGATCGCGCGATTCCGCGTGAACCTCTTCCGGCAGGAGCACGGCTCGGGGGCCGTCCTGCGCATGATTCCGCCGCGCGTCCTCGCGATCGAGGAGCTCGGCCTCCCGGCGCTCGTCGCGAACGTGGCGCGCATCACGCGCGGCCTCGTCCTCGTGACGGGCCCGACGGGCTCGGGCAAGTCCACGACGCTCGCGGCGCTCCTCGACTGGATCAACCGGACGCGCGCCGCCCACATCATCACGATCGAGGACCCCGTGGAGTTCATCCACCGGCCCGCGAAGTCCGTCATCTCGCACCGCGAGCTCGGCTTCGACACGCCGACGTTCTCGGGCGCCCTCAAGGCGGCGCTGCGCGAGGACCCCGACGTCGTCCTCGTCGGCGAGCTGCGCGACCTCGAGACGATGTCGATGGCGCTGCAGGCGGCCGAGACCGGCCTCCTCGTCTTCGGGACGCTCCACACGAACTCCGCCGCGAAAGCGGTCGACCGCCTCATCGACAGCTTCCCGGCCGAGGAGCAGGAGCAGGTGCGCACGGTCCTCGCCGAGGTCCTGAAGGGCGTCGTCGCGCAGGTGCTCCTCAAGAAGAAGGGCGGCGGCCGCGCCGCGGCGTTCGAGGTGCTCCGCGGGTCGTCCGCGCTCTCGAACAACATCCGCGAGGGCAAGACCGCGATGATCAACACGCTCATCCAGACGGGCCGCAACGCGGGGATGATCGGGATGGACCAGAGCCTCGCCGACCTCGTCGTCGCGGGGACCGTGGAGTCGGAAGAGGCCTTCGAGAAGGCTCTCGACAAGGACCAGTTCCGGGGCCTCCTCGACAAGCGCACGAAGGCCGCCGCCAAGCCTGCGCCCGTGGCGCCGGCCGCCGGCTGACGCCTCAGCGCGCCGCGGGAAGCGAGAGCACGAAGCGCGCGCCGCCGAGGGCGGCGGACCTCTCGACCGAGATGCCGCCGCGGTGGAGCGCCGCAATCTTCGCGACGAGCGCGAGTCCGAGTCCGGTGCCCGCCTCCTTCGTCGAGTAGAACGGGACGAAGAGCTTCGCGGCCGACTCGTCCGGAACGCCGGGCCCGTCGTCCTCGACGGCGACGCGGACCGTTCCCGCCGCCGCGTCCCCCGACAGGACGACGCGGCCGCCGCCGGGCCGGTCGAGGGCCGCCTCGCACGCGTTCTTGACGAGGTTCACGAGGGCGCGCTTGACGAGCGCCGCGTCGGCCTGGGCGGGCGCGAACGTCCCCGCGACGGAGACGTCCACGGCCGGCGTGATCACCTTCTGCTCGGCGGCGATCTCCCGCGCGAGCGCGCCGAGGTCGCAGGGCGCCGTCTCGAGCCGCTCGGGCTTCGCGAAGAAGAGGAAGTCTCCCGTCACGCGCGCGACGTGCTCGGCCTCGGCCTGGATCGCCTCGAGGTGCCGCGCACGGGCCGCAGCGTCGTCCGTCCGCGCCGCGAGGCGCGCCCAGCCGAGGATCGTTCCCGTGGCGTTGCGGAACTCGTGCGCGATGCCCGCGGACATCTCGCCGAGCGCCGCGAGCTCGCGCCGCGACGACACCTCGCGCTCGAGCCTGCGAGTCTCGGTGCGGTCTTCGACGAAGAGAAGCGCGCCGAGGACGTCTTGTCCCGCATCGAGGATCGGGACCGCGATGACCTCGAGGAAGCGCCCGCCGGTGTCGTCCCCGAGCGCGAACTCCGTGGAGAGCGTCGGCGCGCCCGCCCGGGCCCGCTCGGCGGCGGACGCGAGAACCGGGACGTCCGCCAGAACCTCGGCGGCCGGGCGCCCGACGTCGGCGTCCCCGAGGCCGAGCACCGCGCGGGCGGGGCCGTTCGCCTCCGCGAGCCGTCCCGCGGCGTCCACGACGAGGAGGCCTCCCGGGTGCGAGCGCACGAGAGTCTCGGCCGTCACGGCCAGCGCGTCGGCGCGGAGCTGCTCGGAGCGCCGCAGCTGCTCCAGCTCGACCGTGCGGTTGCGGAGGGCGTCGAGCGTGCGCGCGAAGGTCTGCGCGGCGCCCTCGGCCTCGTCGCGCGCGGCGCGGGGGACGGCTTCCGGGACGAGGTCGCCGGCGCCTCGCGCCGTCTCCGCAATCGCGTCGATCGGCGCCATGAGCCGTCTGAGAAACGGGACGACGAGGACGACGAGGACGGCCGCGGCGGCCGGAACGGCGACGAGGACGATCCGCGCGTTGCGGCGCACGGCCGCCACGTCGGGGTCGTTCCAGGCGACGCGCAGGACGCGCCCGTCGCCCGGGAGCGGCGCGAGGACGACCGGGCCCTCTCCCGCGTCGCGCACGAGCGGCTCGGTGGCCGCGAGATCCTCGGCGGAGAGGCGCACGGGCGACTCGCCCGCGCCCGGCAGGTACGGGGCGTCGATGAGCCGCGCGCCGCGCGCGTCGTAGAGAGCGGCGCTCCGCGCGCCGCCCTCGCGCAGCGCGCGCCCCGCTCCGGCGTCGTCGCCGAGCGACCGCACGGGGCTCCCTCCCGCCGCGAGCGTTCCGGCGGCCGAGCGGGTCTCGCGCACGAGGCGCCGCTCGTTCTCCGCGACCCCCCACGCGGTCGTGTTCCGGAGAACGACGGCCGCCGTGCCCGCGAGAAACAGCAGCGTCACGAGACCGCCGACGATCACGTTGCGCACCTCGCGCTCGAACGAACGGCTCGTCACGGCAGGAGCCTCGAGGGAAGTGGCGAGAGCGGGCCGAAGAGCGCCTCCAGAGCGGGCCGGCCGAACGCGAACGCGAGGACCGCGCCCGCCGCGAGGAAGACGCCGAACGGAACGTCCACGCGCGCGAGGAGGACGAGGAGGCCCGCCGGCGTCGGCGCGGCGCGCCCCGCGAGGACGCGGAAGAAATCGGCGCCGTCGTCCACGGGCAGCCGGCCCGAGGCCGAGCCTTCGCCGCCCCGGGCGCGGACCCGCGCGCGGCGGACGAACGCGAGGAGACGGCTTGCCGTGCGCCGGTCGGCCGAGACGGGCTCTCCGACGGACGCCGCGCCCGGGATCTCGCGCCAGCGCTTGCCCGCGGCGACGAGCCGCCCGTCGTCGCCCACGAGGAGGCCGCCGGAGCGCGCGAACGCGGACGCGGCGGACGGGTCGCCCTTCGCGGCGCCGAAGGCCAGCGCCCAGCGCGCGCGGCGCACGAGCGCCGCGCCTCCCGCGATCGCCGTCCCGGACAGCGACGCGAAGAACAGCGTCAGGAAGACCCCCGCCGGGCCGGTGAATGCCCCCGCCATCGCGAGCATCTTGACGTCCCCGCCGCCCATCCCGTCCCCGCCGCGCACGGCGGCATACGCGCGCCGGACGAGCTCGAGGAACGCGGCGCCCGCCGCGGCGCCGAGCGCGGCCTCCACGAGGTGGCCGTGCGCGGAGAGGAACGGCTCGCCGGGCGCCGCGGCGGCGCGGTCGCGCACGACCGCGACGAGGAGACCGAGCCCGAGGGCCCCGAGCGTGATCTCGTCCGGGAGCGTCCGCGTCTCGAGGTCCGTCAGGGCGAGGATCAGGCACGCCAGTCCGAGGAGCGCGCCGCCGGCCGCCACCGGCGTCGGTCCCCAGAGGAGAGCCGCGCCGGCGAAGATCGCCGCGCCGGCCGCCTCCACGAGCGGGTAGCGCCGCGAAATCGGCGCGCGGCAGGCGCGGCACCGGCCCCCGAGAACGAGCCACGAAAGGACGGGGACGTTGTCGTGCCACGCGACGCGCGTCCCGCACTTCGGGCACCGCGACGGCGGGTGGACGACGGACTCGCCGCGCGGGAGGCGGTGGATGCAGACGTTCGCGAAGGAGCCCGCGACGGCGCCGACGGCGCCGAAGAGGACGACGAGGGCCGCGTCCGGGACCCCCGTCACGCGCCGTCCTCCTTCCGGCCCGCGAGAGCGAGGCCGAGGAGGACGAGGAGCGAAGCACCGGAGACGGCGGCGCCCGCGCGGAAGGCCGCCGGCCGGTACGCGAGCGTGAGGGTGTGCTCGCCGGCCGGGACCAGGGCCGCCATGAGCGCGAGATCGCAGCGGCGGAGCGGGACCCTCGCGCCGTCGAGCCGCGCCTCCCAACCCGCGTCCCAGGAGCGCGTGACGACGAGCGTCGCGGCTTCCGACGTCGCGGTCTCGACGACGAGCGCCTCGGGCTCGTCCGTCTTCACCTTCGCCACCGCGTAGCTGCGGGCGACGCGCGGCGGAGGGACGGCCCCGGCGCCCGGCGCGAGAAGCGCGCGCGCCTCCGGGTCGAACGAGCGCTCCGAGAGCGCGCGGAAGGCGGAATCGTCGTCGAGCACGACCGCCTCGCGCGCGAAGAACACGCGGCCGAGCGGGCGCTCGAGCGCGTATCGGAGGACGTCCCCGGCGCGCCGGTCGAGGCGCGCTCCCGGCATCGCCGCCGGAAACGGCGTCACGACGCGCCGCACGTCGGCGAGACCGAGGAGCGCACTCGCGTCGCCGCCGGACAGCGCGGCGCCGAGAAGCCGCGTTCGCCACGGATTGGAGATCGGCGACGGCGACGCCGCCGAGGCGAGGCCGAGCGGGAGCGACCCGTAGCCCGCGAGAGCCGCGTGGGAGCGGCGGGCGGTGTCGGCCGACCACGCCGGTCCGAGCCACGTCCGGAGGAGCGCGCCGTCCGACACGACCGGGAAGACGCGGCCCGCCGTTCCGGGCGCGAGGTCCGCGACGATGCCCGGCACGCCCGCAAGGTCGGCCGCCGGCACGCCCGCGAAGACGTCCCGCGTGCCGAGCGGGAGCGGAAGGGCGACGCAGAGGACGAGCAGCGCGCCGCCGTGGGCGCGGGAGGGAGCCCCCGGCTCGCGGGCCCGCCACAGGAGGGCGAGACCCGCCGCCGCCGCCGCGAAAGACGCCCAGGCGGCGGGCGACGGGACGCGCCGTTCGGCGGCGGCGAACGCGGCGAGAACGCCGAGCGCGCCGAGCGCGAGCGCCGCCGAGAGGAGGAGCGGCGTTTTCGCGGGCGGCTCGGCCTCGACCCCGTCGCGCCTCGGCCACCCCGCGAGGTGCCCGTCGCGCCAGCCGTCGAGGCCGGCGCCCGCCGCCGCCGCGAGCGCGACGTGCGCGAACACGAACCAGCGCGCCGGAAAGCGCACGCCCCGGGCCCACCCGCCGTCCCACAGGAGCGGCACGAGGCCTCCGCGCGCGCCGAGCGCGAGGACGACGCCGAACGCCGCGAGCGCGAGGAGCGCGAGGAGAAGACGCGGGCGCGCCGCGAAGCCCGCGCCCGCCGCCGCCGCGAGGACGAACGGCAGGGGGCCGAGCGCGAGCGTCGCGAGATAGCCGCCGCGGCCCGGTGAGGCGCGGCGCGTCGCTTCGGGCGCCGGGGGCACGGCGAGGTCGGCGAGATCCGCGCGGCCGACCGGGCGCGCGAGCGCCTCGGCCCGCGTCGCGCCCGCGATCCGCCCCGTCGACGTCACGAGGACGAGAAACGGCCCGAGCGCGGCCGCCGCGAGAGCGAGCCCGAGGACGAGGCCGCCTCCCGCGCGAAGAGCCGCCCGCGCAGGCGGCGCCGGCCGCGCCCCGTCTTCGCCGCGCGTCACGACTGCGACCAGAGCGGCGGCGCAGGCTCCCGCGGCCGCGAGGGCGGGCTCGCCGCCGAGGAAGGCGAGCGCCACCGCGAGCGCAAAGGGCGCGGGCGACGCGCCGCGCACGGCCCGTCGCGCCCCGAGAAAGAGCCACGGCAGAAAGGCCGCCGTGCAGAAGTTGTTGTAGACCGGCGCGAGCGACAGGAACGCGCCGCCCCCGGCGAAGACCGCCGCGCCCGCAAGGGCGCCCGCGCGGGACGTGCGGAGGTCCGAGAGCCAGGCCGCCATCCCGGACGCCGCGACGGCGAGGTGCAGGGTGATGGCGAGGAGGGGTCCCGCGGCGCCGCCGAGGAGAAACGGGAGGTCGCCCGGGTAGAGAACGCCCGTCTGCAGCTGCGCGAGCCACGGCTCGCCGCAACCCGAGAGCGGATTCCAGAGCGGAAGGCTCCCGGCCGCCCACCGCGCGGCGGTGTAGGCCTTCATGGGCCAGAAGAAATCCGCGAGGTCGCCGCGCGCCGGGACGAGTCCGGCGAGGGCGCCGGGGCCGAGGAGGGCGGCGGCGAAGGCGAGCCCGAGCGCGCCGCCGAGCAGCGCCGTCCGTCCCATCGCCTCGCCCCGCTTCACTGCAGGGATTCTAGGCGCGTGCAAACCGCTCCAAAAGGAAAGAGCCCCCGTGAGGGGGCTCTTCAGGCCGAAGCGGGAGGACTTACCGCTGCGCGCCCGCGGGGTACTGAACGAACTGACCGTTCACGAAGATGATGTCGTTGTTGAAGTCCGTCGTCTCGCCGCCGATGGCGGACTCGGTTGCGCCGTTCTTGCCGCCCGACGCGATCCCGTAGAGCTGGCCGGTGGTGGCGTAGAAGAAGTACGACTGCCAGCCGTCCGTCATCGGGAGAACGCGGATGTACGTGGGCGTGACCTGCCCGCTGAAGCTCGTCCCGACGCCGCCCGTGTTGAACGTCATCGACCCGAACGTGATGCCGGTCGGGAGCGAGTAGCCCGCGGCCGCCGGGTAGTGGTTGAAGTCGACGGCGTACGCCTCGGCGGCCGTGCCGGCCGAGCGCATGTCACCCATCGTCCTCTTCTGCTTGGCGCGCTGAATGGCGTTGAGCAGGTTCGGAATGGCGATCGCGACGATGATGCCGATGATCGCGACGACGATCAGAAGCTCGATAAGCGTGAAACCCTTCTGGTTCCTTTTCATTTTGGATCAACCTCCGCCCGCCCCTCTTTCAAGAGCCGTGCCGTGCCCCAATCTCTCGCATTTTCAATAGTTGAAGCAGGCCGCGGCCCGGGAGGACCTCCCCGCGACGAATTTTTGTCGGGGGCGCGAGACGAACCGTACAGCGATTGTCACCCGCGCCGCCTCGCAAGTCAGCGCTGGGCGCCCTCCGGGAACTGCACGAAGGCGCCGTCCACCAGGATGATGTCGGCGTTGAAATCCGAGGTCGGGCCATAGGCGGGAGACGTCTGCGGGACGCCGTCGGCGCCGCCCGAGCGGACCAGGTAATCGCCGCGCGAGGCGCTCGCGCCGTAGAGGTACCAGGAGTTCCAGCCGTCGGAGAGCGGCGTCACCCGGATGTACGTGGGGGCGAGGACTCCGGCCGCCGTCCCGAGCGTGGCCGTGGGAAGGGAAAGGCCCGTGGGCAGCGAATAGCCCGCGGCGGCCGGGTAGTAGTTGAAGTCCGTCATGTAGGCCTCGAGAGCCGTCGAGACGCTCTTGATGTCCGCCATCGAGCGCTTCTGCTTTCCGCGCTGGATCGCGTTGATCATGTTGACGATGGAGATCGCGACGATGATCCCGATGATCGCGACGACGATCAGGAGCTCGATCAGCGTGAAGCCCCGCGCGCCGGTCCGCCGTGTCCTCAATCGCGCCTCTTTTCTCTCGGTCTCCCCCACCCTTAAACAAGATCCGTGCCTCGGTTGCGGCCCGAGCCCTAGAATCCACCGCAGGTGATCCCGAGGCCGCCGTTTTCGTCCGAGCTGTCCCTGGAACGCGAGCTCGCCGAGTTCGAAACGCTGAAGCCGCGCCTCCTCGAGGTCTGGGACTCGATCGCGGGCCGCGACGAGGAGCCCCACACGTCGGTCGTGGTGCCGTCGCTGACGCTCGACCAGGCCGAGCTGACGAAGCTGGACGGGGCGAGTTTCTACGAGGAGCGCCTCCTCTTCCTCCTGATCCGCCTGCGCAACCCCCGCGCCCGGGTGGTGTTCGTCACGTCCCAGCCCGTTCACCCGCTCGTTCTCGAGTACTACTTCCAGCTCCTCGTCGGCATCCCCGCGAGCCACGCCCGGAGCCGGCTCACGCTGCTTTGCGCGCACGACGCCTCGCCCCGGTCGCTCACCGAGAAGATTCTCGAGCGTCCGCGGCTCATCGAGCGCATCCGCGCGGGCATTCCCGACCGTTCGCGGGCCTACCTCACGGTCTTCAACTCGACCCCGCTCGAGCGGCGGCTCGCCGTGCTCCTCGGCATCCCGCTGAACGGCGTCGACCCGGCGCTCAGCCACTTCGGCACGAAGTCCGGCAGCCGGAAGGTCTTCCGCGAGGCCGGTATCGCGTGCCCGGAGGGCCACGAGGACCTGCAGGGCGACGCGGACCTCGAGACGGCTCTCGTCGACCTCAAGCGACGCAATCCCGCTCTCCGGAAGGCGGTCGTGAAGCTCAACGACAGCTTCTCCGGCGAAGGCAACGCGATCTTCCGTTACCCGGAGGGGACGACCGACGCCGCTGCCGTCCGCGCGGGGCTCCCGAGGCTCGAGTTCTCGGTGGGGTGGGAGACGTGGGACGACTTCCACGCGAAATTCCGGCGCATGGGCGGCATCGCGGAGGAATTCCTCGAAGGTGCTTTCAAGGAGTCTCCCTCCGTCCAGGTCCGCACGGGGCCGCACGGCGACGTCCTCCCGATCTCCACTCACGATCAGGTCCTCGGCGGGCCGAGCGGCCAGGTCTTCCTCGGCTGCCTCTTCCCCGCCGCGGACGGCTACCGGCGGGAGATCACGCAGGCCGCCCTGAAGATCGGCGCCGTGCTCGCGGCGCACGGCGTCGTGAGCCGGTTCGCGGTCGACTTTCTCGCCGTGAAGGACCGCGAGGACGAGCCGTGGCGCCTCTCGGCGCTCGAGATCAACCTCCGGATGGGCGGCACGACGCACCCGTACCTCGCGCTTCAGTTCCTCACGGGCGGGCGCCTCGACCCGGAGTCGGGCCTCTTCCTCTCGCCGCGCGGCTCGCCGAAGTTCTACCGCGCGACGGACAACCTCCAGTCCGAGGCGTACCGCGGACTCCTGCCGGAGGACCTCATCGAGATCGTCACGATCAACGCGCTCCACTACAGCCACAATTCCGAGTCGGGCGTGCTCTTCCACCTCATCGGCGCCCTGTCGCAGTACGGCAAGCTCGGGATGACGGCGATCGGGAACAGCCGCGACGAGGTCGAGGCGCTTTACGACAAGACGCTCCGCATCCTCGACCGCGAGACCGCGATCGGCCGCTGATGTCGAAGCCCACGCGCGAAGCCGGGATCCTGCTGCACCCGACGTCGCTGCCGTCCCGTTTCGGGATCGGCGACCTCGGACCCGGGGCCGACGCGTTCCTCGACTGGGCCGCCTCCGCGGGCCTCCGGATCTGGCAGGTCCTCCCGCTCGGCCCGCCCGGTGCGCACGACTCCCCGTACGCGGGCCTCTCCGCCTTCGCCGGCAACCCGCTGCTCGTCTCGCCCGACTGGCTCCTCGAGGAAGGGCTCCTCCCCGCCTCGGCGCTCGAGGGCGCACCCTCGTTCCCGGAGGACCGCGTGGACTTCGCGGCGGTGCACGCGTTCAAGGAGCGCGTCCTGCGCGCCTGCTTCGCCCACGCGAAGTCGATGGGCGCGAGCGTGACGGACGCGGTCGCCCGTTTCGCGGCTTCGCCCGCGCACGCCTCGTGGCTCGCCGACTGGGCCCTCTTCGCGGCGCTCCGCGGCGCGCACGGCGACGCGGGGTGGACGGAGTGGCCGGCGGCGCTCGTGGCGCGCGAGGAAGGCGCGCTCGAGGAATCCCGGAAGGAGCACGCGGACGAGATCGCGTTCCATGTCTTCGCGCAGTTCCTCTTCTTCCGGCAGTGGGAAAGGGTCAAGCGGGGCGCCAACGCGCGCGGGATCTCGATCCTCGGCGACCTCCCGATCTACGCCGCGCTCGACAGCGCCGACGTCTGGTCCCAGCGGCGGCTCTTCGCGGTGGACGCGAATGGCCGGCCCGAGACCGTCGCCGGCGTCCCGCCCGACGACTTCACCGAGGACGGGCAGCTCTGGGGCCACCCGCTCTACCGGTGGGACGTCCTCGCCGAAGAGTCCTTCGACTGGTGGATCGAGCGCGTCCGCGCGAACCTCCGCCTCGCGGACCTCGTCAGGCTCGACCACTTCCGAGGTTTCGCGGGCTACTGGGAGATCCCGGCGAGGGCAGAGTCCGCCCGCGAGGGCCGCTGGGCCACGGGGCCCGGCCTCATGCTCTTCCTCGCGATCCGGCACGCGCTCGGAGACGTCCCGATCGTCGCCGAGGATCTCGGCGAGATCACGGACGACGTGCGGAGTCTCCTCGCGACGCTCGGCTTTCCGGGGATGAAGGTCCTCCAGTTCGCGTTCAGCGAGATGGACAGCGAGCACCTCCCCCACCATCACCTCCCGAACGCGGTCGTGTACTCGGGCACCCACGACAACGACGCCTCTCTCTCGTGGTACGCCTCCCTGCCCCCTGATGCGCAGGAGCGCTTCCGCGACTACTTCGGCGTGGACGGAAAGGACCCCGCGGGCGTCCTCGTCCGCGCCGCGTACGCGTCCGTCGCGGATCGCGCGGTCGTCCCGCTCCAGGACGTGCTTGCGCTCGGCTCGGAGGCGCGCATGAACGTGCCGGGGCGCGCGGACGGCAACTGGGCGTGGCGCGCCCCGAAGGACGCGTTCCGGCCCGGGGTCGCGGCCCGCCTCCTCCGCCTCGCGGAGCTGACAGGCCGCGTCGCGATCGCGCCCTAGGTTTTCACGCGCTCGGACGGGTGCAGGATCACGCTCTCGCCGAGGCCGCCCGCCGCGCTGCCGCCGCGATAGGCCTCTTCGCCGTGGACGCGCCGGTCCAGCCCGTCCAGCTCGGCGTGCAGCTCGACACGCAGCGGCGTCACGGCCCTGATGACGACGAGGACGAGGGCCGTCATGAGAAGCGTATAGGCGAAGACGACGCCGACCGTTGCGGCCTGGATTCCGAAGAGGGCGGCGTTCCCGAAGAGGAGGCCGTTGCCGCCGTCGGGGTTCGCGGCCTTCGACGCAAAGACGCCCGTCAGGAGCGAGCCCGTGATCCCGCCGATGCCGTGGCAGGCGAAGACGTCGAGCGTGTCGTCGAGTGACGTGCGCCCGCGCAGGCGCAGCGCCGCGAAGCTCGCACACGCCGTCAGGGCGCCGATCGCGAGGGCCGAGAGCGGCGAGACGAAGCCGGCGCCCGGCGTGATCCCGACGAGGCCGACGACGGCGCCGGTCGCGGCGCCGACGGCCGTCGCGTGCCCGCCGATCGCGCGCTCGAGAGCGAGCCAGGTGAGCACGGCGGCGGCGGCTCCCGCGTTCGTCGTCACGAAGGCGAGCGACGCGGTGCCGTTGGCCGCGAGCGCCGACCCCGCGTTGAAGCCGAACCACCCGAACCACAGGAGGCCGGCGCCGAGGAGGACGTAGGGGACGTTGTGCGGGATGAGGGCGATCCGCTTGAAGTCCTGGCGGGGCCCGAGCATCTTCGCGGCGACGAGCGCCGCCGTCCCCGCCGTCACGTGGACGACCGTGCCGCCTGCGAAGTCGAGGGCGCCCCACGCCCGGAGGAACCCGCCCGTCCCCCAGACCCAGTGCGCGACGGGGGCGTAGACGACGAGGCTCCAGAGCGCCAGGAAGATGACGTAGGCGCGGAAGCTCATCCGCTCGACGATCGCGCCCGACACGAGCGCGGGCGTGATCGTCGCGAACATCCCCTGGAACGCGAAGAACGCGAGCGCCGGAATCGTCGCCGCGTAGGCGGGCTCGGGCGCGCCGCCGACTCCCGAGAGGCCAAGCCACTTGAGGCCGCCGAGGAACGGTGAGCCGGGCGCGAAGGCGAGCGAGTAGCCTGCGACCATCCAGACGACGGCGCCGACGCCCATCGCGACGTACGTCATCATGAGCGTATTGAGGGTGTTCTTGCGCCGGACGAGCCCGGCGTAGAAGAACGCGAGCCCGGGGTTCATGACGAAGACGAGCGCGGCGGCGGCGAGGACCCACGCGGTGTCGCCGGCGCTGATCGCCGGAGCGTTCACACGTCCTCCCTGCCGGCCTTCAGCGCCTTCGCCTTCACTTCCTCGGCCGAGATCGGCGTGAGGGCCTGGACGTCCTGCTCGCCCGTGCGGATCCGGATCACGCGCTCGAGCGGCTGGACGAAGATCTTCCCGTCGCCGACCTCGCCCGTGCGCGCCGCCGCGACGATCGCCTCGATCGCGGGCTCGACGAACGGCTCGGAGACCGCGATGTCGATCCGCACCTTCTCGACGAACTCGAAGACGAGCGTCGTCCCGCGGTACTGCTCGACCGTGTCGTGCTCGCCGCCGTGCCCCTGCACGCGCGAGAGCGAGATGCCCGTGACACCCGCCCGGAAGAGCGCGGCCTTGACGTCCGCGAGCTTCTCCGGCCGGATGATGGTCGTGATGAGCTTCATGGCGCCCCCCCACCCTTGGACTTGAAACGTGATTCTGTACCATCATGGAAGGTCCTCGGAGGTCCGCTTGGTTCGTTCGGTCCGGGAGTTCCCGCCCGGGGCAGTCGCCCCGTACCCCGAGGCGGACGCTTCGGATGAGGTGCTGAAGGACGGCACGCGCGTCCACCTGCGGCCGATCCGGCAGGACGAGGGCCCGCACCTCCTCGAGCTCTACGACCGCCTCTCCCCCGAGAGCCTCTATTTCCGGTTCTTCGCCGTGCCCGACAAGGACCGCTCGAAGGCCGAGTACCTCGCGCGCGTCGACTACGTGAACCGCTACGCGCTCGTCGCCGAGATCGACGGCGTCCTCGTCGGCGTCGCGCGCTGGGAGCGCGACCTCTCCGCCCCGACGCGCGCCGAGGTCGCCTTCACGGTCGCGGACGCCCAGCAGGGAAAGGGGCTCGGTTCGCTTCTCTTCCGGCGGCTCGCGGCCCTCGCTCGCGTCCACGGGATCGAGATCTTCGACGCGGAAGTCCTGCCGAGCAACGAGAAGATGCTGCGCGTCTTCGAGCGGTCGGGGCTCGAGCAGACGTCCCGGCGCGAGTCTCAGGCCCTGAAGGTGTCGCTCACCCTGGGATCCGCGCCACCCGCCTGACACCCCCGCCTATACTTGCCCTTCGAGTGGCTGCAGCGGACGTTCTCCCCAGCAGCATCGGCCGGTACGAGATCGTCCGCCTGCTCGGCAAGGGCGGGATGGGGGAAGTTTTCCTCGCCACCGACCCCGCGCTCGGCCGCCGCGTTGCGATCAAGGTCCTGCCCGCGGCTCTCCAGCAGGACGCGAAGATGCGCGGGCGTTTCATGAACGAAGCACGGGCCGTCGCGGCCCTCAACCACCCGAACGTCATCACGCTGCACGACCTCGCGCTCGCGGACGAGCGGGACGCGGGCTTTCCGCCCGGAGCGCTCTACCTCGTCCTCGAGTACCTCGAAGGCAAGGGCCTCGACGAGATCATGGACGTCCGCAGGCTCGGCGTGGGCGAGTGCGTCGACATCGCGATCCAGGTCCTCGAGGGTCTCAAGGCCGCGCACCAGAATCGCATCCTCCACCGGGACATCACGCCGGCGAACGTCATGCTCGCGCCCGACGGCCGCGCCAAGCTCCTCGACTTCGGCCTCAGCAAGATCCTCCTCGAGGGCGCGCGCGACGCGTCCAAGGCGACGCGGCACACGGGCGAGGGGATGATCGTCGGAACGCTCGACTACCTCTCCCCCGAGCAGGCGCTCGGCGGAGAGCTCGACGAGCGCTCGGACCTCTTCTCGTTCGGGATCGTCTTCTACCAGATGCTCGCCGGCGTGCATCCGTTCTCGGGCGCGAGCGTGACGCAGATGGTCGCCAAAATGATGACGAAGGAAGCCGACCCGTGGCCCGAGCCGGACAACGTGCCCGACGTCGTCAAACAGATCGTCGCGCGCGCGCTCAAGAAGGATGCGTCCGAGCGGTACGGGAGCGCCGGGCAGATGATCCTCGACCTCCTCATGGCGCGGCGCGAGCTCGCGGCGCGGCCCGCCCGCGGCGCCGTGACGCGCGAGGTCCCCGCGGCCCTGCCGCCCCCGGCGATCCGGCCTCCGGTTCCGCCCGCCGTGGTTCCGACGAGCCCCGGCGCGGCCCTGACCGAATCCACCGCGCCGATGACGCGCCCGAAGAGAACGGCGAGCCTGAAGCCGGCGCGCTCGGTCCGCCGCGGGCCGCTCCTCCTGCTCGCCGCCGCGGTGCTCCTCCTCGCGGCCGGGGGCGCGGCTCTCGTCGCGGCGCGCGGGTGCGCGCGCCTGGCTCCCGCGGGAGCAGCAGGCCCGCGCTGAGTCCCGGACCCGGCTCGCGGGTTCTGTAATAGTCTTCACGCCGTCTTTACACGGGCTACCCGTCCGGTCCCGACGGAGAGCTTTATGAATCCACTTTTGATGGAGGAGATTCAGATGGTTCGTGCGTACCGAGTCTCACTTGCCTTCGTGGTCGCGATCGCCCTGTGCGTGGCCGCCGGCCCCGCGCTCGCGCAGAGTTCCACCGGCAGCATCTCCGGCACCGTCCTCGACACGGCCGGAGCGCCCCTGCCCGGAGCGGCCGTGACCGCGAGGAACGCGAGGACGGGCGCCGTGCGCAACGCGACGTCGAACGCGAGCGGCGCCTTCGTATTTCCGCTCATGCCCGTGGGCCTCTACGACGTCTCGGCGGCCCTGCAGGGCTTCACGCCCTCGAACACCGGCCGCGCCGAAGTCAGCGTCGGCGCGGACACGAGCCTGAAGCTCGCAATGGCGATCGCGGGTGTGAAGTCGACGATCGCGGTGACCGCGGAGACCCCGATCGTCGAGATCACGAAGAGCGAGCAGGCCTCCGCCGTCAACGAGGCCTACATCCAGAACCTCCCGACGAACGGCCGCAACTTCATCGACTTCGTCCTCACGACGCCGGGCGTCTCGAAGGACACGCGCCTCGGCGACATCAGCTTCGCCGGCCAGCGCGGCACGCTGAACAGCCTCGTGATCGACGGCGCGAACAACGACAACACGTTCTTCGGCCAGGCCCTCGGCCGCACGGGGTCGGGCCGCGCGCCCTACCAGTTCAGCCAGGACGCCGTGAAGGAGTTCCAGGTGAACCGCAACGCCTACACGGCCGAATACGGCCGCGCGGGCGGCGCCGTCATCAACGTCGTCACGAAGTCCGGCACGAACGAGTTCCACGGGACGGCGTTCGAGTTCTACCGTGACAAGGGGATGAACGCGAACGACTACATCAACGTGATCAACGGCCGCCCGATCAGCAACTACCACTACAACCAGTTCGGCGCGAGCCTCGGCGGCCCGATCGTCAAGGACCAGCTCTTCTTCTTCGCAAACTACGACGGCCAGCGCAACACGAACGGCCAGCCCGTCATCCTGAACACGTCCGGCCTGAACCTCTCCGACCCGAACACGGCGGCCGGCCTCGCGAAACTCCAGCCCCTCGCCAGCCCGTACGACCGCGGGCAGAACCAGGACGTCTTCCTCCTGAAGGCCGACTGGAACGTGGCGCCGACCGCGCAGGTCTCGATGCGCTACAACCGCCAGCGCTTCACGGGCGTCAACAACGAGAACGGCGGCACGACGCAGTCCGTCCAGCACTCGGGCGACTCGCTCGTGAACACGGACACGGTCACGGCGTCCGTCACGAACACGTTCGGGTCGTCGCTCTTCAACGAGCTGCGCGGCCAGTACGCGAAGGACTCCGAGCCCGGCCTCGCCAACAGCGCGGACCCGGAGGCCCTCATCACGGACGGCGCGTTCTCGTTCACGATCGGGCGCAACAACTTCAGCCCGCGCGAGACGACGATCACGCGCTACCAGGCCGCCGACGCCGCGACGTTCATCTCCGGGAACCACACGTTCAAGGCGGGCTTCGACTGGAGCCGGGACCTCATCACGAACTGGTTCCCGGGCAACTTCTCGGGCAGCTACTCGTTCAACTCCGTCGCGAACTACAACCGGGGCCTGCCCACGCAGTACGTCCAGGCCTTCGCGGGCGCGGGGACGTCCGGCCCGTACACGTACCCCGACCTCTCGGAGATCGCGTTCTTCGCCCAGGACGAGTGGCGCCTCATGCCGAACCTGACGCTGAACCTCGGCGTCCGGTACGACAAGCAGGGCATCGCGAGCGCGAGCGTGCGGAACCCGGACGCGCAGCTCCTCGCCGCCGGTCTCGACACGAGCAACATCCCCGAAGACGGCAACAACTTCGCGGTCCGCGCGGGCTTCGCGTGGACGCCGAAGGGCCAGGACAAGACCGTCGTGCGCGGCGGCTACGGCATGTTCTACGGCCGGACGCCTTCCATCATGATCGGCACGGCGATGTCGAACAACGGCATCAACGTCCAGACGCTCACGTTCACGGGCCTCCAGATGCCGACGTACCCGAACATCTTCCCGTCC
Source organism: Acidobacteriota bacterium (assembly GCA_016716715.1). Taxonomy (NCBI): domain Bacteria; kingdom Pseudomonadati; phylum Acidobacteriota; species Acidobacteriota bacterium. The sequence continues at coordinate 106,740 of JADJVE010000005.1, read as the reverse complement.
GTCCCGTCGGGAGTGAACCCGCCGAAGCCCACGATCTTCGCCTTCGACCCGAACTTCGAGAGCCCGCTCGTCCACCAGGCCTCGGTCGGCGTCGAGCACGCCGTGTCGAACGACGTCGCCGTCGCCGTCTCGTACCTCTACGCGAACGGCCAGCACCTCCAGCGCTCGACGGACGTCAACGTCGGCTCCGCCGGCACGACGACGTACACGGACGCGAGCGGGAACACGTACACGCTCGTGAAATACAACACCGCGGACCGGCCGTTCTCGAATTTCAACCGCGTCATCCAGTTCCAGAGCTCGGCCGAGTCCGAGTACAACGGCCTCACGGTCGAGGTCAACAAGCGCTTCTCGAAGAACTGGCAGGCGCGGATCGCGTACACGTTCAGCAAGGTCATCGACACGAAGCCGGACGCGACGTCGGTCGTCCCGAACGGCGGCGACGACGCCAAGCAGGTCTCGGACCCGCGCAACTTCAACGTGGACCGCGCCGTGGGAGACACCGACCAGCCGCACCGCCTCGTGATCTCGGCCTACTGGAGCATGCCGTACTTCCGGGACGCCGGAGGCTGGAAGCAGGCCGTCCTCGGCGGATGGTCGCTCTCGGGCATCTTCACGGTCGCGACCGGGCAGCCGTACAACCGGACGGTCACGCCGAACACGGACCTCAACGCCGACGGCAACAACCGCAACGACATCGCGCCGGGCTACTCGCGCAACACGGAGCGCTACCCGATGTTCATGACGTGGGACCCGCGCATCACGAAGGACATCCCGATCGGGCCGGTCAACCTCCAGCTCATCGCCGAGGCCTTCAACATCCTGAACCGCTCGAACGTCACGGGCGTCACGCAGACCTACTGGCGCGTGAACGCCGGACAGACGCTCGCGCCGGTCGCGGCGTACGGCACGCCGACGGCCTCTTTCGGGCCGCGGATCATCCAGCTCGCCGCAAAGGTGATCTTCTGATCTGACGCAACCGTGGATTTCTGCTTAGAAGGGTGCGGGGGCGCATCGCTTTCTCACCCTTCTAAGCAATTCCTGATCTCTTCGAAATCTCCCGGAAGCGGCGAGACAACGTCGATTCCCATTTCCTCCACGACGATCCGTTCGGCGTGGAGCAGCGGATGCGACACACGCTGGAGCGCCCCGCGCCGCGCCGCGTCCCTGATCCCCCGCCAGCGCGTCGCGCCGCCGTAGAAGTCGTCCCCCGCGATCGGATGGCCCTTCGCAGAAAGGTGGACGCGGATCTGGTGGGTCCGCCCCGTCTCGGGGAAGAGGCGCAGATCCGAGAGACCCGCGTATCTCCTGAGGGTCTCGTAGCGCGTCGCGGACGGCTTGCCGTCCTTTTCGACGCGCATCTTCCGCCCGTCCTTCGGGTCCCGCGCGAGCGGAAGGTCGATGCGTCCTCGGGCCGGCACGGGGTGGCCCCATACGAGCGCGCGGTACGACTTCTGCGCGGTCTTCTGCTGGAGAGCGCGGGAGAGCGCCCGGTGAGCCGCGTCGTTCTTCGCGAGCAGGACGACGCCGCTCGTCCCGACGTCGAGACGGTGGACGAGGAGCGGCAGCGGTTCGTCCGCCGGCACGCCGCACGCCGCGAGGAGCCGCCGCACGGCCTCCTCCGCCGAGCCCGGGCGCGAAGACGTCGCCATCGAGACGCCCGCCGGCTTGTCCAGCACGAGGACGTCGGCGTTCTCGAACAGGATCACGCGGGCGTTATGTCACAGGTTCCGGAGCGAGAAAGTGAGGACGACCTTCAAGAGAACGGCCACGGGCCGCGCCCCGACGGAAGCCGGACGATAGCGCCAGCGCCGAACCGCCTCGACGGCCGCCGGATCGAGGAGCGGGCTCACGCCCTGCGCCACGCGCACTTCGCGCACCGCGCCGTCCGCCCCGATGACGGCGTCGAGGACGACCACCCCTTCGATGCGCGCGCGCCGCGCGAGCTCGGGGTACGGGGGCGCGATCGTCTCGATCGCGACAGGCGGCGAGACCCCGGGAGCCGTCGCATCGAGAATCCCGCCGCCCGGCCCCCCCGATCCGGGCTTGCCCGTTTCACCCGGAACGCCGATGCCCGACTCGCTTTGCTCGTCGGTTCCTTCGAAGGTGAATTGGCCTTCGGGCTCGCTCGTCGGATCCGGCAGCACCGACCCGATGCCCGTTGGCTGGGAAACCGGGGGGCGCGCGGCGGCGCCGCTCGCGCTCGCGGTGCGCGCCCCTAGACCGCCCTCTCTTACCCTTCTAAGAGAATCCACCGAAATGCGAGCCGGGGCGTCGATCGTGAGAACGGGGACCCAGTCGATCTTCACGATCCCGTCCAGTTCCGGCGGCTCCGGCGTCGCGAAGAGCGGCGGCACGACGAGGACTGCCGCGAGCGCGGCGTGCGCCGTGGCGGAGACGGCGAACATGGGCCTTCGGCGGGGCGCGGGTGCGGGCTCGAACATGGCGGCCTCCTCGCCCCGATACGACCCGGGCGGAGGCGTGGAAGTTCCCGCTGCGCGCGGCGCGCTCAGTTCACGTTCGTGAGGACCGGCGCGTCGCTCGCTTCGCGGACGCGCGAGACGACCTTTTTCCCGTTCTCGGTGCGGGTCTTGATCGTCACGGACTGCCCGGGCGCGAGGCCCTTCGGCACGTCCGCCTTCCTCGCGAGCGGAAACGTGACGGTGGTGCCTTCCGCCCGCCGGAGCGTGAGGCTCTTCCCGTCCAGGGCGACGACCGTGTACGACGGCGCCTTCGCGACGCTCACGGGGCGCGGCGCGACGCCGGGCTTCCTGTGCACGCTGCCGGCCGCCGCGGGCGCTTCGCCCGTGACCGGCTCGGAGCGGCCGGGCTCCTCGACGGCCGGCGGAGGCGCGGGAGCCGGCGCGGGAACCGGCGCGGGCAGAGGCGCCGGAGTCGGCGGTGCGGTCCCGAGCTCGACGGTGCGGTTTGCGCGCTCGTCCGGGAGCGCGGGCTTCACGGCCGTCTGGTCCGACGGCGCGACGGCGCCCGCGCCTGCGGCCGTCGGGACCGCGGTGGGCTGGGCCTCGGCCGAGAGGCACGCGGCGCAGGCGAGGCCGAACGCGAAAAGGGCGACCCGCCGGCCCATCAGTTCGCCGGGGTCTGGACCTTGCTGAACTTCGACGGCGGCGGCGTCTTCGGCGGCTTCGGGCGCTCGACGCGGTCGGCCGTCTTTCCGTCGAACGGCTTCTGGAGCGGGACGCGCACGACGATCTTGTCGCCCTCCTTGAGCCCCCCGGCGACCGCGGCCTTCTCGGAGAGCTTCACGGTGCGCTCGGTCCCGTTCGCTTCGACGAGCGTGACGGTGCCCTTGTCGATCGACTTGAACGTCCCGCGCAGCGTGATGTACGTCGCGCCGACCACCGTCTTGCCCTTCGGGCCCGGGGCCGGCGGCTCGGGCATCGCAACGGGCGGCGCCGTCGGCGCCGCGGGAGCGGGCTCGGGTGCGGCGGTCGGCGCCGGCAGAGGCGGCGGCTTCGGCGGCTGCATCGCGGTGGTGAGTCCGGTCACGCGGTAGCGCCCGTCGGCCGTCTGCCGGACGAACACCGTCAGCATGCCGCCCGGCCGGAGGTCCGGCGGGAAGATGATGTTCGAGACCACGGGGACCACGCGCGTGAGCCCGTCCTCGAACTTCATCGTGATCGAGCGGCCTTCCTCCCACTGGATGACCTGGCCCGTGAATGGAAGCTCCGGGCCGACCATCTCGGAGTTCGCGAGCGGCTCCGACGCGATCTTCATTTCCTGGTTCGGCATCCCGGGCAGCGAGGGCACGACGACGGTCTGGCCCGCGGTCTGCTGGGCGCGGACGGGTGCCGCGAGCGCGGCCAGGGCGGCGACGACGAGGACGTAACGGAGGACGTTGCGCATGGTCGGCTCCTTCAGCCGCCCATTGTCACCCCGAATCGCCGCTGATGCCCTTCAGTCGTTCGCCCGCGACCGGCCCCTCGGCGATGCACACGCGGTCGCGGCCGAGCGCCTTGGCGCGGTAGAGGGCCGCGTCGGCCTCGCGCAGGAGAACGGCCGCGCCCGGCGGCGCGCCGTCCTGCGGGTCGTGCACGGCCAGCCCGATCGACGCCGTGACGTGCCCGGCGACCCCCGGCACGCGCGCCTTCGAGACGGCGAGCCGGATGCGCTCGGCGCAGGCGGCCGCCTCGTCGCGCCCGATCTCGGGGAGGAGGACGACGAACTCCTCGCCGCCGAAGCGCGCGGCGAGGTCCGTCGTCCGGAGGGAGGCCGTGAGCGCCTCGCCCGACGCGATGAGGAGCCGGTCTCCCGCGAGGTGCCCGTGGGCGTCGTTGAAGTCCTTGAAGCGGTCGAGGTCGAGAACGGCGACGGCGACCGGCCGCCCCGTGCGCTTGGAGCGCGCGAGCTCGAGCGCGATTCGCTCGAAGAGGCCCGTCCGGTTCGGCAGGCCCGTCAGGGGGTCCGTCGCAGCCGCGACTCTCAGGCGCACCATGCGATCCGCGACGACGGACAGGAAGATCGCCGAGAAGAGAAGAAACGCGGGACCGATGAGCTGGAGGTGGTCGGCTTCCGGGACCATGGACAGGTCCTGCGCGACGTCGTGGAGCGTCGCGAGGAAGACGAGGAGAAATCCGGCGACGACAGGGCGGGCGTAGGAGACGCCCCGGCGCCACTTCGAAATGAGAAGCGCCGCGACGTGGCCGCCGATGATCGCCACCGCGGCGTAGCTCACCGCGAGGAGCCGGTAGAGATCGTCGACGCGAGGCCACGCGAGGCACAGCGCGGCGCACGCGCCCTCCACGACGAACACCGCCCGCAGCCAGCGCGGAGGACGCGCGAGATAGAACCGGTAGAAGAAGAGCCCGAGGAGCGGCGGGATCGAGAAGGAGAGCGCGAGGTTCAGCCGGAACACCGGCGAGAGGGGAATCCCGAGGAGAGGCCACACGGAGAGCCACGTGCCGAGATAGAGCGCGACGCCCATCGTGAAGAGAAAGAAGATCAGGAACTCCACCTGCAGGCGGTCGCGCAGAAACACGAAGAGCGCGAAGAGCCCGAGGGCGAAGATCGCGGCCGCGACCAGCGCGAGCGGCGTCTCGTGGTTGATGCGCGTCTGGACCGCCGCCGACACGCCGTCGAGGTACGGCGCGCCCGTGATCCCCCGTCCCGCGGCCCGGCGTTGTAGACCCTCACGAGGAGCGTGTGGACGCCCGCGCGGGTCGTGAGGCCCGCAGGGAGCTCGTACACGCGCCTCACCAGCGTGCCCTTGTCGTACGCGGGCGGGAACCCGCCCGTTCCGCCCACGCGCACACCGTCGAGGAACACCTCGTCCGCGTCCCGGATCTGCGAACAGAGGAACGCGAGCGGTTTGTCGGCGATGTCCGCCGCGAGCGTGAACCGGAACCGGTACCAGCCGAACCCGTGCTCGGCGAAGCCCGCCTTCTGCCACGTCGCGGGCACGGCGATCGGGTGGAAGTCGAGGGCCTCGGCCGCGGCGGCGCCGCCTGCCGCGTCGCCAGGGGCGAACTCGGCGACAGGGGAAAGGTTCGCGCGGAGCGACGCGACGCGCAGGGGCTCCACGCCGGCGGCCGGGAGGGCCGCGAGGCACGCCAGGACGGCGAACCAGCCCCGTGCGTCATGACGTGTCATGAGAGCGGCGGATCATCTCCCAGGAACCCGCCCGCGATCAATTCGCGACGGCGTCTCAGCGGCTGCGGTGCCGGCCCGCCGGGAACCGCGCGGCGGCAAAGGCCGCGAGAACGGCCGCCGCGAGCAGCGCTGCGAAGACCGGAAGCAGCGAGCGCTCCAGGGCGATCCGAAAGCCCGGCGGCGCGGGGATCTCGCCGGAGAGCGCCCGGCTCGCGGACTCCAGCGCGGGCCCGAGACGCGCCGAGAGACCGGCCGCGAGGACGGCGCCCATCGCGGCCACCCCGAGCGAGCCGCCGACGGTACGGAAGAACGGCACGAGGCTCGTCGCGACGCCGCGCTGCTCCGCGGGCGCGTCCTCCTGGACGGCGAGAAGCTGCGAGAGCGCGGTCGGCCCGAGGCCGCAGCCGATGACGGCGCACGCGGCGCTGATCCACGGTGTCGAGGCGTCGAGCGCCGCCGCCGCGAGGAGCCCCGCGAAGCCGAGGACGAGGAGCCCCGCGCCGACGACGGCCGACTGCCGGAACCCGATCCTGAGAATGAGCCGGCCGCCCGCCGTCGCCGAAACGGCCCAGAAGAGGATGAGCGGCGTGATGACCGCGCCGGCGGAGCTCGCGCTGCCGCCTCGCGCGCCCTGCACGAAGAGCGGCACGTACGTCGAGACCCCGTACAGGGCGATCCCCATGAGCACGGCCGAGACGTAGGGCCACGCCGTGGCGCGGCGCTTGAGGAGCGCAACGAGCCCCGGCGCGCCGGCGACCGCGCGCGGCGCACCCGGAGTCTCGATCATCCGCGTCGCGACGATCCACGCGGCGAGGAGGCCCAGCGGCAGGTTCAGCAGGAAGATCGAGCGCCAGCCGGCCGTCACGGTCAGGAACGCGCCCGCGAGCGGGCCGACGAGGCTCGACACGCCCCAGATCGAGCTGAAGAGGCCCTGGATCCGCGCGCGCTCCTCCATCGAGTAGAGGTCGCCAGAGACCGTCAGCGCCAGCGGGATGAGGCCGCCGGCGCCAAGGCCCTGCAGCCCGCGCGCGGCGATGAGCTGCGGCATCGTTCGCGCGAGCGCGGCGAGAAGGGAGCTCCCCGCGAAGAGCGCGATCGCGAGCAGCATCATCCGGCGCCGGCCATGGACGTCCGCGAGCCTCCCGTAGATCGGCATCGTGATCGTCGAGCCGAAGAGGTACACCGAGAACACCCACGAGTAGAGCGGCAGGCCGTGGAGGTCGCCGATGATCGTGGGCATCGCGGTCGTGACGACGGTCGACTCGAACGACGAGAGCGACGTCACGAGAACGAGCGCAAACGTCACGGCCCGGCGGCGCGCGGGGTCGAAGCGGGGCGCCGGATCGGAGCGTAGCGTCGCGTCGGTCATCGCGCCGGCCAGCGTAGCAGCCGCGAACGCGCTATCGTCGCCGCCATGCGATTTCGTCTCAACCTTGCCGCCGCCGCCCTTGCCGTCGCCCTTCCCGCTGCGGCGGCGGATGATACGGCCCTCGCGCACGCGAAGGACCTCCTCTCGCGCCACATCCTGATCGACGGCCACAACGACCTGCCGTGGGCGATCCGCGAGGCGAAGGCGGCGCCGGGAGACGTCGCCGCGTACGACCTCAGGACGAAGACGTCCGGCCAGACCGACATCCCGCGCCTCAGGGCCGGGCGCGTCGGCGGGCAGTTCTGGTCCGTCTACGTCCCGGGAGAGGCGAAGGAGGGCTGGGCGCGCATGCAGCTCGAGCAGATCGAGCTCGCCCGGCGCATCGTCGAGCGTTACCCCGACACGTTCGCGCTCGCGCTCACGGCCGACGACGCCGAGAAAGCCTTCAAGGCCGGGAAGATCGCATCGTTCATCGGGATGGAGGGCGGCCACGCCCTCGAGAACTCGCTCGGCGCCCTGCGGGCGTACTACGCGCTCGGCGCGCGGTACATGACGCTCACGCACAACACGTCGCTGCTCTGGGCCGACAGCGCGACCGATGCGCCCGCCCGCCACGGCGGCCTCACGAAGTTCGGCGAAGAGGTCGTCCGCGAGATGAACCGCCTCGGGATGCTCGTGGACCTCTCGCACGTCGCGCCCGAGACGATGCGCGCGGCGCTGCGCGTCTCCGAAGCGCCGGTGATCTTCTCGCACTCCTCCGCGCGCGCGATCTGCGACGTCCCGCGCAACGTGCCCGACGACGTCATCCGGCTCCTTCCGAAGAACGGCGGCGTCGTGATGATCGCGTTCGTCACGGGCTTCGTCTCGCCCGAGGCCGCGAAGATCCTCATGCCGGCGTTTCAGGAGTTCAACGCCCGCGCGAAGACGCTCGCGAGCGAGAAGGATCGCGATGCCCTCTGGAAGGAGATCTTCGCGCCCCTGAAGGTCCCGAAGGCGACGGTGGGAGAGGTCGCCGACCACGTCGAGCACGTCCGGAAAGTCGCGGGCGTCGACCACGTCGGGCTCGGCGCCGACTACGACGGCAACGACAGCTGGCCCGTCGGCCTCGAGGACGTCTCCACGTACCCGAACCTCTTCGCCGAGCTGATCCGCCGCGGATGGAGCGACGCGGACCTCGTCAAGCTCGCGGGCGGAAACGTGCTCCGCGCGCTCCGGCAGGCCGAGGCCGTCGCGAGGAAGCTGCAGGCCTCGCGTCCGCCGTCCACGGCGACGCTCGAGTCTCTCGACGGACCACCCGGAAAGTGACCCGCGGCCCGGAGGCCTAGAATCCCGTCCCGGGAGACAGCCATGGACCTGAAGGGCAAGGTCGTCCTCGTCACGGGCGCCGGGCGCGGGATCGGCCGGGCCGTCGCACTGGCCTTCGCCTTCGAGGGCGCGAAAGTGGCGCTGGTCGGCCGCACGAAGAAAACCCTCTCCGAAGTCCAGAAGGAGCTCAAGGATCTCGGCGCCTCGTCGGCCGTCCTGCCGGGGGACGTTTCCGACGAAGGCGTCGTCTCGCGCGTCGTCGCGGCCGCCGAGCAGCAGCTCGGCCCCGTCGACGTCCTCGTGAACAACGCCGGGATCTTCACGGCAGCGCCCGTCGAGAAATGGATGCGGCCGTCTTCGACCGCGTGCTCGCCGTGAACCTGCGCGGGCCGTTCCTGATGTCGCGCGCCGTGCTGCCCGGAATGAAGACGCGCCGCCGCGGGCACATCGTGAACGTCGCTTCGACGGCCGGGCGGCGCGGCTTCGCGGGCGGCGGCGCGTACTGCGCGTCGAAGTTCGGCCTCGCGGGACTCTCGGAGGCCATGATGTACGAGGCGCGCACGTCGGACGTGCGCGTGTCCGTCGTCTACCCGTCCACGGTCGCGACGGACCTCGTCCGGAAGGCCGGGATGGCATTCGACGAAAAGAAAGCGATCCAGCCCGAGGACGTGGCGGCCGGGATCGTGGCGCTCGTGAAGCTGGATGACCGGGCCCTCGTGAAGGGACTCGAGATCTGGCAGACGAACCCGTGAGCGCGCAGAAGGAAAAGCCGCGGCCGCACACGCCGCAAGCGCCGCCGCACGCCAAGGGAACCTCGCGGGGCCTTCCGAGGCACCATCACGTCGAGTCGCACTTCGAAGGCTCCGAGACGGTCCGCGACGTGGTCCTCGGCATGTCCGACGGCCTCACGGTTCCGTTCGCGCTCGCCGCGGGCCTCTCGGGCGCCGTCGCGAACTCGCGCGTCGTCCTCGTCGCGGGCGTCGCGGAGCTCGCGGCCGGGGCCATCGCGATGGGCCTCGGCGGCTACCTCGCGGCCAAGAGCGAGGCCGACACGTGGCGCTCCGAGCTTCGCCGGGAGCACGAGGAGGTCGTCGAGGTCCCCGCGGAGGAAAAGGACGAGGTCCGCAAGGTCTTCAAAGGCTGGGGCCTCGAAGGGAACGTCCTCGAGTCCGCGACGGAGGCCGTCTGCGCCGATCGGGACCGCTGGGTGGACTTCATGATGCGCGAGGAGCTGCACCTCTCCGAGCCCGACCCGAAGCGGGCGCGCGTCTCGGCCGTCACGATCGGCGGCTCGTACGTCGCGGGCGGCGCGATCCCGCTGGGTCCTTACCTCTTTCACATTCCCATCACGACGGCCCTCCTCGCATCCGTCGTCGTCACGCTGATTGCCCTCGGCATCTTCGGAGCTTTCAAGGGGCGTCTCACGGGCCGCCCGGTCGCCGCCGAGGCCCTCCGGACGGTCCTCGTCGGGGCGCTCGCGTCCGGCGCCGCCTATTCGCTCGCGCGTCTCATTTCGGGCTGAGACGCTTTCTCGTTCGCCCATGATCCGTTTGCACCATGGACGGCGGAAGCCGCAGGAGACACCCTGTGCGCCATGTCGAGACGTGATCTCACCATCGCGATGGTCGGGGCCGGCGGCGACGGGATCGTCACCATGGGCGACATCCTGTCCCAGGCCGGCGCGCGCAACGGACTGAACGTCATCAAGACCGAGGCCTACGGACCCCAGATCCGGGGGGGCGAATCCTCGTGCGTGGTGCGGCTGAGCCCGAGCGCGATCTACGAACAGGGGGACGCCGTGGACGTCCTCGTCGTCTTCTCCTGGGCCGACTTCGGCCGCTTCAAGGGAGAGGTCCAGCCCGCGCCGAACGCGGTCGTCCTCTTCGACGAGGCGGACCCCGTGGCGCGAACCCGGGAGGACCTCGGCATCGGAGCGGACGGTCACTGGCTGGCCGTGCCGTTCTCGAAGCTCGCGGGCGACGCGGGCGCCAAGGGATCGAAGAACGTCGTCGGGCTCGGCGTCCTGACCGCGCTCTTCGGCCTCGCCGAGGAGACGATCCGCCGCGCCGTCGTGAAGCGCTTCGGGCGCAAGAAGGCGGCCGTCGGCGAGCTCGCCCTCAAGGCCTACGAGGCCGGCCTCGTCCACGGCGGCACGCTTCCCCCGATGCCGGAGCGCGGCCTGACGTTCACGCCCGGCCCCGCCAAGCTCCTCATGTCGGGCAACGAAGCGTCCGCGCTCGGCGCCCTGCACGCCGGCTGCCGGTTCTTCGCCGGTTACCCGATCACGCCCTCGACCGAGATCCTCCAGTTCGCCGAGGAATGGCTCCCGAAGATGGGCGGCTCCGTCGTCCAGACGGAGGACGAGCTCGCCGCGATCGGCGCCGTCGTCGGCGCCTCCTTCGCCGGCGTGAAGTCCATGACGGCGACCTCGGGGCCCGGCCTGTCGCTCATGACCGAGATGCTCGGCCTCGCCTCCATGGCCGAGGTCCCGTGCGTGGTCGTGGACGTCCAGCGCGGCGGTCCCTCCACCGGCCTCCCGACCAAGAGCGAGCAGTCCGACCTCTGGCAGGCCGTGTTCGCCGGCCACGGCGACGCGCCGCGCGTCGTGATCGCGGCCTCCGACGTCGAGGACTGCTTCCACACGACGGTCGAGGCCTTCAACATCGCCGAGGAGTTCCAGGTCCCGGTCATCGTCCTGACGGACCAGTCGATCGGCCAGCGCCGCGAGACGCTCGACCCGACGCGCCTCGTCCACGACGTCGTCGACCGCGCCGTTCCGACCGCCGAGGAGCTCGTCGAATACAAGCGCTACCGCGACACGCCCGACGGCTATTCCCCGATGAGCGTCCCGGGTCTGAAGGGCGGCATCTACCAGACGAACGGCCTCGAGCACGACGAGTTCGGCCGCCCGGCCTCGATGGCCCACGTCCACGAGACGATGAACGCGAAGCGCTATCGCAAGCTCAAGCCCATCCGCGACAGGTACCAGCGCGCGCGCCGCTACGGCCCTGCGAAGGCCGACCTCGGAATCGTCTGCTGGGGCTCGTCCAAGGGCGCCGTCAAGGAAGCGGTTCTCATGGCCGAGGAGCGGGGCGAGAAGGTCGCCGCATTCATTCCGCAGATGATCTTCCCCTTCCCGGTGAAGGCGTTCGAGGAGTTCCGCGCGAGCGTCCGGCAGCTTCTCGTGATCGAGATCTCCTACGCCGCGCAGTTCTACAAGTACCTGCGGACGTTCACGACGCTCCCGGACAACACGATCATCTTCAAGCGGTCGGGCGGCAAGAACCTCACGATCTCCGAGGTCGACGACCAGATCCGCAGGTTCTTCGCATCAGGAAGCCAGCAGAAGGGGGCCGCATGAGCGCCGCACCGCCCGCCCTACCCGTCTTCGTCCCCGGCGACTACAAGACCGACCTCAAGCCCGTCTGGTGCCCCGGCTGCGGCGACTTCGGCGTCCTCACCGCGCTCTACCGCGCGATGGCCGAGCTCCAGCTCACGCCGGAGCTCACGGCCGTCGTGTCCGGCATCGGCTGCTCCTCGCGCCTCCCCGGCTACGTCGAGACGTACGGCTTCAACACCGTCCACGGCCGCGCGCTCCCGCTCGCGACCGGCGTCGCGGTGTCGCGGCCCGACGTGAAGGTCATCGCGGTCGGCGGCGACGGCGACGGCCTCGCCATCGGCGGGAACCACTTCATGCACTCGGCCCGCCGCAACCTCGACGTGACCTACATCCTCATGGACAACGAGATCTACGGCCTCACGAAGGGCCAGGTCGCGCCGACGACCCCCACCGGCGACAAGACGAAGACGACCCACTACGGAAACCCCGAGCCCGCCGTGGACCCGTGCGAGCTCGCGATTTCGTTCGGCGCCACGTGGGTCGGCCGGGCGTTCTCCGGCGACCTCAAGGGCACCGTGGAGCTCATCGTCAAGGCGCTGCGGCATCGCGGCTTCGCGTTCCTCAACGTCATGTCGCCCTGCGTCACGTGGCGCGGCGACGACCAGTTCAAATCGCTCAAGGCCAAGGCGCGGCCGCTTCCGGCCGGACACGACGTCACGTCGCGGTTCGAGGCATTCAAGTTCACGCGCGAGACGGACGTTCTCTCGACCGGGGTCCTCTACGACGTGAAGAGCCCCTCGCTCAACGACCGGCTCGACACGATCAAGGTGACGGCGCGGGCGGGCGCTCCGCTGGTCACCGTTCCCGAGATCGTCAAGACGTTCCTGCCGTCGTTCTGAGCCGTCAGCGCCCGCGCATCTCGTAAACGAAGCCGAGATTCGGCGTCTTCTTCGCCTCGAGGTCGGCGCGGTACGCGCGCGCCTCGTCGACGTTCGCGAACTCGCCGATCACGACGCGGAACCAGACGCCCTTGTTCCCGAGGTCGACCTCGACGGCGCGGCCCGGCTTCCCGAGCTCGCTCGCAAGGCGCTTCGCCTCCTTCTCGGCCGACGGACGGTCCTTGTGCGACGAGAAGTGGACGACGTAGACGACGCTCTTGCCGGCCCAGTCGGGCGTGACGAGCGGCGCCGCCTTTCCCTTCGCCGCGGGAGCGGCCGCGGGCGCCGCCTTCGGCGCAGGCGCAGGCACGGACACGGCAACGGGCGCGGGAGCCGCAACCGGCGCGGGAGCCGGGGCGGGAGCCTCGACCTTCTTCGGCGCGGGGGCGGGCGCCTCCACTCTTTTCACGACGTCCCCGGACAGGAACGTCCGGACGGCCCATATGAGGCCGGCCGCGACGGCAAGGACGACGGCGATCGCGACGATCCAGCCCGTCCGGCCGCTCTTCTTCGGCGGCGCGGCGGATTCGGCTGCCTTGAACGCGAACTCCTCCATCATGGGCTCGACGGGTTCGGTCGCGTCCCCGACGAGGTCCGTGAGCCGCGGCATCTCCGACATCGATCTCACGGGCGGCTCCATCCGCGGCGCCGGGATCTCGATCGGCGGCGCCGGAGTCTCGAAACGCGGCGCGGGGGCCTCGAAGCGCTCGTTCGACGGCTCGAACGCAGGTTCGTCCTGCGCCGGGGCCCAGGGGTCGGGCCGCGTGAAGTCGGGCTCCTCGACGCGAGGCGGAGGCGGCGCCGGTGCGAGAGGCGAGGACAGCTCGAGCGTCGGCGACGAGAAGAGCGGAAGGTCGTCCACGACGGGCTTCGGACGCGCTTCGGCGCTGCTGCGCTCGACGGCAAGCCCCTCCGGCGCAACCACGCGGTCGGGCGCGGGCAGGCGCGAAAACGAAGGGGGAGCAGGCGCAGACGGAGACGCAGGGACGGCGGTCTTCTCCGGCGGCGCGATCCCCACCGGCGCGCGCGAGCGCGGCGGCAGCGGGAGGATCGCGGAGCGGAACGGCGCGTCGTCGGACTGGATGTTGAAGTCCTTTTCCCACTCGAGGTCGGCCGCTCCAGCGCTCTGGAACGGGCCGTCGCCCGCGGCGCCGGCGGGCCTCTTCGGCCTCAGCGGCGGCGCCGGAATCGAGACCGACTTCGGCTCTTCCGGCTCCTCGGCGGCCGGAGCCACGACGCCTTCCTGCTCGAGCTGGCGGCGCGCACGCCGCACGAGGACGTCGAGCGGCGCCGATTCGAAGCCCTGCTTCACCTTCGCGAGCTCGTCCGCGACGACCGAGCGGGCCGCCTTGAACAGGACGGCCGGGTCCGCGGAGACGCTGCGGGCCAGTTCGCGGACGACGTCGGTCACGGCGGGCAGCATGCGCCGTTTCGTCGTCCCGGAGTCGCGGCCGAACCCGCCGTCGCCGCTCATGCGCCGAGAGGCTCCCACTCTCCTTCGGGGGCGTCGATCGCGATCGCGAGGCCGCCGTTCGCGCCCGCGAAAACCGGGTCCTCCACGGCCTTGACGCGCCCGCCGCCCACGTCGAGGAGCACCTTCTCGAGCGCGGCCGCGAGGCCCGGAATCTGCGAGCCGCCGCCCGCGAGGACGATGTTCCGCTGGACCTTTTCCTGGTACTCGGGCTCCACCTTCGAGAGGAGGTCGAGCATCGTCTCGGCGATGGGCCCGACGATGCTCTCGCAGGCCTTCTTCATCTCGGCGGTGATGTCGACGTCGGCGGGCTTGCCCTTCACGGGGAACCGGGCGACGACGGGCTGCTTCGGGTCGCCCACGAAGCTGAACTTCTCCTTCCACTCCCGGATCATGTGGATGGAGAAGCGGCCTTCCGGCGCCTTCGTCTTCACGAGCTTCATGAGCTGGTCGTCGATGGAGTCGCCCGCGTGCGTGAGCGTTCTCTGGTCTTCCTCGGTCGGATAACGGCCGTTCATGACGCAGAAGTCGGTCGTGCCCGCGCCGATGTCGATCACCATCGTGTGCAGGAGCGCGTCCATCCCGTAGGCGACCGCGAACGGCTCGGACACGATCAGGAGCGCGTCCGCGATGCCCTTCACGGCGCCGCGCAGGTGCTGGCGGGAGACGCGCAGCGCCTCGGCGGGCACCCCGACCACGGCCTCCACGCGCTGTCCCTCCTGGCGGCCGGCGAGCGCGATCAGGTGCTTCAAGAGCTCGTGCACCGCCTCCTCGTCCTTCGCGGAGCCCTGCTTGATGAGGCCGCGCTCGAGCGGCCGGTGCAGGTCGAGCATCGACCGCGCCTCCAGCGCCTCGGCGCCGAACAGGATCGTCTTCTTCACGATCTTCCGCGCGACCATGTCGAGCGGCCAGCCCACGTAGCTCTCCACCACGTGCTTCGTGCCGTTCGACGCCGCGATCGCGCTGCGCGAGGTCCCGAGGTCGATGCCGACGTGGAGGACGTCTTTCTTCGAGGTCATGTCAACTCCGTTTCGAGGGAGGATGATTGCGGGATTCCGCGTACGCGAGGATTCCGTCCGCAAGCGCGCGCGCGATCGTCTGGCGGTACGCGGAGTCTTTGAGGCGCCGCGCTTCGTCGTCGTTGGAGACCGTGGAGACCTCCGCGAGAATGCCGGGCATCTCCGTCGCGATCAGGACCACGAACGGCGCTTCCTTCACGCCGTGGTCCTCGAGGCGCGGGACGGCCCGCTTCAGGCCCGTCACGAGGCCGCCCTGCACGGACGCGGCGAGCCGCTTCGACTCGCCGGAGCGCGCGTCCTGGAGGACGCCCTCGAGGAGACGCCGGTAGTCCGCGAGCGTGTAGCCCGACTCGCGGTTCTCGTCGCCCGCGAGCGCCTGCACGCGCGCGTCGGTCGTCGTCCCGAGGACGTACGTCTCGACCACGCGCTTGTCGCGAACCGCCGGGAGGGAGTTCACGTGGATCGAGACGAAGACGTCGGGCCTCTTCGCGTTCGCGAGAAGGACGCGGTCCTTGAGGGACAGCGTCGTGTCGCCGTCACGCGTCATCGAAACGGCGAGGTGGCCTTCCTCGAGAAGCGCCCTGACGCGGGTCGCGACGTCGAGCGTGACGTCCTTCTCGCGCACGCCGCCGGCGCCCGTCGCGCCAGGGTCGGTCCCGCCGTGCCCCGGGTCGAGAACCACGGAGCGCACGGAGAGTCGGAACAGCGACGGCTCGAGGCCCTTCGGGGCGTGCAGGACGGCGGCGGCGGGCGCGGGCACGGCCGCCGGCGTCGAGACGAAGACGACGTCCGTGCGCTCGCCCTTCCCCGTCGTGAGCGCGTTGATCGAGAGGAAGAGCGCGAGCGGGACGATGACGAAGACCGACGCGCGGAAGATCGCGCGGCGGATCCGGTCCGAGCGCCTGAGACCCTTTGGAAGACGCCCCTCGATCACGTCCACGTTCTCGCGGATCGCGTCCCTGACGAGAGTCTGCTTGAGCCGCCCGGATGACGCCATGATTTCCGTGAAAAGGTTAACACTCGGGGACTTAGGGCCGGCCCGGGGTTAGGATCAGGACGGGAATTCACTCAAGGAGAAAATGTGAAGAGACTCATTCCTTTCGGCGTCTGCATCCTCGCCGTCATCCTGTTTTCCGCCGCTCCCGCCGCCGCCCAGGGCACCGGCGGGTTCCAGTTCGGCCTCACGGGAGGCGCCTCGTTCCCGACGAGCGACTGGTCCGACGCGTACGACACCGGCTACAACGGCGGCATCGTGCTGAACTACGAGCTCCCGGCGCTGCCCCTCGGAATCCGCGTCGACGGCGACTACCGCAACTTCTCCGCCAAGACCTCCGGCGCCTTCACGCGCTCCGCGGAGGTCTTCGACGGAAACGCGAACCTCGTCGTCGGCATCCGGATCGTCCTCGTCAAGGTGTACGCCCTCGGCGGAGGCGGCTTCTACAACATGAAGTTCAAGGCCGAGAGCGGGGGCGTCTCGTCGTCGATCTCACAGACCGACTTCGGGTGGAACGCCGGCGCCGGCGTCGCGTTCGTCGTGGGCAAGCTCTCGATCTTCGGCGAGGGCCGCTACCACGAGGTCACGCTCGACAACTCGGCCGGCAAGTTCAAGTTCGTCGCGGCGACCGCGGGAATCCTCTTCTAGCGTTCAGGGCGCCGGCGCCCTTCCCCGCGGGACTCGCGGCGCGCGCGCGCGCGGAGGACCGCCGGGCGCCGGGCCGCGGTCCTTCGCCTGCAGCAGGAAGCGCGTCGCGGGATGCTGCGGGTCCGTGAGGACCTTCGCGGGCGGGCCTTCCTCGACGACGACCCCGTCCGCGAGGATCACGACACGGGTCGCGAAGTCGCGTACGAAGTCGTCGTCGTGCGTCGCGACGACGAGCGTCCGGCCGTCCTCCTTCACGAGGCGCTGCAGCGAGCGCCCGAGCTCGTTGCGGCGAGCCGGGTCGAGCGACGCCGTCGGCTCGTCCATGAGGAGGAGCGGCGGCTCCATGGCGAGCGTGCGGGCGATCGCGACGCGCTGGGCTTCGCCGCCCGAGAGCTCGCGCGGCAGGGCCTTCGCAAGGCGGTCCACGCCGAGGCTTGCGAGGAGCGCGAGCGCCCGGGCCTCGGCGGCCTCGCGCGAGACTCTCGCGACGTGGAGCGGCGCGAGCGTCACGTTTTCGAGCACGGAGAGGTGCTCGAAGAGGCCGTGGTACTGAAACACCATCCCGACGCGCGCGCGCAGGGCCTGGAGCGTCCCGCCGGACGGCGGCGGTCCCGGGGAGAGCGCGACGCGGTCCACGTCGATCGTCCCGGCGTCGAACCCCTCGAGGCCGACCACCGCGCGCAGCACGGTCGTCTTGCCGCCGCCGGAAAGCCCCATCAGGGCGACGAGCTCGCCCCTCGCAACCGAAAGCGTCACGCCCTTCAGCACGCTCGTCGCGCCCCGGGCGAGGCACAGTCCGTCGATTTCCAGAAACGCCCTCACGTGGACGCCGCCCTCCAGCGCCCCTCGAGGCGCCGCGCGAGACGCGCGAGCGGAAGCGACATCGCCAGATACAGCGCCGCGCACAGCGCTCCGGGCACCGCCCAGCTCGCGATGTTCGTCGCGAAGATCGCCGTCTGCTTCGTGAGCTCGACGACCGTGACGACGGAGACGAGCGACGAGTCCTTCAGGAGCGCCACGAAGTCGTTCGTCATGGGCGCGAGCGCGAGGCGGAACGCCTGCGGCCCGCGGACGAGCCTCAGCACCTGCCCCTCCGTCAGGCCGAGCGTCCGCGCGGCCTCGAGCTGGCCTTTCGGCACCGCCTCGAGCGCGCCGCGGTAGATCTCGCTCTCGTAGGCGGCGTAGTTCAGGCCGAGGCCGAGGAGCGCCGCGACGAACGCCGGCAGCCGCACGACGGACGAGAGGCCGTAGTAGAGGACGAAGAGCTGCAGCAGGACGGGCGTCCCGCGCGTGACCTCGACGTAAACGGTCAGCACGGCGCGCACCGCCGCGTTCCCGTACACGCGCCCGCTGGCGATGCAGACGCCGAGCACGACCGCGAGCGCCATGGCGAGACACGAAAGCGTGATCGTGACGAGCGAGGCTTTCAGGAGAGAAGGGAGATAGGAGACGACGAGAGAAAGAGAAGAGGAAGAGAAGATTTTCTTAGAAGGTGAAGAGGGAGGGGGCGAAATCTCCGTCTCTATCTTCTCTTCGAACGCCGCCTGGTCCTCGTCCCAGACCTTCCACTCCTCGAAGATCCGCTTCAGCGTTCCGTCGCGCATCGCGTCCAGCAGGATCGCGTCGATGCGGTCGCGGAGGGCCGCGTTCTCCTTCCCGAGAATCGCGACGTACCTTCCCGTCGCGATCGTCTCGGGCTGAGTGGCGAGGCCCGCGACGCGGCGCACGGAGCGTGCCGCGAGGACGTGGTCGAGGAGGACGGCGTCGAGCCTGCCCTTCGCGAGGTCCTCGTACGGGTGGACGTCGTCGTCGTACGAGACGGGGACGACCCCGTCCGTCTTCGCCGCGGCGGCGAGCGCGTCCCACGCGATCGTGCCCGCGAGCGTCCCGACGCGCCGCCCGCGGAGGTCCGCGAGGCGGTGGAACTGCCCGGAGTCGGCCACGCGCACGGTCAGGACCTCCCGGAACTCGTAGTACGGGACCGTCACCGCGAGCGCCGCGCGGCGCGACGGGGTGTCCTCGATGCCCGAGAGGCCGAGGTCGAAGTCGCCTCGCGCGGCCGACTGATCGAGCGACTGGAACGCGACCTGGACGAACGCGGGCGTCCGGCCGAGCTTCCGCGCGACGAGGTTCGCGATCTCGACGTCGAAGCCGCGCAGCTTCGAGGGATCGGCGGGATCGGCCTCGACGAAGGGCGCGCCGCCTTCCGCGTCGCCGCCCCAGCGCAGAGCGGGCGGGCCCGTTTCCGCGGCGCGCGAGGCGCCGGCGAGGAGAAGAATCGCGGCGCCGGTCGCGTAAGCGAGCGCCCCGCGCGTCACGCCGCGAAGCCCCCGAGACGCTCCCCCACCTTCACGGGGCCGAAGCCGCGCGTCGCCTTCCACGCGTCCGCCTTCGGGCCGCCCACGAGGAGAACGACGGTCGAGCCCAGCTCGAACGTCCCGAGGTCGTCGCCGGGCGCGCACGGCAGGGCTGGAACGTCCAGCCTCCCGCGCCGCGGGAGGGCACTTTCCGAGAGCCAGCGCGGGTCGATCACGACGCCGCCGACGTGCGTCGCCGCGACGAGGACCGCGGCCACGACGAGACCTTCGTCCGGCCCCGAGCCGCCGGCGATCCAGTACGCGCGGCGGTTCCGCACGTAGAGGCGCGGCGTGAAGTTCGTCGACGCGTCGTTGACGGGCCACAGCTCGCCCTCGACGCGCCCGACGGAGACGCACGCGCCCGCGAGCGGGACGTGGATGCGGTGGTAGTCCTTCGGCGCGAGGTAGAGCGTGAGGTAATGCGCGCCAGCCAGCTCCGCGGCGAGCGGGTCGCCGTCGAGAAGCTCGTCCAGGCGGTACGGCAGGCCCTTGGCCTGCAGGAGCGTCCCCTCCGTCACGCGGCCGGACGCGATGAGCGCCCCGTCCACGGGCGAGTTGATTCCGCCCGGAACGGCCGCGGCCTGCGGGCGCAGGCCGGGCTTCAGCCTCCGGGTGAAGAAGTCGAGGAAGCTCGCGTATTCCTCGAGCGGGCGGTCGGCCTCGTCGAGGTTGGCTCCGTACGCCGCCGCGAAGCGCCCGAGGAGCGGCCGCCGCAGAGCCCTCGGCAGCGTGAGACGGGCGAGCGCGCCCACCGCGGCGGAGCCAGCCTTCTTCGGATAGAGCCCGAGAAGCGAGAGGGAGAGCGGCGGACGGCCAGCCATGTCCCCCAACCGTACCAGACGGGAGGCGCGGCTCAACCCGCCAACCGGACGGCCGCGATCGCCGCGATCTCGACCTGCCAGCCGCCGCGGAACTCGTTCACGGGCACGATGGCCCGCGCTGGCCGCGCGTCTCCCATCACGCGCGCGTAGACCTCGTTCACGCGGCCCCAGAACGACGCGTCCGAGACGTAGACCGTCACCTGGAGGAGGTGGGAGAGGTCGCTCCCCGCCGCGGCGAGGACAGCCTCGACGTTGCGGAGCGCGCGCTCGGTCTGTTCTTCGAGCGTTCCCGGACCCGCATCCGGCCGCGCCGGGTCCTTCCCGAGCTGCCCCGCGACGTACACGAGTCCGGCGTGGACGACGCCCTGGGAGTAGTGCCCCGCGGGCGCCGGCGCGTTCTTCGTGAAGACGGCCTCCACGTCAGACCTTCGTCTTGAAGTCTTCCGTGGCCGCGACGAGCGCGGAGATGATCCCCGGCTCGTCCGCGGAGTGGCCCGCGTCCGGGACGACGACGTACTGCGCCTCCGGCCACGCGAGGTGCAGGTCCCACGCGGACTGCAGCGGGCACACGAGGTCGTATTTCCCCTGGACGATGACGCCCGGAATCCGGCGGAGGCGCTCGGCGCCATGCAGGAGCTGGTCGTCCGACTTCAGGAACGACCCGTTCAGGAAGTAGTGGGCCTCGATGCGCGCGAGCGCGATTTCGTTCGGGACGTCCTCCTCGGCGACGGGCTCCTCCACGGGGACGAGCTTCGAGGCGTGGTTCTCGAATTTGTTCCACGCGAGCGCAGCCTCGCGCCTCACTGTGGCGTCGTCGGACGTCAGCCTGCGGTGGTAGGCGCGCACGACCGAGCCGCGCTCGCGCGGCGTCAGCGGCGCCACGAAGGCGTCCCAGCCGTCCGGCTCCATGCGCCTCAGGCCGTCGACGTACGTCCAGTCGATCTCGAGCTTCCGGCCGAGGAAGATCCCGCGCAGGACGAGGCCGGTCGCGCGCTCGGGGTGCGTCTCGGCGTACGCCAGACCCAGCGTCGAGCCCCACGAGCCCCCAAACACGAGCCACTTCGCGATCCCGAGATGCGTCCGGATTCTCTCGGCGTCCGCGACGAGGTCCCACGTCGTGTTTTCCCTGAGCTCGCCGAGCGGCGTCGACTTGCCGCAGCCGCGCTGGTCGAAGAGGACGACGCGCCAGAACTTCGGGTCGAAGAAGCGCCGGTGCATCGGCGAGAGGCCGGCCCCCGGCCCGCCGTGAAAGAAGATGACGGGCTCGCCGTCCGGATTGCCCGACTCCTCGACGTGCAGCGTGTGGAGCTCCGAAACCGGCAGCCGGAACGTCCGGTACGGCTCGATCTCGGGGAAGAGCGGCGGCATGGAGGGAGTTTACCTAGCCGATCCCGAAAAACTCGCGGATCCTCGCGAGCGTGAGCGGCTGCGAACGCTCCGCCCGCGAGCGTCTCGCTTCCTCGGAGAGCCCCTCGCGCACGGCCGCGAGCTCCGCCTCGCGCTCGGACACGAGCGCGGCGATCGCATCGGCGACCGCGGGCCGCCTCTCGAGAATCTCCTTGAACCCGGCCTTCTCGACCCGCCACGCCTCGGAATCCGCGAGAGCGACGACGGTCGCCTTCCGCGGCTCGCCGGTGAGGAGTCCCATCTCGCCGAAGAACTCCGGCGCCTCCAGCGTCGCGACGGCGCGCTCGACGGATCCGGAGACCGAGACGCGCACTTCCGCGCGGCCCTTCGTGAG
Source organism: Acidobacteriota bacterium (assembly GCA_016716715.1). Classification (NCBI taxonomy): domain Bacteria; kingdom Pseudomonadati; phylum Acidobacteriota; species Acidobacteriota bacterium. Next base: position 85,127 of record JADJVE010000005.1, on the reverse strand, counting down.
GACGTAGAGGTGATGGCCCGCGGCGCCCTGCCGTACGATCGCTTCTCCCTCGCCGAACGGCAGAAGGGACATCCCCTGCGCGAGGCGGTCCCGCTCCTCCGGCGTGAGCGGCGCGAAGATCGAGACGCGCTCGAGCGCGGCCCGTCCCGCAGCGCGCGCGGACTCCGAAGAGCGCGTGCGGGCCTCCGCGTCGCCGGACGTGAGAGTCACCTGGCGGACCGGGAACGCGATCGGAAGCCCGGCCCGGCGCAGCGCGAACCAGAGCCGCGTCCGCACGGCCGAATCCGTCGCGTCCGCGAGGAACATGTCCGTGAGCCAGTAACGGACTGCGAAGTGCGAGGCGCTGTCCCCGAACTCGAGGAAGACGCAGTCCGGCTCCGGCGCCGCGTCGACGCCGGCGACGGGGTCACGCCAGAGGGCTTCCTGAGCGCAGGCGACGACCTCCGATGGCGCGACGCCCGACTCCACGCCGAAGCGGATCCAGCGCCGTTCGCGCGGTGCGTCGCCCGGGACGCCTTTTCCGCGCAGGGTCACGGCGGTCTTCATGAACAGCGAGTTCGGAACCACGAGGAAGTCGCGGTTGCGCGTCTCGAGCGTCGTCTGGCGCCAGCCGACGTCGCGGACGAGGCCCGTCGTCTCGCCGAACGTGACCCAGTCGCCCGCCTTCACGGAGCCGTCCAGCTGGAGCGCGAGGCCGCCCATGACGTTCGCAAGCGTGTCCTGGAGCGCCCAGCCGATGACGGCCGTGAGAACCGCCGACGTCGCGACGATTCCGACGACCTCGACCTTTCCCGACGAGAGGACGGCGAGCGTCGCCGCGATCGAGCCCGCGGCGATCGCGAGGTCGCGCAGGATGCGCGGCGGGCGCATGTTCACGAGGGGGAGAAGGACGTCGAAAAGCAGCGTCCCGAAGAGCGCGACGGCCGCGATCGCGGCGATCGCGCGGCCCGCGAGGTCGAGCGCGGCGGCTCCCCGCATGCCCGAATCGGCCGCGAGGTGGGCCGCGAAATGGATCGCGAAACCGAGCGCGCCGAGCAGGACGACGCGCACGACGCGCCTCCGCTCGCGCCGGTCGAGGAGCGCCGTCACGGCAGCCGCCGCCGCAAAGACGAGGGCGTCCTGCAGAACCGAGTGGGTCAGGAAGGCTTCGGACGACAAGAGACCGCGATTATGCCCGGGCCTACTCTCCCTCGCGCGCGAGGCTCACGACGGGCCGGCCCGAGAGGTTGATCGCCGGGACGAGCGACGCCCCGATGGCGACCGCCAGCGACAGTCCCGTCACGGCCAGGATCATCGTCGCGTCGGGCGCGAGCATCGCGCCGATCGGAGCCCACTGCGTGTCGACGAGGGCCTTCTCGATCAGGAAGGAGAAGAGCCGCATGAAGCCGAGTCCGAGGATCCCGCCCACGGCGCCGAAGAGCGCGCCCTCCAGGACGAGGAGCTGAAGAACGGTCTTGCGGGGGAACCCCAGGATCCGCAGCAACGCCGCCTCGCCCCGCCTCTCGCGCGCGGACATCGCGAGCGTGTTGCTCGTGATGAGGAAGAGCGTGAACGCCGTCGCGAGGCCGATCCCGCCGAGGAGCGCCTGCACGTTCCCGAGCATGTCCATGAACATGAGCTGCCACTGCTTCTCGCTCATCGCGCGAATCGGAACGGGCGCGTTGTCGAACCGGCGCTCGATCTCGGCCGTCACCTTCGCGACGTCCGGGCGCGACTTCGCGAGGATCCAGAACATCCCGACCTGCCCCGTATCGCCCGTGATGTTCTCGAAGTACTTCCGGTGGACGTAGAGCCCGTTGTCGAGCTTGTACGTCATGACCGCGCGCACGGTCGTCTCGACGACGCCGCCCGAGACGGGAGCCTTGAGAACGACCTTGTCGCCGACCCTCCAGCCGTGCTGCTTCGCGAGGATGGGGCCGATCACGCACCCCGTCGGATCGGCCTTCCACGCGGCGACCTGGTCGGGCGGGATCTTCGCCTCGCGGTAGACCTCGACGAACGCGTCGGCCGGCGCGGCCTGGAACGGAACCATGTTCTCGGGCCTGTCGTCCTTCCACTGCGTCATCAGGAAGTCGAACGGACAGACGCGCTGGACGCCGGGCACGTCCTCGAGCTTCGCGAGATACGCCAACGGCAGCTTCTCGAACATGGACGTCTTCGCCATGACCATCGCGCGAAACCCCATGTTCTCGGACCAGTCGTTCTTGAGCGCGCCGTTCACGAGGTAAAGGAATCCGACGAGCCCCGTGGACAGGCCGATCGCGGCCACCGTCAGCGCGCTCCGGAGCGGGCGGCTCGTGACATGGCGGGCGGCGAGGCGGACGGGGATCATGCGGGAACGACGAGCTTCGACCCGCGGATCGTCTCGATGAAGCGCGAGCCGAACGCCTGCGACGGCGTGTGGACGCCGGGTGCGACGTCTCCGGCGAGGACTCTCTTCGCGATCGCGACGGCGGTCTCGGCGGTCAGCGCGTAGCCCTCGAGCGTCTCGAGCTTCCCCGTGACGACGCTCCCGCCCCTCGTGACGCGGCCCCAGAGATACGACCGCTCGCGGCCGCGCTCCTCGGCCGTCGGACCCTTCACCGTCTTCTCCACGCGCGCCTTCAGGAAGGACTGCACGAAGGAGAGGCCGAGGAGTTTCGTGAACCGGCGCATCCGCCTCGCGCCCGCGACGGCCGACGGCGGCACCGCCATGTAGACCTCGATGTTCGGGATTCCGGTCGAACGGAAGGCCGTCGAGAGGTCGCCCCACGGGATCGTCATCGCGAGGCGCGTCTTGTCGCCCAGCGGAATCTCCAGCGTCTTCCACGCGGCGGGGACGGTGACGAGTTTCCCGCCCTCGCGGACGAGGCCGCCCTTCGGGATGCCTTCGAGCATCGTCTTCATCGTCCCGGCGCTCGTCTTGAATCCCCGGAACGCGAGCGTGAGCGTCTCGGCCCCCGGCAGCGCTTCCGAGAGCGCCTTCGCAAGGCAGTCCGACGGCACGACGTCGAATCCCGTCCCCGGGAGGACCGCGACGCCGGCCCTCTTCGCGTCGGCGTCGCGGGCGAACACCGCCTCGAAGACGTCGACCTCGCCCGTGATGTCGAGGTACGCCGTCCGCGCCTGGAGGCAGGCCTCGAGCGCGGGCGCGCTCGTCTTCGAGAACGGGCCGGCCGCGAGGATCATCGCGCCGTACGGCTTCAGGAGGTGCGCGGCGGACGCCGGGTCGTCGAGAGAAAAACAGAGGCTGTTCAGTCCCCAGGCCGCGGCGAGCGGTTCGACAGCCTCCCGGCGCCGGCCCGCGACGACCGGCCTCAGGCCCTCGCGAAGCGCGACGTCCACGATGAGCTTTCCCGTGTAACCGTTCGCGCCGTAGACGATCAGGCCGCTCTTCGCCGTCACGAGACCTCCCCGGCCGGCGCTTGCGAGGCTCCCGGCGAATCGGCGAGTTTCACGCCGCAGACGTTCGCGAGGTCGCGGCAGGCGTCGACCTCGTCCTCGGCGCCGCGCGCGGCCTCGTCCGGCAGCACGAAACGGAATCCGTCGTCGCCCGGAAAGACGATCCCGTTCTCGAGGATGTGCCGCGGGCCGCCGACGCCGAAGAGGCCCGAGTCCATCACGAGCCACATCCAGTCGGCCTCGCGGGCAAGTCCCGCATGGGCCAGCACGTCGCCAAGGCGAAAAGCCACGCTAGGAGCAGGAGAAGACGAAGAGAGGATCTTCTTAGAAAGTGAATGCGAGAGGGCCTCGAAGCCTCTTGGATCGAAGGCGCGCGTCGCGCCCCTCCCGTCTTCGAGCGTCAGGAGCGGGGCATCCGCCGGCACGAGCGCTCCGCCGAGTGCCTCTTCCCACTCTAAGAAATCTCTCTCCTTCGGATCTTTCAAAATGACGTCCACCCGGCTGTCGCGCCGCCAGGACGTCGGCGCGGTCGAGAGGCGGCCGCCCGCGATTTCGTGGAGGCGCCAGCCCACGGTCGTGTGGAAGAGCCCCTTGGCGCGGGCGACGCCGCCGCGAGTCAGCCGCCCGGAGCGGAGCTCTTCGAATGCCGCAAGCAGGCGTTCCGCGTCGAAAATCCGCTCCGGCGGTTCCGCCACGCCTTGGCCCACATACCCTTCCAGGAAATCTCCGTGAGCGTGGGCGTGCGAGGAGCTAGCCTCGAGGAGCGCCGGAGCCGCTGCGGGGGTCTGCCGCTCGAGATCCCAGATTTCGTCCGGGAGCACCCCGCGCGCCGCCCGGACGATCCGGAGCTTCGGCGGCGCCAGCGCTTGGGCCCACTCTTCCACTCGAAGAATCTCTTCCTCCGAAGCCAGATCGCATCGATTGACGACGAGAACGTCGCCGGTATCGACCTGGTCCCGGAAGAGCTCGCTTTCGGCGTACGCCTTCGGCAGATCCTGCTGCGGGTCGAGGAGCGTGATGACCGGCCTCACGTCGAAGCGCTGCGCCCAGCGCGGGCCGCGCAGGAGGTCCACGAGCTCGGACGGCCTCGCGAGGCCCGTCGGCTCGAGGACGAACCTCGTCGGGGCGACGATGTCGCAAACCTCCTCGAGAGAGGCTTCGAGGTCCGCCATCGCCGTGCAGCAGACGCAGCCGCCCGGCACCTCCTTCAGGATGCAGCTCGCGCAGTCCGACAGGAGCGCGCCGTCCACCCCGAGCGTCCCGAACTCGTTCACGACCACGGCGATCCGCTCGCGGTCGGCGCGGCGCGCGAGGAGGTCCTTCACGGCCGTGGTCTTGCCGACGCCGAGGAAGCCCGAGAGGACGTGGACGGGGATTTTCACGGCCTTGATCCTAGAGAATTTCGCGCCGCCCCGCTCGGCCTCCCTTAAGATTCGCGCCGATGACACCCACCGCACTCGCGCGCGCCTCGAAGAAGCCCGCGCGCGCCCGCGCTCCCGAACGGTTCGCCGACGCCGAGAAGCTCTACGGCATCGAGAACTGGGGGAAAGGCTTCTTCTCGGTCTCCGACGACGGCAACCTCCTCGTCCACCCGACGAAGGAGAACCACCGCTTCGTCGACCTCAAGGGCGTCGTGGACGACGTCGCCCTGCGCGGCATCTCGACGCCCGTCGTGATCCGCTTCCCGCAGATCCTCGACCAGGCGGTCAAGGAGCTGAACGAGGCCTTCCTCCACGCGATCAAGGAATACGACTACGACGGCGTCTTTCGCGGCGTGTTCCCGATCAAGGTGAACCAGAAGAAGGTCGTCGTCCGCGAGATCATCCAGTCCGGCCGCAAGTACGGTTACGGCCTCGAGGCCGGGAGCAAGCCCGAGCTCATCGCGGCGCTCTCCCAGGACCTCGGCTCGGACTGCCTCATCACGACGAACGGCTACAAGGACGACGCGTTCATCCGCCTCGCCCTGAACGGCATCCGGATGGGCAAGACGGTCGTCCTCATCCTCGAGAAGGTCTCCGAGCTCGAGAAGATCCTCGACGTCGCCAAGAAGCGCGGCGTCAAGCCACTCATCGGCATGCGCAGCAAGCTCTACGCGCGCGGCTCGGGCAAGTGGGCGAAGTCGGGCGGCGAGGCCGCGAAGTTCGGCCTCACGACGACCGAGATGCTCGAGGCGGTCGAGATCCTCAAGCACCGAAAGATGCTCGACTCGCTCGTCATGCTCCACTTTCACATCGGCTCGCAGATCACGGACATCCGCAAGATCAAGCAGGCGATCAAGGAGGCGGGGCGCGTCTACGCGAAACTCCACGCCACGGGCGTCGAGATCCAGTACCTGAACCTCGGCGGCGGCCTCGGCGTCGACTACGACGGCAGCAAGACCGCGTTCGACTCCTCGATGAACTACACGGTCCAGGAGTACGCGAACGACATCGTCTACACGATCAAGTCGATCTGCGACGAGGAGAAGGTCCCCGTCCCGACGCTCGTCACGGAGTCGGGCCGCGCGCTCACGGCGTACCACTCGGTCCTCGTCACCAACGTTCTCGACGTGGCCGACCGCATCGAGCAGGGCCGCTCGGTCAAGCTCGACGGTGACGAGAACCACGTCGTGCGCGAGCTCTACGACATCTGGCAGAGCATCACGGCCAAGAACGTCCGCGAGAGCTACCACGACGCGCTCCAGTTCAAGGAAGAGCTCTTCACGCTCTTCAACCTCGGCTACGTGTCCCTCGAGGACCGCAGCAAGGGCGAGATCCTCTACTGGAACATCTGCGAGCGGATCCGCCGGTTCCTCCACACGCTCAAGGACGTCCCGGAGGAGTTCGAGCAGCTGGAGGTCATGCTCGCCGACAAGTACGTCATGAACTTCTCGGTCTTCCAGTCCCTGCCGGACGTGTGGGCGATCGACCAGCTGTTCCCCATCCTGCCGATCCACCGCCTGCGCGAGAAGCCGTCCGAGCACGGCACGCTCGCGGACATCACGTGCGACTCGGACGGCAAGATCGAGAAGTTCATCGACCTGAGGGACATCAAGGAAGCGCTCCCGCTCCACGCCTTCCACAAGGGAACGCCGTACTACATCGGGTTCTGCCTCGTGGGGGCCTACCAGGACGTGCTCGGCGACCTCCACAACCTCTTCGGCGAGGTTCACGAGGTGCTCGCGAGCGTGGACGACGACGGCCGCACGCGCATCCAGGACGTGCTGCCGGGCGAGTCGTGCGAGCGCGTGCTCTCGTACATGAACTACGACAAGGACGAGCTCCTCGACGGCATCTGGCGCCAGCTGCGCCGGGCCACGGAGCGCAAGAAGGTCAAGGAGCCCGAGGCCAAGGCCATCGCGAAGGACTTCGAGCACAGCCTCACGCACTACACCTACCTGGAGGAATAGTTGCTTCTCGTTCTCCCTCTCGTCCTCCTTGCCCTCGCGTCCCCCGCCCCCGATTCCGCGCCCCCCGATCCCATCGTCGCCGCCGCGCGCGCGGTCGAGACGGGCGGCCTCGTCGCGGGCGTGTCGGTCCTGCACCTCGAGAGCGGCCGCGCGGCCTCCTGGCGCGGGACCGAGACGTTCCAGATGGCGAGCGTCTTCAAGCTGCCCGTCGCCATCGCCGTCCTCGACTCGGTCGAGAGGGGCAAGCTGAGCCTCGACCAGGAGGTCGAGGTGAAGGAGTCGGACCGCCAGAGGGTCGGCCCGATCGACGATCACTGGACGCCCGGAATGCGCGTGTCCGTCGCGCGCATGGTGGACGTGATGCTCGTCGACAGCGACAACACGGCCGCGGACCTCCTGATCCGCCTCCTGGGCGGCCCCGCCGCCGTCGAACAGACGCTCGTCTCCAAGGGGGTCTCCGGCATCCGCGTCTCCCTGGACGAGAAGGGGCTCGGCGCGGCGATGCAGAAGGACCTCGACGCGATCGAGCGGGGCGCGCAGAACGGAACGACGCCGGACGCCATGGCCGGCCTCCTCGCCCGCCTCTTCAAGGGCGAGCTCCTCTCGAAGGCTTCCACCGACCGGATCCTCGACTCGATGCGGCGGTGCGCGACGAGCGGCCGGCGCTTCCGGGCAGGCCTCCCGAAGGGCGCGGAGGTCTTCGACAAGACCGGGACGATGCGGCTCTCGTCGAACGACGTCGGAATCCTGACGCTGCCCGACGGCTCGCATGCCGTCCTCGCCGTCTTCACGCGCGGCGGAACCGGCGCCGAGGCACGCGAGAAGGCGATCGCCTCGATCGCGAAGGCGGCCTGGGCGGCCGGCACGCCTCCGCGTTAGGGTAAATTCCCCCCGTGGTCGAGACCCTGACGGCGCCGTACCTGCTGCTGGCCGGGCCCGGCCTTCAGGACCCGAACTTTTCGAAGACGGTCGTCCTCATGGGACACCACACGAAGGACGGGGCTCTCGGCTGGGTCGTCAATCGTCTTCTCGGCCAGCCCGCGGTGACGCTGCTGCCCCCGCCGCTCGACACGACCCTCCACCCCGCCACGCCGCTCCACATCGGCGGCCCGGTCCTCACGAACGGCCTCGTCGCGCTCTTCCGCGAACAGGTCGACGGCGTGGACTGCAACGAGATGGCGCCCGGCCTCTGGGTCTCGGCGTCCGCGGAGATCCTCCCGAAGCTCTTCGACAAGGCGCCGGGCGACGGGCCTCCGCGGGGCCTCCTCGTCCTCGGCTACGCCGGCTGGGACGCCGAACAGCTCGAGGGCGAGATGGAGGAGGGCGCGTGGCTCGTCCTCCCGTGGGAACCCGACCTCGCCTTTGCCCGAGGAGTCGAGACGCTCTGGGAGCGCGCGCTCGCGCGCCTCGGCGTGGACCCGGGCTCGGTCTCCTCGTCGTCGACAGGCGTGAGCTGAGGGCGGCGTGAAAGAGCTCTTCGCCCTCGTCCTGAAGCACGGAACGAGTCTCGTTTTCGGGAACGTTCTCCTCGAGCAGCTCGGCCTGCCCATTCCGGCCGTCCCGACGCTCGTCGTCGCGGGCGCGCTCGCCGCCGACGGCAAGCTTTCCTTCGTGAGGCTTCTCCTCGCGGCGTTCGTCGCGACGGTCGCGGCGGACTCGCTCTGGTTTCTGCTCGGCCGCCGCTACGGGCAGAAGCTCCTCAAGACGCTCTGCCGCGTCTCGCTCTCGCCGGACACCTGCGTGCGCCAGACCGAGGGAATCTTCGAGAAGTACGGTCTCGCATCCCTCCTCTTCGCGAAGTTCGTGCCGGGCTACTCGACCGTGGCGCCGCCCCTCGCGGGCGCGTCGGGCACCCGATACCCGCGCTTCCTCCTCTTCACGTCGGGCGGGACGCTCCTCTGGGCGGGCTCCGCGCTCCTCCTCGGCGCCGTGTTCCACGGCGCGGTCGACCGCGTGCTCTCGTTCCTCGCGAGTCTCGGGGGCTGGGCGTTCGTCGTCATGGCGGGCGGGCTCGGCCTCTACATCCTCTTCAAGTGGCATCAGCGGCGCCGGTTCTACCGCTTTCTCAGGATGGCGCGCATCCGCGTCGCGGACCTCAGGTCGCTCATGGACGCGGGCGAAGCGCCCGTCGTCGTGGACGTGCGTTCGAAGAACGCGCGCCTGCGCGACCCGCGCCGGATCCCAGGGGCGCTCACGATCGACCTCGAGGACCTCGACGCGCACGTCGCGCTCCTGCCCGCGGATCGGGAGATCATCCTCTACTGCACGTGACCCAACGAAGCCTCGGCGGCCCGTGTGGCACGCCTCTTCATGGATCGCGGGCTCCGGCTCGTCCGCCCTCTCGAGGGTGGTCTGGACGCGTGGGCCGAGGCCGGTTTCGAGATCGAGGGCGATTTGATCCCGCTCAGCCCGACGGGGACGTTCCGGCCCGTCGCGTGACCGCGCCGCTCAGGCGCGGGCGTACGTCTCGTCGACGACGACGTCCGGGTGAAGCGAGCGCCGCACCGGGCACGTCTTTGCCGCGTTGACGAGCTTCCCGTAGTCCTCGTCGCCGCACGGCGAGTCGATCGTGAGCGTGAGGACGAGTCTTGCGATCCGCCGCGGAGGCTCCGGCGTCATGTGCTTCTCGACGGAGAACGACACGCCCGTGAGCGGGATCCCGGAGCGGGTGGCGAAGAGGCTCAGCGTCGTCGCCGCGCAGGCCGCGAGCGAAGCCGCGCAAAGGTCGGTGGGCGAAAAGCTGCTGCCGTCGCCGCCGTTGTCCTTCGGGGCCTGAGTGGGGACGCGCGCGTGGGAGGGGTCGTGGTCGAGCTCGGTCGCGGTCGGGGACACGAGCTTTCCCGTGATGAGGACGCTCATCCCGTCAGTGTAGACCCGGCGCCGGCCAACCCCGCAGCCCGAGGAGGAACTCGGGATTCACGCGGGCGCCGTTGAGCCGTGCCGCCCAGTGGAGGTGCGGCCCCGTCACGCGTCCCGTCGCGCCCACGAGGCCGACGATCGCTCCCTTCGAAACGACGTCGCCCTCTTTCACGTCGACCCGCGAGAGGTGGATGACCATCGTGAAGAGCCCTCCGCCGTGGTCGAGGAGGACCGTGCCGCCCGAGAAGTAGAGATCGCCGGCGAGCGCGACGCGACCGTCGGCGGTCGCGGCCACGGGCGTGCCCTTCGGAGCGCCCATGTCGAGGCCCGCGTGGACGCCCGTCGTCCGGCCGTTGTAGACGCGGCGGGAACCGAAGTTCGTCCCTTCGAAGGCGACCGGGCGGCCGAAGGTCGTCCACCGCCGCGCCGCCTCCGCGCTGCGGTAGGCCGCGTTCACGCGCTCCGCGTCCGCCTTGACGCGCTCCTTCTCCTCCGGCGGGACCTCGACGAACTTCGGGTCGACCGAGAGCTTCTGGACGCGGAACGAGCCCTTGAGGACGCGCGTCTTGACCGCGGTCCGCGCACTGCCGTCCCCCGACTCGAAGACGAGCTCGCGCCCGCCCGGCTTCGCGTCGAGGTCCACGCCGAAGAGCCCGCGAAAGGCCCGGCCGGATGCGTCGCGCTCGAGCGGGATGCGCCGGTCGCCGTCCACGAGAGCGAGGCCCGCGAGGGGCGCGTCGCTCGCGACCCGGACCTCCGCGACGCCTCCCTGCGGGATCGCTTGCGGCGCCGCGGCGACGGACAGCACGGCCGCGAGAAGGGCTCCGATGCCGGTCACGGCGTGATCTCCAGCGTCGTCGCGGGCGGGCGGGCGAAGCGCGTGTGCGCGCCCGTGGGGTCGCCCCCACGCCACGCGGTCAGCTGATCGGTCCGGTGCGCGGACCCGAGGTGGCCCGAAACGCCGAAGGGGATCACGAGCGTCGCCTCCTCCGGGGCGCCCCAGTCCACGACGAACCGCATGGACTGGCCGTACGTCGGCGTCGCGACGCGCGGCGTGCCGCCCGCGCCCGACTGGGGGAACGACGGCGGGTCGAAGAGCCAGCCGAGGCCGGGCAGCCGCCCGAGCGGGTGCTTCACGGCGAGCCGGTTCGACGCGCCCCACGTCCAGCGCGCCTCGTCCCTGCCGAAGCGCGCGGAGAGGTCGGCGCGCGCGGCCTCGAAGGCGGCTTTCACGAGCGTGCGCTTTGGACCAAGGCGCGCCCGCCGGAACGCCGCATCGTCCGCACGCGCGAGCTCGAGGAGCCGCACGTCGGGGAATCCGACCTCGAGCGGAACGCGCCACGCGGCGAGAACGCGCTCGGCGAATTTCCGGCGTACGGACCGCGCGACGAGGAACAGCGTCGAGCCCGCGTCCGCGCGGCCGTCCCAGCTCGCGAAGCGCGCGCTCCACGGCTCGGGCAGGTCCGGCGCGAGGGCGGCCATCGTCGTCTTCAGAACGGGCGAGACGTCGTCGAGCTGAAGGGCCTCCATCGCGGCGCGGTCGAGCGGCCTCTTCCCGCGCGCGGCCTCGCCGAGGAGGTCCGCGATGCGGCGCGCGCGTTCCGTCGACGGCCAGTCCGTCGTGACCGGGCGAGAGAAGCGCGTCCCGATGTCGCGCTGGTTCGCGGTCACGACGAAGCCCTCGCGCGGATCGACGACGCGCGGCATCTCCGCGGGGGGGACGTAGCCCTTCCAGTCGTTCTCGGGGTCGGCCCCGTCGTATGGGACGCTGCCGTCCGTGCCGGCGCGCCGGATCGGGACGAGGCCCGTGGCGCGCCAGCCGATCGAGCCCGCCGCATCCGCCCATACGACGTTGTGGGCGGGATACGGGAACGCGTCGAGCGAGCGAGAGAGAGACTCGTGGTCCGTCGCCGTCATGACGGCGCTCTCCGGGACGCGCATGAGCGACGGGTCGAGCGCGGGCCACTTCAGCGCCATGCGGCCCTGGACGAGCGGGCCGTGGGACGTCTCGCGGACGACGAACGTCTCGGGCTTTCCGTTCCGAACGGCGATCGTCTCCGTCCGCTCCATCACGTCCGCCCACGCGTCGCCCCGCTTCACCTTCTTTCCCACGATCGTCTCGCGGTAGAGGTCCTGCACGTCCGTCCGGAGCGTCGTCATGCCCCACGAGACGCGCGCGTTCCGGCCGAGGATCACGCCCGGCAGGCCGGGGAGCGTGACGCCCTCGACGAGGCGGCCCGCGATGACGAAACGCATGGGGAGCCAGATTCCCGGAAGCGTCAGCCCGAGGTGAGGGTCGTTCGCGAAGAGGGGCTTGCCGCTCTTCGAAAGGGCCCCGGAAACGGCCCAGGAGTTCGATCCGCGCGGCTCGTCTTCCCGGAGGGCCCCGAGGCCCAGCGCGGCGAGCGGCACGCCGCCGAGCTCCGGGAGAGGCGGCGGAAGGAAGGGTGCCGCGTCGGGGAGGAGAAGGACGTCGTCCGCCGACGCCGTGTCGGACACGAAGCGGCGGACGGCGGGGTCGACGCGCGCGAGCTTCTCGAGTGCGAGGTCGCGCCGCCACGACGTCGACAGGTCCTCGCACATGAGAAGGTGCACCACGAGCGCGTCGGCGGGCGTGAAACGGCGGGGCGAAACCCGGAGGAGTGCGAACTCGAGCCCGAGCCGGCCGGGCCGCGCGTCGAGGAATGCGTTGATCCCCTCCGCCAGCGCTTCGAGGTCGGCGCGCTCCCCTTCCGGCAGGAGCGAAACGGCCGCCGCGGCGACGCGGGCAAAGCCGAGCGTACGGTGCGCGCGGTCCGACGGGAGGAGCGCCGCCCCGAAGATCTCCGCCAGCTCACCGCGCGCGAGGCGCCGCTGCAGCTCGAGCTGGAAGAATCGCTCGCGGGCCGTGAGCCAGCCCTGCGCGCGTAGCGCGTCCCGGACGGTCGCGGCCGTGACGGTCGCGACGCCGCGGTCGTCGAAGGCGACCGACACGCGCGACGAGAGGCCGGGAATCCTGCCGGAAGAAAGCTCCGGAAGATTTCTTCGAATGAGAAAGAGAAGGGTGCCGACCGCGAGCAACGCCGCTGCGGCGATCGCGGCCGCCGCGGCGAGGAGGGCGCGCTTCATGCGCGCGCGTCAGCCCTTCTTCTTCGCCGGAGCTCCCTTCGCCGGGATCGGGTCGACCCAGAGCTCCTCGACCGGCCGCTGCTTCTCGTTCATGCGCGTGCGGTATTTCAGGCGCACGCCGCACGAGCCGATATCCCAGTACGTCTGGTCCGCGGCCGACGGAATCGCCGTTCCCTTGCCGTAGCGCTCGCGCAGGGCATCGCCGATGCCGGAGGGCGGGTCGACGTAGTAATAGAGGCCGAAGATCTTCGCGTCCGCGGCGTCGGAGTCGAACGTGGCCGTGATGACCCACGGCCGCCCCTCCGGCTTGTGGACGACCTTCGCGTCGCGCGTGACCTTCGCCTTTCCAGGCTCGAGCTTCGCCATCCGCTCGAACGCGAACGTCCTCGTCTGGCCGACCTCGAGTCCGCCCATGCCCGGGCACGGGATGGGGGACGGCTGCTGCGGGGCCGCGATGCCCGGGCCGGGGCCCGTCTGCTGCGTCTGGACCTGAACCTGGGCCGCCGCCGGCAGAGCCGCGAGCAGGGCCGCACACGTGACGAGAGTCCTTTTCATCCGTTCTCCTGAACCCATCTCCCGCCGCCGGTTCGGCGCGGGGGAACCATCAACGCGAGGACCGTGCCAGAAGCTCCCGGAGCGATTCCTCGTGCCATCCGACGAGGAGGCGGCGGCCGACGCGCAGCATCGGCGCGCGAAAATTGCCCGTGGGCCCCCTGAGGTCGTCGAGAGAGACCTTGCGTGCCGGGAGGGTCCGTGCCGTTTTGCCCCTCGCGAGCGTCACCTCGTCGACTTCCTTGAGCAGGGCCTTCGCGTCCGCGTCCGTGAGCGGGCGGGAACGGGACGGGCGCTCCTCGCCGACGTCCGCCTTCGACTTCTCGAGCACCGCACGGGTGCGTCCGCAGCTCGTTCAACCGACCCGGTGGTAGTAGAAGTCGACGCGTCCCACGGCCCCTCCGGCCCCAAAGTGTAGCAGCCGGGCTCTCAGGGCGCGGTCGCGAACTCGAACAGGATGCGCTTCATCCGCTCGAGCCCATCGAGATAGAACGGGACCACGATCCGCTCGTTGTCGTGGTGGATCGAACTGGCGTCGAAGTAGCCCACGGCGAAGGGCGAGACGCCGAAGGCGCGCAGCCCGCGGGCCCTGAGGAACGAGCTCGACGTGTACTGGCCGGACAGGACGTAGGGCCCGACCGGCACCCGGACCGGATCCAACGCGAACACCTCCGTCACGGCGCGCCAGGCCGGACCTTCGGCCGGAGTCGCGAAGCAGTCGTCGGTCCTGAGGACGATGCGCTTCGTGAGGCGCCGCGCGAGGAGCCAGCCGTCCAGCTCCGCCTCGGCGGCCGCGACGGACGAGCCCGGGAGCAGCGTGCGCACGAGGCGCATCGAGAAGCCCCCTTCGGGCCGTTCTGCGATGCGGCCCGTGTACGCCATGTCCTTCAGGAGCGAGCGGTAGACCTCGGGCACGACCTTCCAGAACTCGGTCCCGGGTCCGATCTTCGAGGGGTCGTCGAGCATCCGGCGGCCCCAGACGTCCGAGCGGGAGGGCGCGACGAACCGCAGGAATTCCCGGACCGCCGCGACCACTTTCAGCGGCTCGGCTTCGTCCCGCGCTTTCACGACGGCCGCGAGGTCCTCGAGCGGACCCTTTTCGGCCGCAAGGACGTCCACGGAGAGGATCGCCTTCTGCATGACCTCGACGCCGAACCTCTCGATCTCGGTCTTGTTCACCTCGTTGACGCCGCCCTCGTTGAAGACGTCCGTGACGCCCGCGACGAGGTCGGGGCGATTCGCGAGCAGCCACCCGAACCCGAGCATCTGGTCGTAGGACTCCTCCCCGGACTCCAGTACGAACACGACGTCGCGCGCGGGTGTGATGCCGGACCGCGCAAGCGCCGTGAGCGCGAGGAGGTTCGCGACCGCCTGCCCCTTCATGTCGAGGACGCCGCGCCCGATGAGGTTCGAGGCGTACTCCTTGTCCCCGCGCTCCCCGGCGAACGGCGGCTTCACCCACACGGCGGGGTCGCCGGCCAGGACGACGTCGGCGTGCGCGAGGAGAGCCAGCGCCTCCCCGCGGCGCCGGCCCGAGAGACGGGCCACGAGAATCGGGCGCAGGGGGTCACCGCCCGTCAGGACGTACGGGATCCCCGCACAGCCGAGCTCCCGCGCGAAGACGTCGACCACGGGCCGCGTGATCCCGGGAGGGTTCGAGCTGTCGAGGCGCAGGATCTCGACGAGCAGCTTCACCTCGGGCCTCTCCATCGCGGCGGCCGCCTCGAGGTCGAGGCGCCGGACCGGAGCACCCCGCTGGCTCCACAGGAGGACGCGCGGCAGCAGCCAGACGGCCGCGGCCACGGCGGCGCCCACGCCGTAAAGCGCCAGACGGCGCCGGGTATTGCGCGAAAGCGGACTCATGCGGCGGCGGGGCCGAGGCGGCGAAGAGCCCAGGCGAGCGCCAGGGCGGCGGCCGTCGCCGCGGTGACCAACGCCCCTATCTTCACCCAGCGCGTCTCCGGCCGCAACGCGAGCACGTGCCGGCCGGGGGGAATCCGGGCTCCCGCGAAGCCGAACGCCATCGGAACGACGGCGGCCCGGCGCCCGTCGAGCGTCGCGTCCTCGACCGCCTCTCGCAGGCGCCAGAGCATCAGGAACGCCTCGCCCGGACCGTCGACCTCGACGTCCACCGAGAGGCCCGAGGGCCTGTCCCGGAGCCCGAGGATGCGGCCCGCGCCGGGCGCGTCCGGAAACCCCGGCAGCGCGGCGTCGACGTACGCCGTTGCGGCGTCGGCGCCGTCTTCGAGAAACCGCCTGAACACGGCAGGGGCGTCGTTCGAGGCCACGACGCGCGACGCGAACCGGAACGGCGGCAGCGGGTCCGCGATCCGCAGCAGACGCGGCCGGTAACGCCCGTCCGCCCCGCGCTCGCTCGCGAGGACCGCGGAGGCGCCCGCAGAGCGAACGATCCGGAGCGGGAGGGGATCCGGCGTCGGGACCGCGCGGCCGAGGAGGCGCATCCACTCGAAGACCTCGACCGACAGCGACAGGTCGTAGTCCTTCTCGAAAACGTAGCCGGCGCCGAAGAGCGAGGCGTATCCGGGGAGCAGCGACGCCCGCGCCGTGCGGCCCGAGGCCGCGAGGTCCTGCGTGTCGTAGACCGGAACGGGGGCGTAGAGATCCCGGTGAAAGATGCGCGGCGGCGGCGCGTCGCCGGCGGGAGGCGTAAGGCGCTCGAGAAGCGCGGGGGGCCGCGACAGGACGGATTCGTTCTCCACGGGCGAGAGCCCGCGGGCCATCGGCTCGCGGTCGACGAGCACCGCGAGCGCGAGAAGCGGCAGGACGATGCGGCGCGCCCGCGGGGAAAGCGTCGCGTCGAGCCGCGCAAGCCCGAGCGCCGCAAGCGTCGCGAGCCCGAAGCCCGCGAGCGTCGCATGGCGCTCGGGAAAGCGGAGCGACGCGAAGAACGGCAGCGCCTTCACCGCGAGGTGGAACACCGGCGTCGCCCCCGCCATGGCGAGGAGAACGCCGGCGGCTACGAGCACGGTCGAAGCGACGCGCAGGGGAC
The DNA here is from genome assembly GCA_016716715.1 of Acidobacteriota bacterium. Classification (NCBI taxonomy): domain Bacteria; kingdom Pseudomonadati; phylum Acidobacteriota; species Acidobacteriota bacterium. Next base: position 68,829 of record JADJVE010000005.1, on the reverse strand, counting down.
CCCGCCGCGCGAGCCCGAGAAGGACGAGGAGCCACGCGACGCGCCCGGGCGTCAGCGACGGGAGGTACGGGTAGTGGGTGGCGCCGCGAGCGGTGGAAACGCGCGTCCAGTCCGCCACGAGCCCGTCGGCGAGGAACTCCCTCAGGCGCGCCGGCTCGAGCGGCTCGATCGCCGCGGCGCCCTCGGACATGCCGCCACCGGGGCCGCGAATGCTGCGCGCGGCCGTGGCGGCGGCCGGCACGAGCGCGACGGCCGAAAGGCCGGCCGCGAGGACCGCCGCGGCCGCCAGCGCCGCGAGAGCGCGGCCGCGCCGCGGGGTCGCGACGCCACGTAAGGGCTCAGGGGGCGACGGCTCGGGCGGGGCCGCCGCGACGAGCATCGCCGCGACGGCGGCCCCGTAGAGGAGGAACTCGGGAGCCGACGCAACGGCGAGCAGTGCGGCTGCCGCGCCGGTCTTCGCGGCGTTCCGGGCCGACGGAGCGCGCACGGTGTCGAGAACGAACGCCGCGAACCACGGAAGGACCGAGAGCGCCGACAGCGTCGGCGGGAACGGCACGACGGAGACGGTCGTCCCCGCGAGAGCGAATACGAGGCCGGCGAGCGCCGCCGGCGCCGACGCGAGACCCAGCCGTCGCGCGAATGCGGCGAAACCCGCGACGAGCGCCGCGAGGTGGAGGAGCATCCACGCCTTCATTGCCGTGCCGAGGGGCAGCGCGAGAAAAAGAAGGTTCGCGGGGTCGAAGGGCGCCGCCGACGGGCCCCCGAGCAGCGGCGCGCCGCCCCACCGGAAGCGGTCCACCCACGGGAGCTCTCCGCGCGACAACCCCTCGGCGAGGTGCGCCTTGAGCGGATAGAAGAAGAAGAGCAGGTCGCGGCCGACGGGCACGTCGCTCCCGAAGAACGCGCGGTACGGCACCCACGCGAGAAGGATTGCCCCGAGGAGAAGCGCAGCGCGTCGCAATTTCACGCGGGCCTCCCCGCCCTCACGAGCGCGACCGCGGCGGCGAGACCGGCGAGCGAGACGGCGGCTCCAATGCCGAAGAGCGGGTTTGCATAGCTGAGCGTCACGTCGTGGACGCCCTTCGCGAGCTTCGCTTCCATGCGCCATCCGTCCGCCGCGTTCAGCGCGAGCTCCCGGCCGTCCGCGCGCGCGCGCCAGTTGGGGTCGAACGTCCGGCCGATCCAGAGCGTCGCGGACGGAAGCGTCACGTCGGCGCGGAGGACGACGCGCGAGGGCCGCCGCTCGATGACGAGCACCGAGCCCGCCTCGCCCTCGGGCAGCAGCGCGAATTCCGGCCGCGCGCCGGCGATCCGGACGAGACGGTCCGATCCCGCGCGGCCGATCTCCTCCGTCGCGGCGGGATCCGGGCCGGGCGACGCCGTCCGGACGACGGAGACTCCGGCGGAGCGGAGGATGCGGGACTTCTCCTCGCCCCACGGCAACCTTGCGAGAGCGGCGGTCCAGCGGACGGCCGGAGCCGCGGTCAGGCGGTCCACGTCGTTGTCGCCGAGGTACCGGATCCCGAACACCGTCCCGGTCGCGGGCCGCAGGAGGTCGAGCCCGCCTGCCTCCAGCGTGCGCCGAACGACGGTCGCGCGGTCGTCCGCGCCGTCGTCGTAGAAACGGCCGCCGCCCGCCTGCGCGCGCACGAGCGCGACCTCGGGCGTCTCCTTGCGATAGAGATCCGCCGGCCCCGCGGGGCACGTCCCGGCGACGCGGCGCGCCGCGTCGCCGAGGAAGAGGATGCCGAGAAGGCTCGCGAGGAGAATCGGGAAAAGAAGATTTTCTTTGAAGGTGAAGAGGGGGGCGGAGAGGGAGGAGGAGAGGAGAAAGAAGCCGCCGGCGCACACGACCAGCGTCGCGGTTCCCGCGAGCAGTGGAGTCCGGAGCACGCCAGCCACCGCCGCGCCAGACGCGTCGCCGGCGCCGAGGCCGAGACCCCACAACACCTTTCTAAGAAGCTCTTCAGCGCCGAACGCCAAAGCGCAGAGCGCGCCGCATACGAGAGCCATCACCAGAGCGGTCCGAAGCAAAGCCTTTCTCGCCCTCTCCCGAACCTCCGCATCCCCGGAGAAGACCGCGTCCACCCCGACCGCCGCCGCCGCCGCCAGCGCGAACGTCGCGAGGAGCCACCACTTCTCCGGGTAGCGCACGGACGAGAAGCGCGGACGCGATTGCGCCGTAGCCCGGAAGAAATCGCCCGAACGACAGGACCGCCGCGCCGCCCGCGACGAGCAGCGCCGCGCGGCCGCGCCGGTCACGCCACGCGGCCGCCGCGAAGAGAAGCGGCAGGACGCCGAGCGCCAGGTCGTCGAAGTACGGCCCGGAAGCGTCGAATGTCGCCGCGCCCCAATGGGGGCCCTCTGCCGCGTCGCCCGTCAGGCGCGGTTCGAGAAGCGTCAGGACTCGCGCAGGACGCACGGACCAGAAGAGCGCGCCGTGCTCCGGCCGCATTTCGGACGCCCGCGCCGAGCGCGCGACCTCGGCCGCCGCGGGGAGGACCTGCACCGCCGCCAGCGCGAGGCCGAGCGCGAGGGCGCCGGCGGCCGCGGGGACCGCCCGCCTGCGGGCGGACGCTGCCAGCGCGAGGGATCCGAAGGCGGCCGCGCCGATCAGGGTCGCGGCGGGCTCGCCGCCGAGCGCCGAGAGACCGAACGCGAGAGCGCAGAAGGCGAGGGCGCGGCGGCGCGCTCCGGAATCGCCTCCGGCGAGGCGCGGCAGCTGGGCGAACGCGAGGGGCAGCGGCGCGGCGGCCGCGGCCATCCCGAAGAAGCCGGGCAGCGACTGGAAGACCCCGGAGAAGAGAAGCACGAGCGCTCCCGCCGCGGAGCCCGGCGCCGACAGGCCGAGCCGGCGCAGCGCCCAGAAGAACAGGACGAGAACGAGCGCCGAGTTCGCCAGCGAGAGGCCCGTCGGCCCGAGGAGCGCGACCAGCGGCGAGAGCGGCCAGAAGGCGGCTGCGTTCGGGTCCGCCGCGAGAGGCCGCCCGCCGGACATCCAGTCGTTCCAGACCGGCCATTCGCCCGCGCGGAGGAGCCGCTCGACGACGCTGCGCCACGGCACGAAGAAGAAGCCTGCGTCCCGGCGGTAGAGCGTTCCGCCGAGGAGAAAGTCGTGAAAGCGGACGGCGAACGCGGCGAGAACGACGGCGAGGGCCGCGGCGCTCGGCAGCCGGGAGGCTCTGGCCGGTCCCGCCGCCATGGGCGTCAGGGCTTCCGGGCGAGGACGAGGAGCGACATCCCGAAGGACGGCTCCGCGTCCTCCTCGGCCCTGAGGAGCGGCATGAGCCAGCGGAACACGCCGAGCTGCTGGCGCGGAAGGACCCGCCGGCGGAGGACGCGCGAGTTCAGCCACCAGCCGAAGACGCCCGGCCGGTTCAGGTAGCGGATCTTCTCGACGGCGAACCCGGCCTCGGCCACGAGCCTCTGGAGGCCGGCCTTCTCGTACCGGCGGTAGTGCCGCAGCGCCTCGTCGAGCGTGCCGTAGAGCGCCGGGAGCGAGGGGACGAGGAGCGCGAGGTGCCCGCCGGAGGGCAGGACGCGTGCGAAGTCGCGCAGCGTCGCCGCGTCGTCCTCGATGTGCTCGAGGACGTTCAGGCAGACGATCGTGTCGATGCGCTCGGAGGCGAGGTCGCGGACGTCCCCGTCCGTGAGCGGGAAGCGAAACGACGCGACGCGGACGTTCGCGCGGCCCTCGAACTTCGCCTTCAGCTCGCCGACGTAGTGCGGTTCGATGTCGGAGGCGACGACGCGTTCCTTGTCCGCGAAGAACCGGGTCTGGTTCCCGACGCCGGAGCCGACCTCGAGCACGCGGCTTCCGAGCCACGCGTCGAAGCGGTCGTGCAGCCACTTGTTGTAGACGGAGAGCCCTTCCATGCGGCGGAGCGTGATCGCGCCGACGTCGCCCTCGGGCGCCTCCCACCGGAAGTACTTGAGGATGGTCCAGACGGCCTGAAACCCGTCCTTGATGCCGATCTTCTTGCCTTCCTCGTACGTGCGGCCGTGGTACGAGATCGGCACTTCGAAGATGCGCGCGCGCATGCGGGAGACCTTGCAGGTGATCTCGGGCTCGATCCCGAAGCGCTGGGACCGGAGGTCCAGCCGGTCCACGATCTCGCGGCGCATGGCCTTGTAGCAGGTCTCCATGTCCGTGAGGTTGAGGTTCGTGAACGCGTTGGACATCAAGGTCAGAACGCGGTTCCCGACCGTGTGCCAGAAGTAGAGGACGCGGTGCCCGCCCGGATGGCCGAGGAAGCGCGAGCCGTAGACGATGTCGGCTTCGCCCTTGAGGATCGGGCCGAGGACGACGGGGTACTCGCGCGGGTCGTACTCGAGGTCCGCGTCCTGGATGATCACGATGTCGCCGGTGGAGGCCTTCATGCCCGCCCACACGGCCGCGCCCTTCCCCATGTTGTGCGGCTGCAGGACGACCTTCACGCCGCCCGTGCCGTCCATTTCGCGCAGGATGTCGCGCGTCCCGTCCTTCGAACCGTCGTCGACGATCACGATCTCGCGCTCGAGGGCGCCGAGGTCCACGGCCTGGACCCGCGCGACGATCTCGCGGATCGTCTTCTTTTCGTTGTAGGCCGGCATCACGATCGAGAGTTTCACGGGCTCTTTTCCTTCAGCTCCCAGAGGATGACGGAGTATCCCATCCCTTCGCGCGCGAGCGGCGTGCCGCGCTCCTTCAGCGCGCGGCGGAGACGCTCGAAGCCGGCCGCGCCGGAGGCGTCGCCGTGGAAGGCCATGGCCTCCGGCCCGCAGCACCGGATGAACTCCGACACGGCGTACCGGCCGGGCGCGAGCGGGTCGAGGGGGCCCTCGAACGGTCGCGCCTTCGGGAGGTAGTACGCGGGATCCGCCCCGCCGAAGTAGGCGATCGTCGTCCCCGCGTCCTCCCCGCGCGCCTTAAGCCGCGCCGCGACGCGCGCGAGGTCCTGCCCCCAGTCGAGGTTCGAGTCGTTCAGCCACGCGGCCCCGTGCGCCGGGCCGCCCGCGGCCGCGTTGAAGAACGAGAGCTCGTGCGGGTGGACCGCGAGAATCTCGGCGGCCTGGATCGCGACGCCGGCCGTGAGCACCGCGGCCGCGGCGCGGGGGGGCAGCGCGCGGAAGACGGCGAGGACCGCCGCCGCTGCGAGGAGCGGATACACCGGGAGCATGTGGCGGATCCCGATGTTGTACGACGTCGCCATGCCCGTCAGGAAGAGGTAGGCGACCGGCAGGACGAGCGCCCAGAAGATGAGCGTGAGGCGGTCGCGCTTCACCGCCGCGAGGACGACGGCCGCACCGAGGACCCCGAGGAAGCCGAGGGCCGACTTCACCGCAAAGGCAACGAAGAAATAGTTCCAGAAGCCGTCGACGGAGAGCCTTCCGCAGAGGAAGTTCACACCGCCGCCGGTCCTGTTCTGGATCGCGATTCCCGCGAGGCCGGCCGCGTAGTGGCCCGCCTGCTTCGAGATCGAGGAGATCGCCACGACGCGCTCCACCGTGGCCGGCGGCGCCTCCCGCGAGGCGAGGAAGATGCGGACGGCTCCCTCGGCGTCGCGCGCGGACATGTTCCGCATCGCCACGGCATAGCACCCGAAGAGGACGGCGGCCGACACGGCGCCCGCGAGGAGGAGGCCGACCGCGGGGAGGGCGGACGCACGCCGTCCCTCGCGCGCGGCCGCGCGCCGCTCCCGGAAGAGGCCGACGAGCGCGAGGACCGCGACCATCGGCACGAGAAGGACACAGGAGAACTTCGCCGCGAGGCTGGCACCGAGCGCCGCGCCCGCTCCGGCCCAGAGCGCGAGGGAGCGCTTCTCGAGCGCGAGGAGGCACAGGGAGAGCGTCGCGAAGAACCCGAGCGCCGCCGCGAGATCGGTGTGGACGACTCCCGCGTGCGCGACGAGGTTCGGCTCCAGCGCGACGAGCGCCGCGGCGAGAAGCCCGGCGACGCTCCCGCCCCAGCGGCGCACGGCGCCGCCCACGACGAGGACGAGCACGAAGAAGAGCGCGGCCACGGGCGCGCGCGCGGCGCCGAAGAGGCGTTCCGGCGTCAGCGTCGAGCTGAACGCGAACGGGCGCGGCTGCTCGGCGGTGCGCATCGAGAAGGGCTCGTCCATGCGCGGCGGGCGCGCGCCCGCCGCGCGCACCGCGAAACCCGACAGGAGCTTCACGAGCGGTGGATGCTCGAGGTTCGCGTTGTACGTCCCGGCGATCGCGTACTCGGCGGCCGCAAGCGTGTGGAACGGCTCGTCCATCGTCGGGCTGTCGTTTCGCGCGTGGTCGGCGACGAGCAGCACGCCGAGAACGCCGAGCGCGGCGGCGCCGAGCCAGAACCGGAGCGGCCCGGGGGAATGCATCCCGGGATTGTAGGGGGCCGGCGCGGAAGGAACTCGGACTGGCTGTTACGCTCGCGCCGTGCAGACGCGCGCGCGTGGCCGCGGCCGGGACGGGTTCTTCGTGGCTCTCGTCTTCCTCGCCGCCCTTTCCTTCCGGCTCGCGCCGTTCCCCGACGCCACGGCGCACGGGTGGCGCCTCCTCTCTCCCGACTGCTACGGCCATCTCCGGCGCACGGTCTCGGTCGCGCGCAACTTCCCGCGCGTCCCGTTCCGCGACCCGTACCTGAACCACCCCGACGGCGGCGTCTTCATCTGGCCGCCCGCGTTCGATCTCCTCGCCGGAGGGATCTCGCGAGCCCTCTACGGCGCCACCGCGACGACGGAGCAGGTGACACGGGTCGCGGCCACCCTTCCCGCCGTTCTCGGCGCCCTGCACGTCGTTCCCCTCTTCTTCCTCGCGCGGCGGGTGTTCGGCCGCCGCCGCGCCCGGATCGCCGCCGCCGCGTACGTCGCGATCCCGGCCGCCGTCCTGTGGGGCGGCTTCGGCCACTTCGACCACCACGTCGCCGAGGCGCTCAACCTCCTGCTCGTTCTCGCGGCGGGCGCGTGGGCCGCCGCCGCGCCGCCCGGCGCGCGCGTCGCGCGCGCGGCCGTCTTCGGCGCCGCGATCGCGCTGGCGGTCCTCACGTGGCAGGGCGCCGTCTTCGTCGCGGGCCTCGGCCTCGCGTGGGCGGCCGTCGCGCTCGGAGAGGGCGCCGGCGCCGCCGCTCTCGCGGCCGCCGTCCTCGTCGCCGGAGGGGCCGCGCTCACCCTTCCGCGGGAGCCCGTCCCGTTCGCCTTCGTCTCCTTCGGCTGGTTCCAGCCCGCGCTCCTCGCCGGAGCCGCCGTCCCGCTCCTCGCGCTCTCCGCATGGCGCGCCCCCTCGGCGCGGCGCCGGCTGATCTGGGGCCTCGGCGCGGCCGCGGCTCTCGCCGTCGCGCTGCCGAACGCCCAGCGCGTCCTCGAGGCCGTGTTCCGCGGAGGGACGTACGTGTTCAAGGAAGGAGCGGGCGCGCGCGCGGACGACTTCGCCGACGGCGGCTTCCTCTCCTACCCGCCCGAGTTCCTGCGCCTCGTCGCCGAATGCCAGCCGCTCGTGAGCACCTGGTCCACGTTCGAGCGCGCCGTGCGCGAGCTCTCCCCGGGTTTCCTCCTCGTCCCGCTCGCCGTCCTCGTGTGGCTCCGGCCCGCGGCGCGGCGCCCCGTCCTTCCTTCGCGCCCGCGGGCCGCCGCGCGCGCGCTCGTCGCGCTCTTCGCCGCCGCCGTCTTCGTGATGGCGCTCTTCCAGCAGCGCAACGTCTATTACCTGTCGATCTTCGCGGCGCTGGCTCTCGCCGAGGCAGTCGCGCGTCTTGCGCCTCGACGGTTGCACGGCCGCGCGCGCCTCTTCGCCCCGATCGCCCTCGCCTCAGCGCTCGTCGTCTTCCCGGGCGCTCCGTATCTCGCCCGCGCGCAGGCCTACGCGAGCGCCCCCGGCGACGACGTCCTCGAGCTCTTCGCGCGGCTTCGCGCGCTCGACCCGCCGCCGGCCGACCCCGCCGCGCTGCCGCCGCCCGCGCCGGGCTCGATCCCCGGCGTCATGCCGCCGTGGTCGGCGGGCCACTTCGTGACGGCGCTCGCCGGACGCCCGTCCGCCGCCGACCCCTTCGTCTACGGCTGGCGGCGCCAGTGCCGGCTCTTCACGGCGACCGACGACGCCGAGGCGCTCGCGATTCTCCGGGGCGCGAAGTGCCGCTACCTCGTCACGGCCGACGTGTCGCGCCTCCTGCCGTCCTACGCCGCCGCGGCGGGGCGCGCTCCCGGGCCGACGTCGTCGATGTTCGGGCGGCGCGTGCACGAGTCCGCCTCCGAGCGGCCCGTCCCCTTCCTCGTCCGCGTCCTCGACTCGCGCACGGGCTCGCTCCGGCCGGACGGCAGTTTCCAGCCCCGCTTCCGGGTTTTCCGCGTCGACTCCCCCTAGAATCCCGGAGTGCCCGTCTTCGGCAAGCGCGTCGCGGTCGTGATGCCCGCCTACAACGCGGAGAAGACGCTGCACTCGACTTTTCACGAGATCCCGAAGGAGTGGGTTGACGACGTCATCCTCGTGGACGACGGTTCGACGGACCGCACCGTCGAGGTCGCGCGCGCGATTCCCGGCGTCCACGTCGTCGTCCACGACCGGAACACGGGCTACGGCGGGAACCAGAAGACCTGCTACGCCACGGCGCTCGCGCGCGGGGCGGACATCTGCGTGATGGTCCACCCCGACCACCAGTACGACGCGTCCGTCCTGCCCGAGCTCGTGCGCCCGATCGCCGAGGGGCTCGAGGACGCGATGTTCGGGAGCCGGATGCTCGGCGGGCGGCCCCTCGAGGGCGGCATGCCGAAGTGGAAGTACCTCGCGAACATCTTCCTGACGGCGATCGAGAACGCGACGTTCTACCTCTACCTCACCGAGTACCACTCCGGGCTGCGCGCCTATTCCCGGAAGTACCTCGAGACCGTGAACCTCTCCGCGTTCTCCGACGACTTCGTGTTCGACACGGAGATCATCGCGGCGGGGATCTGGAAGGGGATGCGCATCCGCGAGGTCCCGATCGTGACGCGCTACTTCGACGACGCGTCGCAGATCAGCTTCCGGCGCTCGTGCATCTACGGCCTGTCGATCCTCTGGGTCATGGCGCGATTCAAGATGAACAAGTGGGGCTGGCGGAAAGACCCCCTCTTCACGTGAGCGGTCGGCGCTTCGCGCCGGGGCCCGCGCACGCGGCGGCGCTCCTCCTCGCGGCCGCCGCGCTCCTGACGCACCGCGACCTCCTGACGGGCGCGTCCACGCCCGCGTACCGCGACATCGGCACGACGCAGCGTCCCTCCCGCGCCCTTGCCTCCGCGCTCGGCCCCGCGAAGCTCAACCCGGCGGCGTCCTTCGGGCAGGCGTACCGCGGAAACCCGAACCTCGTCCTCGCGTACCCGTTCCCGGCCGCACCGCGGTGGCTCGGCGTCCAGCTCCTCCTCCACCTCGGCCTCGGGCTCCTCGGCGCGTATCTCTTCCTGCGCACGGAAGTGCGCTCGCAGGAGGCGGCGCTCGTCGGAGCCCTCGCGTGGGGCCTTTCGGGCTTCGTCCTCTCCTCCGCCGCGTTCCTGAATGCCGCAACGACGCTCGCGTGGGCGCCGTGGCTCCTCTTCGCCGTCGCGCGCGCCCGGGCCGCCGAGACCTCCCGCGCCACGGCGCGCGCCGGGCTCGTCGTCGCCTTCGCGGCCTCTCTCCTCGTTCTCGGAGGCGAGCCCGCCCTCGCGGCGCTCGCGCTGCTCCTCGCCCTCGCGTACGCAGTGCGCGGACCGGGGCCGGCGCGCCTGCGCGGCACGGGCGCTCTGCTCGGCGGCGGCCTCGTGGCGGCCCTCCTCGTGTCGCCGTGGCTCCTCGAGGTCTGGAAGGCGTCCGTCTTCGCGTCGCGGCGCGTCCGCGGCTTCTCGTGGTCGGAGTTCGCGGCCGTCGGGTTCCACCCGCTGCGCCTCCTCGAGACGCCGTTCCCCCAGCTCTTCGGCGACCCCTCGCGCGTCGTTTCGGGCGGCTTCTGGGGCTTCGCCGTCACGCAGGGAAACCCGCCCTACCACGCGTCGCTCTCCTTCGGCGTCGTCCCGCTCGCGCTCGCGCTCGTCTTCGTCCTCTCCGCGCGCCGCTCCGAGGCGCGCTTCTGGATCGGGACCGCGGCGGTGGCGCTCCTCGCCTCGTTCACACCGTGGCTGCCCGGAGCCCGCGCCGCCTACGAGGCGCTGCCGGCCCTCCACGTCCTGCGCTACCCGGTGAAAGCGCTCCTGCCCTTCACGATGGCGCTCGCCGCCCTGGCCGCGTTCGGGGTCGACCGCCTCCTCGTCGAGGACGCGGTGCCGCGCTTCCGGCGGCGCGCCTCTCGAACGCTCCTCGGGCTCGCCGTGCTCTTCGGCGTCCTCGCGATCGTCGCGCGCCTTTCGCCGCGGACGGTCTTCGCCGTTCTCGTGCGCCTCTGGGATCCCGCGTGGGCGTCGCCCCCCGGCGTCGTCCTCGCTCCCGTCCTCCAGCGGATTCCCTCCGAGGCGGCGCTCGCCGGCGCCGGTCTCGCCGTCCTCGGGCTCCTCCTTGCGCGCGGGGCGCGCGATGCCCGCGGCCAGGGGCTGCTCCTCGCCTCGGCGGCGGTCTCGCTGCTGGCGTACGCGCCCGCGGCGATCCCCCGCGTCCCGTCGTCGATCTTCATGGAGCCGTCGCCGCTCGTCGCCCGCGCGGCCGTGCTCGGGGGCCGCGTCTTCGAGCGCGCCGGGAAAGACTTCGACGCCGTCCGGCGCGGAGCACAGGGCCGCGTCGAGACCGGAGGAATCCTCGACCTCGCGCTCGCGCAGGCGCGTCAGGGCTGGGCGCTGTCGGGCGCGCCCCACGGCCTCGTCTACGCCTGGGACCCCGACCCCGACGGCAGCTACACGATCCTGAACCGCTATGCGTCCGACGTCGTGAAGCAGGCGCCGTGGGACCGCCGCCTGAAGTGGCTGCGCGCCGCCGGCGTCCACGCCGTGATCGCGGCCGACGTCCCGGCGGAGACGCCCGGCCTCGCGCCGGTCTACGTGGAAGGCTCCGCGGGAGTCCCCGTCACGCTCTGGCGCGTGACGGATCCGCTGCCCGGTCTTCGGCGCGCGGGACGGGTCGTCGTCGCGGACTCCATCAGCGCGACCGTCTCCGCGTTCGAGGACGCCGGGTTCGACCCGGCGACGGACGTCGTCGTGCACGCGAAGGACGCCGCGTCCGTCGCGTCGGCGGTGCGCGACGCCTCGGCCGACGTGACGGTCATCGAGAACGGCGCGGACCGGCTCGTCGTCGAGACCTCGGGAGCGCGTGCGGCGATCCTGCGCGTCGACCGGAGCTTCACGCCGCGCGTCACGGCGACCGTAAACGGAAAGCCCGCGACCGTCTACGCCGCCGACCTCAACCTGATCGGGGTGCCGGTTCCGGCGGGGAAATCGCGCGTCGTGATCGACCTCGCCCCGTGAGGACCACGAGGACGGCGAAGAGGACGAGCGTCCCGGCCTCCACCGCCGTCGAGCGATGGGACAGCATCGACGCGAGGTCCCGCGGTGACAGCCACGAGGAGAGCGGCATTCGCGCCCAGTCCCAGTAGCACGAGAGTTGCGCCGCGTCCGGCAGAAGGCACGCGCGCAGCGGGGTGACGCCGACGCCGACGCCGGCCTTGTACGCCACGTACGAGAGCGCGAGGAGGACGACGAGGATCGCCCGCGCCGTCGGCCGGGAGAACTCCGTCCACGCGAGCGCGAAGAACGCGGCTCCGAGAATCGAGAGCGGCAGGAGGAAGCGGGGCCCCCAGTACGTCATCCCGTGCCATGCGAACCACTTCGAGTACGCGAGGACGAGGAGAACGCCGAATGCGGTCCCGGCGCGCGCGAAGCGCCGCACCTCCGGCGTCGCGCCGCGCACGGCGAGGACGAAGCCGACGAAGAACATCGGAAGGTAGAAGACGGCGCCGCGCGCCGGGGAAAAGAGCTGGCCGAAGAATCCTTCGAAAAAGGGTGCCGTGAAACCTTCTCCCGCATAACCGAAATCGAGGAGCGCACCGCGGCGGAAGAGGTTCTCAGAAATCGCGAGACCAAGACCCAGGGCGGCGCCGGCCGAAGCGAGAACCGCACCCCGGCGCGCAGCGGATCGCCCCTCATCACCTTCTGAGAAAAACAGCATGGCGGATGTCACGAAGATCACAGGAAGAAGGAGCGGATTCAGCGGAATCGCGAGCGCCGTCGAGACGAGGAGGACGGCGTCGCCACGACGCGTCCGCTCCGCCCCATCCGCGAGGAGGCCGAGCGCCACGCACGAGAGAAACGTCCACAAACCCTCGGAGTAGAAATCCTTCGAATGAGGGATCAGGAGACTCGCAAAGAGAAGGCACAGAACGCCTCCTGCAGCGCCTCTCTCGCCGAGGCCGAGGCGTCTCAGGCGCCGGAAAAGCCAGACGGCGATCGCGAACGCGACGAGCTTGTTGAACCGCTGGACGACGCGGCCGATCGTCTCGAGCCGGGCCGGGCCCGTCTCGCCCGCGGCACGGGCCGCCGCCACGCCCGCCGCCCAGAGCGGCGTCGCGAGGATCGGCATCTCGAGCGTGTAGCGGTCGGGCGTGAGATGCCCGTCGTCGGCGAGGGCGACGAGCGCCCGCCAGCGGACGCCGCCGTCGCCCGCGATCTGGCCCTTGTCCGAGAAGAGGAGCGCGGCGAGGACGAGAAGGAAGAAGAGCGCGACGAACGCGCGCGACGGGGGCGCGGCGGACGCGTCGGCGCCGGTCACCAGCGGTGGAACGCCGGGTGCCCTTCCTTCACCGCGACGAACGTGCCGCGGCACGTCGCCGTGACCTTGCCGCCCGCCTCGATCGTCGCCTCGACGACGGCGCGGTCCGCCGTCGATTCGACGACGCGCGCCTTCAGGTGGAGGGGCTCCTTGATCGGCGTCGGTCGCTTGAGCACGACGTGGAAGTCCGCGGTGACCGTCGAGGGCAGCACCCCGTCCCCGGCCTTCTGCATGAGGTGCCACGCGGCCGTCCAGTTGCTGTGGCAGTCGAGGAGCGCGCCGAGGATCCCGCCGTTCACGACGCCCTCGAACGCGAGGTGGTGCGGCTCGGCCTGCCACGTCGCGACGACCTCGTCGCCCTCGGCGAAGCTCCGGATCTGGAGGCCCTTCGGGTTCGAGGGGCCACAGCCGAAGCAGACCGTGTTCTGGCCGTAGGTCTCCTGGAGGCTCTTCATGCGGCGGATGATGCCCCAGTCGCGACCGGCGTCGCCCGCCCCGGAAGCGTCGTCCACGAGAGAGCCTTGATCGGGATATCGATTTGCTCCCTCTCCGCGCTTGCAGGCGCGGAAGCAGAGAGCAAGGGTCTGCAAATTTCTTCGAAGGTGAGAAAGCGAACGCCGTCGCTCTTCCACGCGGCGACCTGCTCGGCGAACCAGTCGTGGAACGAGGCGGCGCCCTCGATCTCCGTGTGGATGGAATGGACGTGCAGCGGGCCGGCCCCCGCACCGCGCCTCCGCTCCCCGCCGCCCCTTCCTCTCTCACACTCATTCGAAGAAATTCGCAGGCCTTATCCGCCTGAGTCCCGGCGCCACGGAGCGGGAGGGCGAGCAGCTCGTCCAGCGTCGGCAGCGTCGACGGAATTTCCAGCACACGGCTCGGCGTGCCGTCCGCCCGCAGCGCGTGGAAAGGCTCGCCGCCGCGCGTGTCCGACGTCGCGAGGATGCCGTGCGCCTCCTGGACCTCGACGGAAAGCGGCGTTGCCGTCCAGCCCGGCGCCGCCTGGAACGCGGCGGGCGCGCCGAAGATCTCGAGGAAGCGCGCGTGCTCCTTCGCGACGACGGCCTCGATCTCGCCGCGCGTCATCCGCGGGAGATGGTCGTGCCAGTCGATGTGATCCCACGCGTGGATGCCGACGGAGTGGCCGGCCTTCGCGGCCTCGCGCATGCGCGCGACCGTCTCCGGCCGCCCGCCGATGTCCGGCGCGGGCAGGAGCGTCCCGTAGAGCATCGTCTTCAGCCCGTACGACGCCGCCGGGCTCGCGGAGAGAACTTTCTTCACGAAGCCCTTCCGGAAGATGCGCTTGATCGCCTTGCCGCTCGTGTCGGGGCCGAGCGAGAAGAAGAACGTCGCCTTCACGCCCTCCTTCGCGAAGAGGTCGAGGAGACGCGGCACGCCCTCGAGCGTGCCCCGGTACGTGTCGACGTCGACCTTGAGGGCGAGGCGCGGACCGCTCACACTTCGGGCGGCTTGCGCCCCTTCAGGTAGAAGTCGAGCGTTTTCTTCAGGCCCGTCGGGAAGTCCGTCTTCGGCGTCCACCCGAGAAGCCTCTTCGCCTTCGCGACAGACGGGACGCGCGTCGTGATGTCCTGGTAGCCCTCGCCGTAGTACTGCTTCGACGTGACCTTCACGATCCGCGTCTTCTTCGCCGCGGCCGCGAATTTCGGGTACGTGGCGACGGTGTCGATCAGCGCGTGCGCGAGGGTCTCGATCGAGAGGTCGGCGGACGGGTTCCCGAGGTTGAAGATCTGGCTGTCGGCCTTCCCCTTCGGGTTCTCGAGGATGGTCATGAGGCCGTCGATCCCGTCCTCGATGTACGTGAAGCAGCGGCGCTGGGCGCCGCCGTCGACGAGCTTGATCGGGACGCCGTAGAGGATGTTGTGGAGGAACTGCGTCAAAACACGGCTCGACCCTTCCTTCGGGGCGTCCACGTTGTCGAGGTGCGGGCCGTACCAGTTGAAGGGCCTGAAGAGCGTGTACTGGAGGCCCTGCGCCGTCCCCATCGCGGAGATGACGCGGTCGAGGAGCTGCTTGGACGCCGAGTAGATCCAGCGCGGCTTGGCGATCGGCCCGTAGACGAGCGGCGAGCGGTCCTCGTCGAACTCCTTGTCCGGGCACATCCCGTAGACCTCGGACGTGGACGGGAAGACGACGCGTTTGCCGTACTTGCCCGCCATCTTGATGATCCGGAGGTTCTCCTCGAAGTCGAGCTCGAAGACGGAGAGCGGGTTCTTCACGTACGTCGCGGGCGTCGCGATCGCGACGAGCGGCAGGACGACGTCGCACTTCTTGACGTGGTACTCGATCCACTCGCGGTTGATCGAGATGTCGCCCTCGAGGAAGCGGAAGCGCTTCTCGCCGAGGAACTCCTCGATCCGCTCGCTGCCGACGTCGAGGCCGAACACCTCCCAGTCTGTCGTCGTGAGGATCCGCCGCGTGAGGGCGTTTCCGATGAATCCGTTCACTCCCAGGATCAGGACTCTCATGTGTCTTCCTTTACGCGCGGAAAGATGCCGGACGGCCGGACGAGCCAATCGCGGAAGCCGGCGGCGTCGAGATCCATCCCGCCTTCCGGACGCGCGGCGAGGATCTCGAGCGTCCGGTCGTCGCCCGCGTAGACGACGACGGAGCTCTCGGTCAGCTCGACCTTCCCCGGGAAGACGTCGTGCCCCAGGTACGGCGCGGGGCGCGTCTTCCAGATCGTGACGGTCTTCCCGAACACGTCCGTGAACGCCCCCGGCCACGGCTTCGTCACGGCGCGGACGAGGTCGTGGATCTCCTTCGCGCTCTTCGTCCAGTCGATCTCGCCGTCCTCGGGCTTGCGCCCGCCGAAGTAGCTCCCCTTCGCGAGGTCGAGCGGCACGTGCGGCGCCGTGCCGGCCTTGAGCTTCGGCATCGCGCGCGCGAGCACCGAGACGGCCGCGTCGCCCACGCGGCGCGAGACACCGAGGATGTCGTCGTCGGGCCCGATTTTCACGCGCTCGAAGTCCACGAGGTCGCCGGCGTCCGGCTTGCCCGTCATGTAGTGGAGCGACGCGCCCGTCTCCGTCGCGCCCTTCAGGATCGCCCAGTTCACGGGCGAACGGCCGCGGAACGCGGGGAGGACGGAGCCGTGCATGTTCAGGGCGCCCATCTTCGGCACCGAGAGGACGCGCTCCGGGATCATCTTCTTGAAGTAGAACGAGAACAGGAAGTCCGGCTGCACGGCGCGGATCCGTTCCTCGTCGGCCGGGTCGTTCAGGTCGGCCACGACGCGCGGCTCGAGGCCGTGCTTTCGCGCGAGGTCCGCCACGGAGCCGAACCACCGCTCCTCGCCGGGCGTGTCGGCGTGCGTGAACACGAGGCGCACGCTCTCGCCCTGGTCGAAGAGCCACTCGAGACACTTGTAGCCGACGTCCGAGTACGCGCAGACGACGAGGCCGCCCATCAGTTCGCCCCCCACACCTTCCGGATGAGGAAGCGCGGCCGGCCGCGCACCTGCTGGTAGATGCGGCCCACGTACTCGCCGACGATCCCGATTCCGGCCATCAGGACGCCCATGACGACGAAGGCGAGCGCGAACAGCGTGAACACGCCGTCCACCTCGGCTCCGACCACGATCCGGCGGACGAGGAGGAAGACGCCGAACGCGACCCCGGAGACGGCCGTCACGAAGCCCAGCAGCCCGAAGACCTGCAGCGGGACGACGGAAAAGCCGGTCATGAGGTCGAAGTTCAGGCGCACGAGCTTGTAGAGAGAATACTTCGACTCGCCCGCCGTGCGCTCGGCGTGGGCGACGGGGATCTCCACCGGCCGCCGGGCGTACTGCTGGGCGAGAGCCGGGATGAACGTCGCGGCCTCGTCCGAGGCGGACATGACGTCCACGACGTCCCGGTGGTAGCCGCGGAGCATGCAGCCGTAGTCGTTCAGCCTCATCCCCGTGATGGCGGCCGTGGTCCGGTTCACGAGACGCGACGCCGCGCGGCGGAAGAAGGTGTCCTGCCGGTTCTGGCGGATCGTCCCGACGACGTCGTGTCCGGCGTCCATGGCCGCGACGACCTTCGGGATCTCCTCGGGCGGGTTCTGGAGGTCCGCGTCCAGCGTGATGACGTACTCGCCGTCCGTCGCCGTGAAGGCCGCGAGGATCGCCATGTGCTGGCCCGCGTTCCGGACGAGCTCGACGACCTTGACGGCCCCCGGGTTCGCGGCGGCGGCGGCCTTGAGGATCTCGAGCGAGCGGTCGCGCGAGCCGTCGTCCACGAAGACGATTTCGTACGGACGGCCCATGCCCGCGAGGACCGGCAGGAGCCGCGGGAGAAGCAGCGGGAGGTTCGCCTCCTCGTTGTAAACGGGCACGACGACCGAGACCTTTCGCGGGACGCTCATCGCATCGGTCTCCCCTTCTCGATGGTCGCGAGGCCCTCGCGCACGACCGGCTGGTTCGGGTTGATCGCGAGCGAGCGCTCGAAGGCGGCCTTCGCGCGCGCGAGGTCGCCGAGGCACCAGCTCGTGAGGGCGAGGAGGTTCAGGTTCTCGACCTCCGGCGCGGGGCGGCTGGAAAGCTCCTCGAAGAGCTCCCGCGCGCTCGCGCAGTCGCCCGTCTCGAAGAACGCCTTTCCGAGCGAGGCGCGGTAGCGGTCTTCCCTCGGGTACGCCGCGACGACCTTCTTCAGGAAGGAGACGAGCTGCGGGCGCTGGTCCTTCCCCTTCGCATCCGTGTAGAGCTTCACGCGCCGGTACACGGTGGCTTCCGGGTCGTGATAGCCGTTCGCGATCGCGGCGAGGAGCGCGTCGTCGGACTCGTCGTACTTCCCCAGCTGGTGGAGGCCGGTCGCGAGGTTCACCCAGGCCGTGGCCGACTTCGGGTTCACCTCGAGCGCCTTCCGGTACCAGACGACGGCCTCCGCGGGCTTTCCGCGGTCGCGCAAAAACGTTCCCACGTTCTGGAACGAGCCCGCGGTTTCCGTGCCCGCGCGGTTCGAGGGCCGCGCGTCCACGGCCGACGCCTCGGCGCCCGTGAGGTAACCGAGCGAGATGAGCTGCTTCGTGAACTCGTCGGCGGCCTTCTTCTCTTCCTTTTCGGTCGCCGCGTTCGTCGCGGGCACGAGGCGCTCCACCGGCGCGGCCTTCGCCCAGGACGCCGCCGGAACCGCCGGAAGGCCGGTGAATCCGGGGACGAGCTTTCCCTCGAACGCCGGGTCCGCCGGAAGGCCGAGGAGACGGCAGAGAGTGGGCGCGAGGTCGAAGACGCTCGCCCTCCCTCTCGTTGGAGAGGGGATCACGCCCGGCCCGGCCGCCGCGAGGATGCCGGGCGGCTCGTGCCAGAGGAACGCCGTGTCGAACTGCGTCCCGGACACGAACGCCGGGCGGTCCGCGCCGTGCCGGAAGCCGTGGTCGGACGCGAGGATCAGCGTCGCGCCGTCCTTCTGTGCGCGCGCGGCAAGCTCGCCGAGAACCCGGTCGGCTTCCACGTAGATCGCCGCGATGCCGTCGCGGTACTTCCGGTGGTCGTCCTCGGAAACCGCCGGCAGCTTCGGGGCTTCGTAGCGCCCGAGGACGTGGCCGATCTCGTCCGTGCCCTGGAAATAGACCATGAAGAGGTCGAGGCTCGAGCGGTCGTAGAGCTCGAGGCCGATCTTCGCGATCGTGCGCGTGACGCCGAGGATCTTGCGGAAGCCCGTGATGGGATCCGCGAGGTCCTTCTTCGCGGCGACGGCCGCGTCGAATTCGGCACGCGAGACGTGGAGAGCCTTCGCGACGTCCTCGTACGGCGGGCTGCCCTCGCGGCGGCCGATCATCCGCACGCCGTCGCCGAGCCCCTCCGGCCACGCGACCGCGGGCGAGCGCGCGAGCGACTCGGGGTCGAAGAGGACCGGCGCGGCGCGGTCCGAGACGAGGAAACCGTTCACCTTTTCCGCGGGCCACGTCGCCCACCAGCCCACGACGCCCACGGTGAGGCCCTTCGCCGAGGCGAGGTTCCAGATCGCGGGAACGCGGCGCGACCGGCCCGAGATCGGGAGGCGCACGCCCGTCTTCGGGTCCAGCTCCTGGAAGTCCGTGACGCCGTGGTCCACGGGGGTGCGGCCCGTGGCGACTGTCGTCCAGACGAGCGGCGAAGCCATCGGCTGGTACGTGTCGAGGTTCCACGTCCGGCCCTTCGCGACGAGGGCCGCGAGATTCGGGAGCGTGCCCGCCTTCAGCAGCGGGTCGAGGTACTTCCAGTCCGCGCCGTCCCAGCCCACGAGGACGACGCGGGCCTTCTTCGGCGCGGGCGCCGCGGTCTTTGCGGGGGGCGCCGAGAGCGCGGGCAGCGCGGCGGCGAGCAGAAGGGCGACGAGGCGGCGGACGGTCGGCATCAGCGAGGGCCTCCGAGGGCTTCCATTTCGCGCGCAATCGCGGCGGGGTTGCCGCCGAGGCGCGCGGCGCGGTCGAGAGCGGCGCGCGCGCCGGAGGCGTCGCCCGTGCAGCGGCGCGTGCGGCCGAGCATGAGCCAGGCGCCGGGATCCTGCGGCGTCGAGACGGAGAGCTCCTCGAACACGCGCTGCGCTTCCACGCAACGGCGACGGTCGAAGTAGAGGCGGCCGAGCGCGTCCTGCAGCTGCGGCCGGGCGGGACGCACCTGCCGCGTCGCCTTCTCGAGGAGGGCGATCGCCGCGGGCGCGTTCCCCGATTCCATGCGCTTCACGACCCGCGCGAGGAAAAGGTCGTTGGCGTCCTCTCCGCCGAGCTCGAGGGCCTTGAGGGCCTCGGCGTCGGCGGCTTCCATTCGGCCGAGTTTCTCCCAGGCGTCCGCGAGGTTCGTCCGGAGCGTCGGAGCCTTCGGGTCCGCGGCGACCGCTTTCTCGAACCAGGGGATGGCCTCTTTCACGCGCCCGCTCTCCGCATAGAAGACGCCGATGTTCGCGACCCCGTACGGCGTCATCCGCACGTCGCCCGTGCCGGAGCCCGCGGCGACCGGCGCCTGAGCCGACGAGCCCGAGAGGTAGCCGAGCGAGACGAGCTTCTTCGCGAACTCCTCGCCCGCCTTCTTCTCGGCGGCGAGGTTGCGCGTGATGGCCGCGCGCTCGACCTTGAACGCCTTGTCCCATGCGACGGCCGGCTTCGCGGCCGGGGCTGCCGCCGTCAGGAGGCCGGCGGGGATCTTCCCTTTCATCCGGACGTCGGGCGGCAGGCCGAGGAGGCGGCAGAGGATCGGCGCGACGTCGAACACGTTGACGGTCCGCCGCTCCTTCGCGTGCGCGGCCCCCGGGCCCGCGAGGACGAAGACGCCCCACGGCTCGTGCCAGAGGTACGCCGTCTCGGCCCGGACCGACGATACGAGCACCGGCCGGTCCGCGCCCCACTTGAAGCCGTGGTCGGAGACGAGCACGAGCGTCGCGCCGTCCCTCTCCGCGCGCACGGCCAGCTCGCCGAGGATCCGGTCGCACTCCGCGTAGAAGAGGGCCACGGCGTCCCTGTACTTCTCGAACTCGTCCCGGTCGACGCCCGGAAGGAGCGGCGGGTTGTACTTGCCGAGGACGTGCCCGATCTCGTCGGTGCCCTCGAGGTAGAGCATGAGGAGGTCGGGCTTGCTGCGGTCGTAGAGGTCGAGCGCGGTCCTCGCGTAGACGCGCGTCGAGCCGAGGATCTTCCGGAACCCCGTCACCTCGTCGTCGAGATCGCGGCCGGCCGCAACCGACGCGTCGAACGCGGCGCGGGAGACGTGGAGAAATTTCGCGACGTCCTCGTACCCCGGGCTCCCCTCGCGGCGGCCGAGAAGGCGGACGCCGTCGGCCAGGTCGGGCGGCCACGTGAGGCCGGGAGACTGCGAGAGCGTCGCGGCATCGAAGAGAACCGGCGACGCCCGGTCGGAGATGAAGAACCCCTTCACCGCCTCGGCGGGCCACGTGGCCCACCAGCCGACCACGCCCGAGGTCAGCCCCTTCGCGGAGGCCACGTTCCAGATCGCGGGGCCCGTGCGCGAGCGGCCCGAGACGGGCAGGGACGATCCGGTCGCGACGTCGAATTCCTGGAAATCCACGACGCCGTGCTCCGGCGGCGTCAGGCCCGTGGCCATCGTCGTCCAGAGGAGCGGCGAGGCGCGGGGCCGGTACGTCTCGAGGCGGGCCTGCGCGCCCTTTTCGAGGAGAGCCTTGAGGTGCGGGAGCCGCCCGGACGCGAGCAGCGGATCGAGGAGGCTCCAGTCGGCGCCGTCCCAGCCCACGACGATGACGCGGGGCGGGCGCGCGGCCGGAGGCGCCGGTCTCGCGGCGCAGAGGGGCACCGCCGCGGCCGTCAGGAGCAGGGCTCCACAGAGGAAGGAGAAGGCGCGTCTCATGGCGAAAAAAAAGAGGGGAAGCCTTTCGGCTTCCCCTCGAGTCTAACCGGGAAGGAATCCTAGAACGAGACGCGGGCTCCGAGCCGGAGCACCCGCGGGCCCACCCAGGCGATGTCGCGGTTGAAGTTCGGGTTCCCGGCGTTTGCGTTCGTGTACGGGCCTTCCTTGCGCTGCTTGCCCGTCGAGGCCAGGACCGCATTGCAGCCCGTGCCGCCCGTGGTGGACGACGTGCAGAAGACCTCGTCACGCGACGTGACGCCCTGGAAGTTCGTCAGGTTGAAGACGTCGACGACCGGGGTGAGGGTGACGGCGCCGAGCCGGATGCCCCACTCGAGGTGCAGGTCGACGTTGTACGTGGACGGGAGCGTGTCGAAGCTGCCGCGCGCCATGTAGTAGCGCTCCTGGCTGTAGCCGGGGCGCGCGTAGCCGCGAACCGACATCGCGCGGCCGTCCGCGTAGTTCGCGTTGACCGACGTCACGAGGCCGAAGTTGAACGCGTACGTGCCCGTCAGCTTGAACTGGTTCGCCCGGTTGTTGCGGAGCGTGCCGTAGTTGTTCGGGGTCAGGTCGATGTAGTCGAAGTCGGCGTTGATGTTCGGGTCGCTCTGGCCGCCCTCACGCGTCTGCGAGAAGTTGCCCGAGTAGTTGCCCTGGAGCTGCGAGTAGATGTAGCTCGCGAGCAGGTAGAAGTTGTTCGAGAAGCGGTGGATGGCCGTCAGCTCGACGCCGCGGTAGTAGCGGCTCGGGTTGATCGACGGGCAGTTGCCCGAGAGCACCGTGGAGCCCGCGGGGCCCTGGCAGGCCGGGTTCGTCGGGTCCTTGATGACCTGGAGCGGGCTGTCGTCGCCCGGGTTGACGAGCGCGCACGTCGTGAGCGCCGTCGGGGGAACGTAGGAAGCGAGGTTGACGCGCGGGTCGAGAAGGTCGCAGCGGTCTTCGATCGTGCGCCCGAGCTTCTTGTAGATGCCCTTGACGCCGAAGGACCAGCCCTTGAAGACCTCGTACTCGATGCCGGCGATCGCCTCGTCCTGGTACATGCCCTTCAGGTCGGGCTGCGTGAGCTCGCCGCCCTGGATCGTCTGGTATCCGAAGAAGGCGTAGTCGGTGATCGGGTCCACCTTGTCGCGCGTGTAGTTGTACGCGAACACGGTGTACTCGTTGCCGAGCGCGCGGGTCTGGATGTCCTGCGGGATCGTGGAGTAGTAGCGGCCGAAGGAGGCGTAGACCTTCGAGCGGCCGTTGCTCATCGGATCCCAGATGATGCCGAGGCGCGGCGACCACTCGCCGTTGATCTTGATGGCCGTGTTGCCGGCGGCGTCAAGGAGCTCCTGCTCCTCGTAGCGGATGCCGAAGTTGACCGTGAGGTTCTTGAGGACCTTCCAGGAGTCCTGCGCGAAGATCGCGAGGTTGTTCGTCGTCGGCGGGTTGTCGACCGACGCCGCCGTCTGGAAGCCGGCGCAGGCGTTCGCCGCGGCGGCCGAGGTCGGCGTGCCGAAGTTGCCCGTCTGGAGGTTGCCGGAGGCGTCGTACTTCGCGATGCAGTTCAGGGGAACCTTGGCGAAGTAGCGCTGGTACGCGTAGTTGAACGCGCCGCCGGCCGTCATGAACTGGAAGATGCGCGCGCCGCCGGGGTACTTCTCGGAGAACGACGAGGCCAGTTTCTCGTACTCGCCGCCGACCTTGATCTCGTGCGCGCCCGCGAAGAACGAGGCCGCGAGCTTGAAGTCGTCGCGCTTGTAGCTCTCGTTCACGAAGTACGTCGGGCCGCCGCTGACGATCTGGGTGCGGCCGCCGCGATTCTGGAGGTTCGAGAGCGTGTTGCTGTAGGGCGACTGGTTGTCGTTCTTTTCCTCGTGGTGCGAGTACTGCGCCGAGAGGAGGAACGACGTGCCGAAGATGCCGTCGTACTTGCCGGCGATGTCCGTGCCGCCGGTCTCCGTCTCCCAGATGACGCCCGAGTCGGGGCCGCGGGCGGTGACCTGGCGGCCGTTGAACGTGCCGGGGTCGCCGAAGACCGACGCGGAGAGCGTGTGGGCCTCGCCGATGCGGAACGTCAGCTTGCCCGAGTAGAGGTTGTTGCGCGTCTCGTCCGTGCCCGACGTCGTCGAGAAGCCGCCGGTGCCCTTCGTCGTGTCGAGGCCGCCCGTCGGGGTGTAGTAGATGCTCGTGTTGCGGACGTAGTCCTGGTCGCGCGACACGCGGTTGTACGCGCCGAAGAACCAGAGGCGGTCCTTCAGGAAGTAGCCGCCGAGGTCCGCGCCGATGTCGTAGCGCGTGGGCTGGATGACCTGCGACGCGCCGACGGCCGTGCGGTCGGCGGAGTGGTCGTCGGAGGACGCGAGGTTCGAGCTGTCGTAGTAGCCGAACAGGTCGCCGTGGAACTCGTTGCCGCCCGACTTCGTCACGACGTTGATCGTGCCGCCGAGGGCGCGCCCGAACTCGGCCTCGTAGCCGCCGGACTTGACTTCGACTTCCTGGACGAACTCGTTCGTGAGCGTCTTGCCGACGTTGCCGATCTTGACGCCGGTCGTGTTGACGCCGTCGATGATGTACTGGTTCTCGAGGCCCGTCGCCCCGTAGAACGTGATGCCGCCCGAGTTGTCGGTGCCCGTGCCGGGCGCCGTCGTGGCGATGGACGTGAAGTTGCGGGCGAGCGGGAGCCGCGAGATCTGCTCCGACGTGCCCGTGACGCCGATCGTCGTCTTGGCCGTGTCGATGACCGGAGCCTCACCCGTGACGACGACCTCTTCCTTGACGGAAACGGACATCGTGAGCGGGACCGAGGCCACGCCGCCGATCTTCACGGCGACGTTGCGGCGCTCGGACTTCGTGAAGCCCGAGAGCGCGCCCGTCACCGTGTAGGTGCCGCTCGGCAGCGCCGGGAAGCGGAAGCGGCCCGCGGCGTCCGTGACGGCCGTGCGGGTGCCCTGCAGGGACGGCGACGTGATCGTGACCGACGCGCCGGGGAGCGGAGCGCCGTTGGCGTCGGTGACCGTGCCGTCGATGTCACCGGTGGTCTGGGCGAGAGCGACGTTCGCCGTCAGACCGACGACGGCGAGCGCGAGCACCACGAAGATGCTCAGCCAGCGAGTTTTCATTCTGTCTACCTCCTGAAATTTAAGTGTCGATCGAAACTTCGTTGACGGTTTCCCGTAAAGAAGATTGCGGAGAATTGGAGCCGGGCTCCTCCTTTCGAAAATACTGATTCGGAAGCATCTGACCCTGTTGCTTTCTCTCTCGTCCTCGTTCCTTCTGCACTCGACGCAAGCGTGAAAATCAAAGCGTCCGCACGTCCGTCACACGGTCGTGTGACCAGACCCACGAAAACGGGTGCAAGGGCGCTGCCGTCAAGAGGCGCAAGCGTACCCAATCTAAGCCTTTGCAGTCAAAGGGTGCGGTTTCGTCCCAGCGATTACGGCCCTCATCCCGATCCAATTACTTGGATTGGGATTCCGTAATCCGGTTCGTGAGGGCAAAGTGCTTGGCGTTGTTCTCGCGGCCCAGGATGCCCGCGGACGTGTCCGAAAGAGGCGGTTTCGCGAACGCGGCCAGGTGGTCCCGGTGCACCATCACGACGACCTTTCGGGGTCCGTTCCAGAGGGCTGCGAACGCTTCGTCCGACGGGAACAGCGACTCCGTTCCCGCGTGTGACCGTCCGAAGTCGAGTTCGCTCCAGCCCAGCGCCGCGACCGGCGTCGTCCGCCCGGCGTAGAACGGCAGCACCTCGAGGTAGTGGCCGCGCTGGACCAGAACGGCGTCCCCGCCCGCCGCGGCGAGCGCCGGCGAGACGACCGGCCACGGCGTCACCCAGTGCGCCGCGCCCGGCAGGACGGCGAGAAGGAACGCGATGAACGCGAGCCACGGCGCGGCAACGAGAGGCCCCGCTTCCGCGCTCCCGGTCAGCCGGGGCGAGACGTTCAGGACGAACCCGCCGAGCAGCGCGAGGAGCGCGCACGCTCCCGCGGCCTCCGCCCCGAAGCGCTGGAGGTAGCCCGCGCCGAACCCGTAGGCCGCGCCCGCGCCGAGGAGCGCTCCGAAGAGAACGCCCGTCGCGACGCGCTCGCCCCGGAACGAGGCGCCCCGGACGCGCGCGCGCTCGATCCCGAGCGCGAGGAGGACGGCGAGCGCGGGCCAGATCGGGAGGACGTACGGGATGAGCTTCGAGCGGGACACCGAGAAGAAGGCGAACACGAGGCCCGAGAACATCCAGAGGAAGCCCTCGGTCGCCCGCGCCTTCCACGCCGCGCGCGAAAGGCCCGGCCACGTCTCCTTGAGGCGCCCGAGGAAGGCCGTCCACGGCAGGAACCCAGCCAGGAGAACCGGCACGAAATAGACGAGCGGGCCCGTGCGCTTGTGCTCCGTCTTCGCGAAGCGGTCGAAGTGCTCGTGGACGAAGTAGAACTGCAGGAAATCCGGGTGCCGCCGGGCCATCGCGACGTGCCACGGAACGGCGAGCGCGAGAAAGACGAGCAGCGGCCCCGGCGAGAAGACCCGCGCGAGCGTCCGCCAGCGGCCGGTCAGAATCGTCCAGAAGACGATCGCGCCGCCCGGCAGGACGACGCCGATGAGCCCTTTCAGGAGCACCGCTGCGGCGCACGCGACGTGGAAGCCGTACAGCGCGCGGCGCGCGCGCTTGCCGTCGCCCTCCGCGTCGCCCTCCGCGAACGCCGCGAACGCAAAGGCCGCGCCCGACATCGCGAGAGAGAGCATCGGGTCGATGATCGCGATGCGGGCGAGCGCAACGACGAGCAGCGAGGACGCACACACGAGGCCCGCGAGGAGGCCGGTCCGCGCCCCGTATCGCCGCCGCGCGAACGCGACCGCGAGGAGGACCATGCCCGCCGCCGAAAGCTTGCCGGGCAGGCGCACCGCGAGCTCCGTCGGGCCGAGTACCGCCATCGAGGCCGCGACGGACCAGTAGTAGAGCGGCGGCTTCTCGAAGTAGAGAACGCCGTTCAGGCGAGGCGTCACCCAGTCGCCGGTCGCGAGCATCTCGCGCGGGATCTCGCCGTAGCGGCCCTCGTCCGGCTCGAAGAGCGGCACGCGCCCCGGCTCGAGGACGAGGAGGAACGTCGCCAGGAGAAGCAGGACGAGCAGCGTCCTCTCTCCCGCGTCCTTCGGCAGGCGCAGCGTCATTTCCTGTCCCTCGTCTTCCGGAGCGAAAGCGGGCCGGAGAAGGACCAGTTGCGTGCCGCGCGCCAGAGGCCCGCGCTCCGGTCGGGCGAATCGACCTGGAAACGGCACGCGCCCCGCCAGTAGTCGTACGGCGCCTCCCGCCGCGAGTGGACCGCGACGTCCACGAGGTACGTCCCCGTCCCGAGGTCGAGCGTGTGCAGCGTCACGCGGGCGAAGGCAGGGCCGTCGAGCTTCGACGGCAGGAAGCCGTCCAGCTCCGTGTTCGTGCCGTGCACGCAGACATCCTCGGGCGTGAAGATCCCGATGCCGAAGACGAAATCCGAAAGAGGCGCGCGCGGCGTCACGGCGATCTCGAACGTGACGCTTTCGCCGGAACGGAACGCGTAGCGTTCGGCGCCGGAGGCGTCGAGCATTCGACAGCCCGTGATCTCGACCTCCCGCGATCCCCATCGGCGAGGTTTCTCAACGGGCACAGGGGACGGGGACGGGGGGATTTCTTCGAAAGTGTGTGTTTCGCCCCGGTGCGGGGCGGCCTCCCCGCCGTGCGCCGCCGATGCGGCGCGCCCCTCCCCCTCTTCACCTTCTAAGAAAATCTTCTCTTCCTCTTTGTGTTCTTTTGCGAGGCGCGCGCCTTCCTCGTCCGCGACGTCCATGCGGTAGCGCGCGAGCGTCTCCCTCGGGTCGCCGAGCGCCTTCGTCCTGCCGTGGTCGAGGTAGAGCACGCGGTCGCAGAGCTCCTCGACGAGCGCGAGCGAGTGCGACACGAAGAAGATCGTCTTGCCGCGGCGCGAGAAGTCCGCAATCGTGTCGAGGCACCGGTGCGCGAACGCCTCGTCGCCCACGGCGAGCACTTCGTCCACGACGAGGACGTCGGGGTCCACGTGCACGGCCACCGCGAACCCGAGGCGCACGTACATGCCCGAGGAATACGTCTTGACGGGCTCGTCGATGAACTCCTCGAGCCCGGAGAACGCGACGATCTCGGGCAGCTTCCTCTCGATCTCCTTGCGGGTGAGGCCGAGCATGACGCCGTTGATCACGACGTTCTCGCGGCCCGAGATCTCCGGGTGGAAACCCGCGCCGAGCTCGATGAGCGCCGAGACCTTCCCCGTCACCGCGAGCGTTCCCGCCGTCGGCTTGAAGAGGCCCGCAACGAGCTTCAGGAGCGTGGACTTGCCGCAGCCGTTCGGGCCGACGACGCCGAACGTCTCGCCGCGCGCGACCGTGAACGACACGTCCGAAAGTGCCTGGACGACTTCCGACGGCGCGAGCGCGGCGCCGAATCCACGGCCGAGCAGCGCGGACTTGAGCGTGCCGAAGGCGCGCGTCCGGCCCCACTTGCGGTACGACTTCGAGAGCCCCCGCGCGACGACGGCGGCGGGCGCGGTCACACGGCCTCCGGGAAGGAGTCGCGCAGCCGGTCGAAGAATGCGTACCCGATGAAAAACGCGCCGAACGAAATCAGGACGAGGATTCCCCAGCGCTCCGGCGCGACCCACGCGGCGCGGAAGAACGCGTCGCGCCACGCCTCGAAGAACGGCGTCGCCGGGTTCCACAGGAGCGCCGCGCGGAGCCGCTCGGAGCGGATGTCCGGGAGGGCGTAGAGCACCGGCGTTGCGAAGAACCAGAGCGTCAGGCCCGTCGCGAGGATGTCCTTCACGTCGCGGAAGTGGACCGTGAGCGCGGCGAGGAGAAGTCCGACGCCCGCGACGAACACGCCCTCGAGGAAAAGCAGTGGGACAGCTTGAAGAATCGGCCAGCCGACCGGCACCGCCGGCCCGAGGACGCCCGCCGCGCCCAGCGCGAGGCCCGCCCCGAGGACGGGCAGCGCGAGAAGGAAGTGGACACCCTGCGCCGCGACGGCGACGAGCGGCAGAACCTCGGCCGGAAAGAGAATCTTCTTGAGGAGCGCGCCGTGCGTCGTGAGCGAGGACGCGGCGTCCGTGAGGCCGCCCGCGAGCCAGTTCCACGGGAGGAGGCCCGTGAAAAGGAAGAGGGCGTACGGACTCGTCGACGCGCTCCTTCCGGGGAAGATGAACGCGAAGACGACCGAGTACACCGCGAGCATGAGGAGCGGGTTCAGGAGCGACCAGAAGAACCCGAGGACGCTTCCGCGGTAGCGCGCCTTGAGCTCCCGGGAGACGAGGACGCCGACCAGCGCGCGGTGGCGCCAGAGGCCGGCCAGGTTCTTCAGCACGTCGCGTCCATCCCGAAGGACCGATGATACGTAGGATGGGCGCCGTGGGAGCCCGTGTCGCCGCCGAGTCCGTCTCCAAGTCCTACCTTCCGGGGCCAGGCGCCGCGCCCGTGGAGGCGCTCGCGGACGTCTCGCTCGAGCTCGAGCCCGGGACCTTCACCGCGCTCCTCGGGCCCTCCGGCTGCGGCAAGTCGACGCTCCTCAACCTCCTCGGCGCTCTGGACCGGCCGACGCGGGGCCGGGTCCTCGTGGACGGGCGGGACCTCGCGACGCTCGGCGAGGACGAGCGCGACACGTACCGCCGGCGGACAGCGGCGACGATCTTCCAGTTCTTCAACCTCCTGCCCACGATGAACGCGCTCGAGAACGTCGCGCTGCCGCTCCTCCTCGACGGCGCCGCGCCGTCCGAGGCCGATGCGCGCGCCGCGTCGCTCCTCGCCGAGGTCGGCCTCTCCGGCAAGGAACGCGCGTACCCGTACGAGCTCTCGGGCGGGCAGATGCAGCGCGTCGCCGTGGCGCGGGCGCTCGCGAACCGGCCCGCGCTCCTCCTCGCCGACGAGCCGACCGGCAACCTCGACTCGAAGACGGGCACTCAGGTCCTCGACCTCGTCTCGGGTCTCGTCGCGGAAAAGGGGATCACGGTCGTGATGGCGACCCACTCGGCCGGTGCGGCCGCGCGCGCGTCGCGCGTCCTCAACCTCCTCGACGGGCGGCTCGTCCCTTGATCCGCCACCTCCTTCCGCCGCTCGTCCTCCGGCCCGCCGCGAAGGACCGCCTGCGCTTCGCGCTCACCGTTTCCGGCATCGCCGTCGGCGTCGCGACGATGGCGGCGATCCGCCTCGCGAACGCGTCGGTCCTGTCGTCGTTCTCGGACACGGTCGACTTCGTCGCCGGCAAGGCGTCGATCACGATCCTCGCGGACGGCCCCGGCATCCCGGAGGAGACGCTCGAGCGCCTCGCGTGGCTGCGCGGGATCGGGGCGACGCTCGCGCCGGCGATCACGGAGACGGCGGCGACGGGCGCGAACGACGGCGAGATCATCGAGGTCCTCGGCATCGACCCGCTCGCGGACCCCTCTGCCCGGGAATATTCTTTTGCTGAAGAGGGGAAAGAAAAGAAAGAGAAGATTTTCTTAGAAGGTGAAGAGAGGAAAGAGCCTTCTCCCGGTCTCTTCTCCATATTCGAAGAAAAATCCATTCTTGTCACGAGCACATTCGCCGCTCGTCACGCGGTGAAGCCCGGCAGCGAGTTTCGTCTCGTCACGAACTCCGTCGAACGCACGTTCCGCGTCGCCGCCGTGCTGCGTCCGGCGGGCGCCGCGCGCGCAGCGTCGGGCTCGATCGTCTTCATGGACATCGCCGCCGCGCAGGAGGCGTTCGGGAAGGTCGGGCGCCTCGACCGCATCGACGTCGTTCTCCCCGCGTCCCTCTCCGACGCCGATCGCGCCCGCGTCCTCGAGGAGGTCTCCGCGTCGCTTCCGCCCGGCGTGACCGCGGGCCGCCCGGAGCGGCGGACGGAGACCGTCGACCGCATGGTGCGTGCGTTCCGCGTGAACCTCTCGGCGCTCGGCGCGATCGCGCTCCTCGTCGGGATGTACTTCGTCTACAACACGCTCTCGATCTCGGTCCTCCGCCGCCGCGCGGACATCGGCGTCGTGCGGGCCCTGGGCGCCTCGCGCCGCTCCGTCTTCGCGGCCTTCCTGCTCGAGGGCCTCTCGCTCGGAGTCCTCGGCAGCGTCCTCGGCCTCGCGCTCGGCGCGGCCCTGGCCGCGGGCGCGCTGAAGGTCGTGGGCGGCACGGCGACGGAGCTGTACGTCCCCTCCGCCCACCCCGTTCTGCGCCTCGACCCCGGCGTTCTCGCGTTCGCGTTCGCCCTCGGCGTCGCGACGTCGGTCCTCTCGGCGCTCGCACCCGCCTTCGAGGCGGCCGGTGTGGAGCCTGCCGCCACGATGCGGCACGGCTCCGTCGAGGCCGCGCGCCGGCGGCGCACGCGGCCGCTCGCGCTCGCGGGCGCGGTCCTTCTCGTCCTCGCGTGGGCGGCCACGCGGCCCGGGCCCGTGCTCGGTCTTCCGGTTTTCGGTTTCGTCTCCGTTTTCCTCGTCGTCGCGGGCGCGTCGCTCCTCGCGCCGGCGGCCGTGACGTTCGCGGCGGCGCGCGCGGACGGCCTCGCGCTCCGCCTCTTCGGCGTCGAGGCGCGGATCGCGCGCGCGAACCTGACGGGCAGCCTCTCGCGCACGTCCGTCGCCGTCGCCGCGCTCACGATGGGCCTCTCGATGATGGTCGCGGTCGCCGTGATGGTCGGTTCCTTCCGGACGACCGTCGCGACGTGGGTGGGCGAGACGCTCGCCGGCGACGTCTTCGTCGGACCCGCCAGCGGGCGCTCGGGGCCGTCGCTCGGGCGCGTCCCCGAGGAGGCGATCGAGGCGATCCGCGCCGTCCCCGGCGTCGCCGACGTCGACCCGTTCCTCGCGTTCTCCGCGACGCGGGACGGCGCGCCCTACACCGTCGGCTCGGGCCTCTTCGCGTACGTCGCGAAGTACGGGAACCTCCCCCTCGTCGACGGGCGCGACCCGAAGCGGGTCTTCGCCGGGGCCCTCGCGAACGGCGAGGCGATGGTCTCCGAGCCCTACGCCGAGAAGTTCGGCGTGAAGACGGGCGACTCCGTGGACCTGCCCGGTCCGTCGGGCCTCGTGCGCGTGCGCGTCGCCGGCGTCTATACCGACTACTCGAACGACCGCGGCACGGTCACGCTGGACCGGGCGCACTTCCGGCGGATCTGGCCGCTCTCCGGCGCGTCGACGATGAGCGTCGTCCTCGCGCCCGGCGTCTCCCCCGAGGAGGGCGCACGGCGGATCGAGCAGGCCGTGCGCGGGCGCTTCGCGCTCCGCGTCCGGACGAACGCAACGCTTCGCAAGCTCGTCCTTCAGATTTTCGACCGCACGTTCGCCGTGACGTACGCGCTCGAGGCCGTCGCCATCGCCGTCGCGGTCCTCGGCGTCTTCAACACGCTCACGGCGCTCGTCCTCGAGCGGCGGCGCGAGATCGGCCTCCTGCGCGTCCTCGGCGCGTCGGCCGCGCGCGTGCGCCGCGCCGTGCGGTACGAGGCGGCCGCGATCGGTGGCCTGGGGATCGCCCTCGGCCTCGCATCGGGCGCTGCGATGGCGCTCGTCCTCGTCCACGTCATCAACCGCCAGAGCTTCGGCTGGACGATCGCGATGCACTGGCCACTGGGGTTCCTCGCGGGCGCGCTCGCGCTCGTCTTCGCGACGACGCTCCTCGCCGCCGCGCGCCCCGCCGGCCTCGCGGCCGCGACGGACGCCGCGGCCGCGCTGAAGGAAGAGTGATGAAACATCTCGCACTCGCGCTGCTCCTGTTCGCCGGGCGCTTCCAGCCTCTCGATCCGAACCAGAAGATCTCTTTCCCGCGCGACCACGGGGCGCACGAGGATTCGCGCGTCGAGTGGTGGTACGTGACGGGCCAGCTCGAGACGGCGTCGGGGAAGAGGCTCGGCTACCAGCTCACGTTCTTCCGCACCGGCGTCACGGACGACGCCGCGCCGCGCGCGTCGTCATTCGCGGCGAAGGACGTCCACCTCGCGCACTTCGCACGCACGGACGTGACGGGAGGTAAGGCGGGCACGTTCCGCTTCGCCGAGCGCCTGCACCGCGACGGCCCCGGCGCCGCGTACGCGCGCTCGGGGCGACTGTCGGTCGCGAACGAGGACTGGCGGCTCGAGGAAGCCGGCGGCCGGATCGTCCTCTTTGCGAGGGACGGCGGCGACGAGCTGTCGCTCATCCTCTCGCCGGAGAAGCCTCCCGTTCTCCACGGCCCGAACGGGATCTCGCGGAAGGGCCCCGAGCCCGACGCGGTGAGCAAGTACGTCAGCCTCACGCGCCTCGCGAGCGCGGGCTGGTGGACGTCCGGCGGGACGAGCGAGGCCGTCACGGGGCTCTCGTGGTTCGACCACGAGTGGGGCTCGGGCTCGATCGGCAAGGAGACGCAGGGCTGGGACTGGTATGCCGTCCACCTCCTCGACGGCCGCGACCTCATGCTCTACCGCCTGCGTGGCGCCGCCGGGAACGGAACGCCGTTCTCGTCGGGCACGCTCGTCGAGAAGGACGGTCGCGCCGTAGCCCTCGGATCCGCGGACTTCACGATCGAGGAAACCGCGAAGTGGAAGAGCGCGAGGAGCGGCGCGACGTATCCGGCGCGCTGGACGCTGAAGGTCCCGAAGGCGGGCCTCGTCCTCGACGTGGCACCGCTCGTGGCGGACCAGGAGCTCGTCACGGAGAAGTCGACGCGCGTCACGTACTGGGAAGGGGCGTGCGACGTGAAGACGCCCGGCGGCGCCCCGGCCGGACGCGCGTACGTCGAAATGACGGGCTACGCAGGGGCGGGAGGCCTCGGCCTGTTCCGCTAAACTCCCGCCCGAATCGCCCGACAGGGAGGAAACATGCTCAAGGGATTCAAGGACTTCGTCGCCCGCGGTAACGTGATCGACCTCGCGGTCGGCGTCATCATCGGCGCCGCGTTCGGCGCTGTCGTCGACTCGCTCGTCAAGGACCTCATCACGCCGATCATCGGGATGGTCGGCGGCCAGCCGGACTTCTCGGCGATCAAGGTCGGCGGGGTCGCGGTCGGCAACTTCATCAACGCGCTGATCGCGTTCCTCATCAAGGCGGCCGGCCTCTATTTCCTGATCGTCCTGCCGTTCAACAAGTTCGGCTCGAAGATGGCCGCGTCCGCCGCCGGTCCGCCGCCGCAGGAGGTCCTCCTCAAGGAAATCCGCGACCTCCTCGCGCAGCAGAAGCGCTGACCGCCTTGAGATCCCGCACCGCCGCCGCGGCCGCCCTCGCGGCGGCGCTCGCCCTGCCCGCCTTCTCCCAGGACGCTCCGGCGCCCGCCCGGCGCCCGAAAATCGGCATCGCCTTCGCGGGCGGCGGAGCCCGCGGCGGCGCTCACGTCGGCGTCCTGAAGGTCCTCGAGGAGATGCGCGTGCCCGTGGACGTCGTCGCGGGCACGAGCATCGGGTCGATCGTGGCCGCCCTCTACGCCTCCGGCATGTCGCCGGACGAAATGGAAAAGGTCCTCGCGACGACGGACTGGGACGACGCGCTCAAGGACGACCAGCCGCGCCAGGACCAGCCTTACCGCCAGAAAGAGGACGACCAGCTCTACCTCATCAAGGCCGAGCTGGGCTTCAACAAGGGCAAGCTCGTCCTCCCGAAGGGCCTCGTCGCCGGGCAGAAGCTCAACTACCTCCTCCGCCGGCTCATGCTCCCCGCCTCGAACGTCCGGGACTTCGACAGGCTGCCGATCCCGTTCCGCTGCGTCTCGACGGACATCGTCTCGGGAGCGAAGATCGTCATCGGCAAGGGCGACCTCGCCCGCGCGGTCCGCGCGAGCATGGCGATTCCGGGATTCTTCGACCCCGTCGAGATCGACGGGAAGCTCCTCACCGACGGCGGCACCGCGGACAACCTGCCCGTGGACGTCGTGCGTTCGATGGGAGCCGACGTCGTGATCGCGATCGACATTTCGACCCCGCTCAAGAAACGCGACGAGATCACGAGCTTCCTCTCGATCGCCGGCCAGACGTCGGGGTTCCTGACCCGCCTCAACGTCGAGCAGCAGATCGCGACGCTGAAGAAGGACCACGACATCCTCGTGGTCCCCGACCTCGAGATGGTCGACACGCTGGACTTCAAGCAGTTCCCGAAGGCCTCCTCGCAGGGCCTCCTCGCCGCGGACGCGATGCGCGAAAAATTCGCGCCGTACGCGGTCTCCGAGGCCGAGTACGCGGCGTTCCTGAAGAGGCAGCGCGTCCCGCGCACGGACCCCGTCGTCCAGGAGGTGCGCGTCGAGCCTCCTCCCGGCGTCGACCCGCGCCTCATCGCGGGCCGCGTGGACTCGAAGCCGGGACCCGTGAGCTGGCCGGTCCTCGAACGCGACCTCGCCCGCCTCTACGAGCTCGGCGACTACGAGACGGTCGACTTCCGCATCGAATCCGAGGGCGCGCAAGATCCTCGTCCTCGGCGGCGCGCCGAAGCCTCCCGCCCCCACCCGCGTGCGGTTCGGCCTTCTTCTCAACACGGACTTCTCGAACAGCTCGTTCGGCCTCAGGCTCGGCGCCTACTTCACGCGGCTGAACGCCCTGCGCGGCGAGCTCAGGACGAAGATCGAGGTCGGCCGGCAGAACAGCATCCTCTTCGAGTTCTACCAGCCGACGGACTTCCACGGCCGGTTCTTCGTTTCCCCGACGGTCTCGTTCACCCGCCTGCCGTTCGACTTCTACGTGGACAACGCGAACGTCGCGCGATTCCGGACCGACGAGATCGCCGGATCACTCGACGTCGGCGTGTCTCTCGGCCGGTACGGCGAGGTCCGGCTCGGCGCCGTCCGCGCGCAGACGAACTTCAAGACCGAGATCTTCACCGGCCAGCCGACGGAGGGGACCGCGCAGACGGCCGCCCTGCAGCTGCGCGCCATCCTCGACCAGACCGACAGCGTGACGTTCCCGCGCCACGGCTGGGTTGCGCGCCTCCAGGTCTTCGAGGCCTTCGACAGCGCCGGCGGCGACGACCGGTACGGAAAATTCAAGGCGGGCGCCGGGTTCGCGAAGAGCTTCGGCGAGAGCACCGTCGTCGCGAGCCTGAAGGCGGACGTTCGCATAGGCCCGGATCTGCGGCCCCTGTACGACCAGGCCCAGCTCGGCGGTTTCCTGAATCTCTCGGGCCTGGCGCCCGGCCAGCTCTACGCCGACAACGCGTTCCTCGCCCGTCTCATCGCGTTCCAGCGCCTCGCTCAAATGAACTCGCTCCTCGGGACGGGCGTCTACGCCGGGATCTCGATCGAAACCGGAAACGCCTGGGCCTCTGGCCTCACGGCCTCCGATCTCCGGCTCGCCGGCTCCGCATTCCTCGCGGCCGACACGTCGCTCGGGCCTCTTTACGTCGCGTTCGGCCTCGCCGACCGCGGTTACCACAGCTTCTACCTCGCGCTCGGCGTGCCGATCAACTGATCCGATTCTCTGGTCAAATACTCACCGTCAAGGAGGACCCTTTGAAAAAACCGACGATTTCCGTTCTCGCCCTTCTCGCCGCCCTCGGCCTCGGCACGAGCCTGCTCGCCACCATGGACATCCAGAAGGCGTTCAAGGAGAAGTACCCGGACGCCAAGGCCGTAAACGGCAAGTGCTCGACGTGCCACACGATGGCCCTGCCCAAGAAGGACGGCGACCACGCGAACAACGCCTACGGCAACGACGTCAAGGCGGCAAAGGGGAAGGACGGCAAGTACGACTTCGCCGCGATCGAGAAGAAGGACTCGGACGGCGACGGCGTGTCCAACCTCGACGAGATCACGAAGGGCACGAACCCGGGCGACAAGACCGCGAAGTAACGGCTACTCGGGCGTCCGGCGCATGTGGCTGTGCCGGACGCTGTACAGGAAGTACAGGAAGAGCCCGATCACGAGCCAGATCACGAAGCGCTCCCACGTCGTGCGCGGGAGGCCGAGCGCGAGCCAGAGGCAGAAGAGGATTCCCGCCGGCGCGCTGAACCAGACGAGCGGCGTTTTGAACTTGCGCGGCGCGTCCGGGCGCTTCACGCGGAGAATCAGGACGCCCG
The DNA here is from genome assembly GCA_016716715.1 of Acidobacteriota bacterium. Lineage (NCBI taxonomy): Bacteria > Pseudomonadati > Acidobacteriota > Acidobacteriota bacterium. Next base: position 32,919 of record JADJVE010000005.1, on the reverse strand, counting down.
CGCTCACGAGGACGAACGCGAAGAGCGTTCCGATGTTCGTGAGCTGGACGACCTCGTCGATGTTCATGAGGCCCGCGGGGAGAAGGACGAGGATCCCCGTCACCCACGTCGCGTTCACGGGCGTGCCGCGCGGCCCGACCTTCTCGAACCAGCGTGGGAGCAGCCCGTCGCGCGCCATGACCATGAAGATGCGCGGCTGCGCGAGCTGGAACACGAGGAGCGCGCCCGACAGCGCCGCGACGGCGCCGATCGAGACGATCCCGGCCACCTTGTTCATCCCGATCGAGGAGAAGGCGTGGGCGATCGGGTCCGCGACGCCGTGGTACGCCGTGTACGGGAGCATTCCGGAGACGACCGCGCAGACGCCGACGTAGATCACGGTGCAGATCGCCAGGCTCCCGAGAATGCCGCGCGGCAGGTCGCGGCCCGGGTTCTTCGTCTCCTCCGCCGTCGTCGAGACCGCGTCGAAGCCGATGAACGCGAAGAAGATGATCGCGGCGCCCGCCTGGATGCCCTTGAGGCCGTTCGGCGCGAAGGGGTGGTAGTTCGCGGGCTTCACGTAGAAGGCGCCGATCGCGATGACGCCGAGGAGGAGGACGATCTTCACGGCGACGATGACGTTGTTGAAGCGGGTGGACTCCTTGATCCCCCAAGCGCAGAGCGCCGTGATGAGGATCGTGATGAGCATCGCGAGAATGTTCATCCCCACCGGGAAGCCGCCCACGAGCGGGGCGCCCTGGACCGTCGACCAGTTCGCGAAGACGTCGCCGCCCGCGAGCGCTCCGGCCTTCGCCTGCGCGAGGTACCCGAGGCGCGCGGAGATGCTGGAGGCGTCCGGATGCGCCCTCAGGAAGTCGGCCGTCACCTGCAGCATCGTGCGGCTGTCCATCGCGAGCCAGCCCGGCAGGTTGATTCCCATCCCGAGGAGAAGGTTGTTCGCGTAACTGCCCCACGAAATCGCGATCGCCACGTTCGAGATCGCGTACTCGAGGAGGAGGTCCCAGCCGATGATCCACGCCATGAGCTCGCCGAGCGTCGCGTAGGCGTACGTGTACGCCGAGCCGGAGACCGGGATCATCGAGGCCATCTCCGCGTAACAGAAGCCCGTGAACCCGCACGCGACGGCGGTGAGGAGGAAACTCACGACGAGCGCCGGCCCCGCCGCGGGCCGCGTGACGCCATAGGACGAGTCGAAGCCGCCCGCGAGGCCGGTTCCGAGGCTCGACAGAATGCCTGCGCCGATGATGGCGCCGACGCCGAGGAGCGTGAGGTCCCATGCCGAGAGAGTGCGCTTGAGGTGGCCGTGGCCGGGCTCGTCCACGCTCGCCTTGAGCTGCTCGATGGTCTTCGTCCGGAACAGCTGATTCAGCAAGGAGCCTCCCTCTCGTTCCTCTCGTTTCGCGACGGGGTCGCAGGAGTCTAACGGGCGAGGATGCGGCGCGGGACCTCGTCGAGAGAGGAAATCGCCTCGACGCCCTCCCGCGCCCGCCCGCGGCGATCGAGGAGGAGGGACGAGAGGCCCGCGTCCCGCGCGCCGTGGTAATCGTCCGTGAGCGAGTCCCCGACGTGCAGCGCCTCGGCGTGGGCGACGCCCGCGCGCCGCACGGCCTCGTCGAAGATCCCGCGCGCGGGCTTGCTCACGCCGACGAGGGCGGACACCACGACATCGTCCACCGCGGCCGCGATCCCGAGGCGCTCGAGGAGCGAGGGGAGCGTCGAGTCCCAGTTCGAGACGATCACGAGGCGGAGTCCCGCCGCCCGCAGGGCCGCGAGGACGGCGTGCGTCTCGGGGTACACGGCCCAGTGCCGCTCGGCGCCGAAATGAGCGATGAGCTCGCCGAGGAGCGGGCCGGGCATCGCGCCGCCGCCCACGCGCGCGTAGACGGTGCCGACGAACCGCCGCCAGAATCCCGCCTCGCCGTCGACTCCGCCCCAGCGCTCCTCGCCGCGCTCGCGCGCGACGTCCACGTCGCGCCACGTCGCGTGGACGGCGCCGTGGACGTCCTCCGCGTTTGCGACGACGCCGTGCCGCGCGAAGGCCTCGCGGTAGACCTCCTCGACCGGCGGGTCGGCGCGGAGCAGCGTGTCGCCCGCGTCGAAGAAGACGGCCCGGATGGGCTTCAGGGCATCACCTGGCCGCCGTCGATCACGATGGCCTGACCCGTGACGTTCCGCGCGTCCGTCGACGCCAGATAGACGACGAGGCCGCCGACCTCGTCCGGCGTGAGCACTTCGCCGAGCGGCGCCATCTTTCCCGCGAACGCGAACGTCTCGTCGAAGCTCTTCCCCATCCCCTTGGCCATCCGCGCGATGCCCGACCGGCCCATTTCCGTGTCGACCCAGCCCGGGCAGATCGCGTTCACGGTGATCTTCCGCGGCGCGAGCTCGAGAGCGAGCGCGCGCGTGAGACCGATGACGCCGTGCTTGGACGTCGTGTACGCCGCCATCCCGGCGACGCCGAACCGCCCGGTGACCGACGAGAGGTTCACGACGCGCCCGCCGGACGCGAGGAACGGGTTCGCCGCGCGCAGGACGCGCCAGACCCCCGTGAGGTTCACCTCGAGGATCGCGTGCCACGCCTCGTCCGAGCGGGCGTCGCCGTCGAGGGGCGACGGTCCGCCCAGTCCGGCGTTGTTCACGAGAATGTCGATGCGCCGGTCCGGCCGCGCGGCCCGCTCGACGCCGGTCGCGACGGACGCAGGGTCCGTCACGTCGAGGACGATCGCCTGGGCCTCGCCGCCGGCCTTCACGATCTCGGCGGCCACGGCCTCGGCTTCGGCTTCCTTGCGGGAGGCGACCGCGACGCGCGCGCCCTCGGCCGCGAGCCGGAGCGCGATGGCCCTGCCGATGCCCTTGTTCGCACCCGTGACGAGAGCGTTCTTTCCGGCGAGACGTCCGGCCATGTCGCGACCTCCGAAGGGGGCGATTCTAAGAGGGTCAGGATCGCCTCAAGGAGTAAATTGCTCCTCGTGAACCGCCTCGCGCCCGTGTCCGTGTTCCTGGCGTGTCTTGCGACGCACGTCGCATCCGCAGGCGTCCTCGAACCGATTTCGGTCGCCTCCACGGGCGGCACCGCGAACCAACACAGCGACACCAGCACGCCCGTGAATCTCGCGCTCAGGACTGTCAGCGCGGACGGACGGTACGTGGTCTTCCAGAGTGACGGCACGAACCTGGTTCCCGGCCAGATTGCGCCGGTTCCCCTGCGAGGGACGGGCCTCTACCTCCGGGATCGCGTCCTCGGGACGACGACGCTCGTCAGCCATTCCGCCTCCTCCCCCCTGAAGAACGGGGACGGAAACTCCCAGCTGGCGAGCATCAGCGCCGACGGACGATGGGTCGCCTATGCGAGCAGCTCTACGGATCTCGTCGCGGGAATCGTCGACAACAACGACGACTACGACTTCTTTCTCTTCGACCGCCTCGACGGCTCCAACACGCTCATCTCGCATGACGCGATCGATCCGATGACGACGGCCAACCTCGGGAATTCGTCGACGTTGATCGCGAGGATCAGCCAGGATGGCCGCTTCGTTCTCTACTCCAGTCGCGCGACGAATCTCGTGGCGGGTCAGATCGATTCGAACCTCTCGATAGACGTCTTCTGCTACGACCGCACGACGGGCGACTCCATGCTCGTGAGCCGTGCTCTGGCATCCCCGTCCGCGACGGGCGACCACGGCGGTGGCGGCGTCGCCATCAATGCGGACGGCCGGTGGATCCTGTTCGTGAGCAGTTCGACGAATCTCGTCGCCGGCCAGGGGCCGACGCCCTCGCAGAACGTCTTCTTGTTCGATCGGACGTCGGGAACATCGACGCTCGTGAGCCACCGGGCTGCGGAGCCTCTGGTCCCCGGCAATCAGGCGTCCGCTTCGTTTCTCTCGAGCCTGAGCCGCGACGGTCGCTTGTCGCGTACGAGAGTCTCGCGACCGATCTGGTCTCGGGCGCGGCCGTGGCGCCAGGTGTGGAGAACCTCTATCTCTACGACCGCCAGACCGGAACAAGCTCGGTCCTTACCGTCGGCTCTGTTCCCTTGGCTCCGGCCAATGCGACTTCCGTCCAGCCGATCGTGAGTGACGACGGCGCATGGATCGTGTTCGAGAGCCGGGCAACGAACCTCGTCGCCGGCCAGGCGTCACTTGCCGGGCGCTATAACGTATTCCTCCGCGACGTCGCAGCGGGCACGACGAGACTCGTGAGCCATTCAGTTTCCGGGCCCGCGAGCGGCGCGTCGGGCAACTCCGTCAATCCCGTAATGAGCTCGGACGGGCGCCGCGTGGCGTTCAACAGCGCCGCGCAGGACCTCATCCCGTCCATGACCAAATCGAACGTAGGGGACGACGTCTTTCTCTTCGACCGCGATTCCTCGAAGACGTGGCTCCTGAGCCACGCGCTGGGAGCCGACGACGTCACGGGCAACGACCTGTCCTTCCTTCCCATCATCAGCGCGGACGGGAACACGGTCGTCTTCGGGAGCTTCTCGTCGGATCTCGCCTCCGCGGATGCGAACCACACGGAGGACGTGTTCGCGTATTCCCACGTCGCACTGGGTCGCTCCGCCTCGTTCTTCCCCCTCGCCCCCTGCCGCGTCCTCGACACGCGCCTCGCGGCCGCCGCGCTCGGCGGGCCTGCTCTCGCAGGCTCCTCGGAGCGTGACTTCCCGATCTCCGGAACGTGCGGCATTCCCGCCGATGCGGTCGCGATCTCCGCCAACGCGACCGTTACGGTCCCCCAATCGGGGGGTTCCGTCAACGCCTTCCCGGCAGGCCTCGTCCCTCCGCAAACGGGAATCGTGAGCTTCCGTGCGGGCCAGACCCGTGCGAACAACGCGATCGTGGCGCTCGGCGGTACTCCCTCCGGGACGGTCACGGTCCGCAACGACTCGACGGCCGCAGTTCACTTCATCCTCGACGTAAACGGTTTCTTCCGATGAACTCTCCCGTTCCCGCAATAGAATTCCTCACGTGAAGGTCGACGTCCTCCTCTTCGCGGCGCTCAAGGACGAGCTCGGGCCGCAGGTGTCCGTGGAGGTCGCCGAGCCGGCGACCGTCGCGTCGCTCGTGCGCGCGCTCGAGGCCGCCTACCCGGCGATCGCGCGCTTCGGCGGCAAGGCGAAGGCCGCCGTGAACGAAACGTGGGCGCGCGAGACGGACTCTGTGAACGCCGGCGACACGGTCGCGCTCCTGCCGCCCGTCGCCGGCGGCTGACCGCTGGACATCGGGCTCAGGGAGCCCCGATCACTTCCAGCCCGCAGGCCCGGGCCGCGCGAGCCAAGGCGTGGTCGTGCGTCGCGAAGGAGACGGGCTCCGCCTCGATTTCCCGCCAGAGCAGTGCCGTCGACAGATGGATGCTGTCGAGCGTTCCCAGAACCGTTGGAAGCGGCTGGGCGGAGCGCTCGAGGACCGGCGGGGTCACGTCCACGAGAACGAGGCTGGCGAGCACGCGAAAGACCGCTTCCCGCCGTAGGACGGTCTCGTCGTCCGAAAGACCCTCTTCGAGTCGCAGGCGGTCCAGAGTTCGCAGGCACTCCACCCGGGTCAGTGCGCTCGTGATCGACTGGCCGGGTCGGTCCGATCCCGCGAGAGCGCCTCGTTGCCCGAGGACGGCCCTCAGGACGACCGAAGAATCGACGTAGCGGATCACCGGTGGCTCTGCCGCTCCTCGAGGAGAAGGTCCACGATGTCGCGCTTCGTCTTCAACGGAGGCGGCAGCTTCACCTTGCCGGGCGCCGGCGTGCCGGGCGCGGGCCGGTGGGCCACGAGCGCGGCCCGCTTCTCTTCGAGGGGAACGAGGCGCGCCACGGGGATGTCCCGATTCGTCACGGTCACCATCCTCCCGCGCCGCGCGAGGCTCACGTAATGCGAAAGCCGCGCCTTCAGGTCCGCGATCGAAACGCTGCTCATGACCAGATGATAGACCTTTCTGGTCATCCCGGCGGGCGGCTAATCCAGCCTCAGCTCCTCGGCGAGGAGCGCGTAGTCTACGGCGCCGCGCGCCGATCCGTCGAACTCGAAGATCGTCTTGCCGACGGACGGCGCCTCGGCCAGCGCCACGTTGATGCGGATGGGCGTGAGGATCTTCGTGAAGCGCTCGCGCAGCGTGTCGAGGAGCTCGGAGGAAACGGCCGTGCGCAGGTCGTAGAACGTCGGGAGGACGCCGTCGATCTTCAGCGCCTTCTCGCGCGTCGCGTTCGCGTGCCTCACGAAGACGCGCGTCTTCTCGAGCGCGGGCAGCGAGAGGAAGTCGAGCTTCGCCGGCAGCAGGATCTCGTCCGCCGCGTGGTAGACGTTCTCGAGCAGGAGCCCCGCCGCGGGCGGGCAGTCGAGAACGATCGCTTCGTAACCTTCGTCCTCGAGCGACGCGAAGCGCCGCGCGAGCCGGCCCACGCGCTTTTCCTTTCCCTTTTCGCGGAGAACGTCCTCGGCGCCGAGGAGGTCTTCGCCGGCCGGCAGGACGTCGAGGTTCGGCCGCGAGCCGCGCACGACGGCCTCCTCGAAGTCCGCCTCCTTCAGGAGCCACTTCGAGAGACCGGCCGACGCCGGAAGACCGAGGGACGTCGCGACGCTGCCCTGCGGGTCCACGTCCACGAGGAGGGTCTTCCGGCCGGCACGAGCGGCGGCTGCGGCGAGGTTCACGGCCGTCGTGGTCTTGCCGACGCCTCCCTTGAGAGCCGAGACGGCCAGGATTCTCCGGCGCCGCAGGGTCATGGCGGCGGGTCTTATCATGAGTCGATGTCGCATCTGACCGAGACCCCCATCGAGCCCGCCGAGCTCCTCGCCGCCGTTCGGCGCGACGGGGACGGCGGCCTAGCGCTTTTCGTGGGCGTCGTGCGCGACCACAACGACGGAAAGCGCGTGACCCGGCTCGAGTACTCGGCCTATATCCCCATGGCCGAGAAGGAGATGGACCGGATCGCGGCCGGGATCGAGCAGGCCCATCCGGGGGTCCGGGTCGCCTTTCGCCACCGGATCGGCAGCCTCGCCATCGGGGACGTCGCCGTCGCCGTCGCGGCCGCGGCGCCCCACCGGGACGAGGCCTTTGCAGCGTGCCGGGCCGGAATCGAGGCCATCAAGGCCCGCGTGCCGATCTGGAAAAAGGAGTTCGGGCCGGACGGAACCTCGTGGGTCGAACCCTGCGGGGACCCCTCGCATGCCCCCTCCGGAAATCCGGATTCCGCGTAAACCCATTGAAAAGTAAGGGACTTCCTGTTATCCTCCGGCGCCCATTTCGGAGGATTGAAGATGTTCCTCGCCCTCAGGCGAATCCATGTTTTCGCGAGCGACTTTTCGAGGTCGCGCCGTTTTTACGGTGAAACGCTGGGGCTCCCGGAGTCGGGCGGGTTCGAGAACGACTGGGTCGAGTTCGCGCTCGGTCCGCTCCTCCTGAAGCTCACCCCGCTCCGCCCCTCGGAAGTTCCCGCGCGCAACCAGGTCGCCGCCGTGTTCTCGACCGCGGGCCTCGAGGACGCGATCGCGCGCCTCAAGGAGCGCGGCGTCACGGTCACGCGGCCTCCCGCGGACGAGTTCACGGGCCGCTCGGCCGAGATCCTCGATCCGGACGGCTACCGGATCATCCTGTTCCAGGCCTCCGAGCTCCACCCCGACGAGGAGTGGGTCCCGGCCTCGGGCGTGGACGACCTCGTGAAGCAGAAGCTCAATGCGCGCAAGAAACGCGAGCAGGCGCGCGGAACCGGCAAGAAGCCCGCCAGGAAGGCCGCAAAACCGGCGGCGAAAAAGGCCGCCCGGAAGCCGGCGCCGAAGAAGGCCGCGAAGAAGCCGGCGCAGAAGAAAAAGGCCGCAAAGAAGGCCGCGAAGAAGCCCACCCGCCGGCGCTGACCGGCGCGCGGCCCGCGTGGGATGGCTCCTCCGGACGGCACTCCGAAATGTCCGACAGGAGGAGCCATGACGTTCGTCTCCATCCCGCCTCAAATGGCCCGCCACGAAATCCGCCCCAATCCCACCGCCCCGGTCGTCGTGGCTCTCGTCCTCTCGGTTCTGGCCGTTTCCGCGATGCCCGCGTTCGCGCAGGGCTCGATGGGCACGGCGATGATGCCCATCGCCGCGCCCGTTTCGAGCGTCGATTCCGTGGTCCTGCGGGTGAGCGGGCCGATCCTCGACGTTCTGGGCGGCTCGCTTCAGCTCGACGTCACGAACGCGAAGATCACGGGCGGCGACGACCGCTTCGCGAGCCCCGTGCCCTGGGCCGGCATCCTGCCCGGCTCGCGCATCGTCGCCCAGGTGACCGTGCCCGACGCGATCCCCGCGGTGTTCCCGCCGCGCCTCCCCGCGACGAGCGTGGTCGTCTTCCTCACGAGCTCGGGGAGCCTCTCCGGAATCGTGCAGGGCATCGGCGAGGCGCAGGGCACGTTCACGCTCCTCTACACGAGCGTCAAGACGAACACGGCGACCGAGTGGTCCGGCACGAAGGCCGACGGCTCGCGCGTCAAGGACCTCTCGGACCTCTCGGCCGGCATGCAGGCGGTCGCCGTCGTCACGGCCGACGCGAGCGGCGTCACCGCGAAGAGCGTATTCGCGTACGCGCCCCCGACGACGCGGATCGAGGCGTTCCGCGGCAAGGTCGAGACCCAGGACGCAACCCTGTGGACGATCGACCGGAGGAGCGTGCAGGTGAACGCCGACACGAAGATCGTCGGCGATCCGAAGGTGGGCGACACGGTCGACGTCCTCGCGAAGGTCCAGGTCCTGCCGCCCGGCTCGGCGGCCCCGCCGCCGATTCCCGTCGCCATCTCGATCGTCAAGGTCGTCTCGACGCCGCCCCCGCCGACGGACCGCACGGTGGAGTTCGACGGCATCGTGGAGTCGATGCCTCCGAGCCTCGCCGGCCTCAAGAGCGTTCCTCTCGGCCACTGGACGATCTCGGGCAGGGACGTCCTCGTCTCGCAGGTCACGAAGGTCGACGCCGGAATCGCGAAGGGCACGCGCGTGCACGTCAAGGGCGTGACGCTTCCGATGGCCGTCTTCGCGCCCGCGGCGACGCCGCAGATCCTCGCGACCGAGATCACGAAGAAGTAATGGCGGGCGGGCCGCGCGGCCCGCCGATCTCTTTTCGGGTAGGCTCGTCGCATGACGAGCCTCATCGAATACTGCAACGCCGAGATCGAGTCTCTGAAGGCCGCGAAGACCTGGAAGAAGGAGCGCGTCCTCGAGGGACCGACCGGAGCCCGCGTGCGCGTGGACGGGCGCAGCGTGCTCATGCTCACGTCCAACAACTACCTCGGTTTCGCGAACCATCCCCGCGTCGTGGACGCCGCGCGCAACGCGCTGGGCCGATGGGGGAACGGCCTCGGCTCCGTTCGCTTCATCTGCGGGACGCAGCAGCTCCACAAGGACCTCGAGGCCGCGATCTCGAAGTTCTTCGGCACCGAGGACACGATCCTCTACATGTCCTGCTGGAACGCGAACGAGGGGCTTTTCGCGCCGCTCCTCGGCGAGGAGGACGCGCTCCTTTCCGACGCGCTGAACCACGCCTCGATCATCGACGGCATCCGCCTGTGCAAGGCGAAGCGCTTCCTCGTCCCGCACGGCGACCTCGCCGCCCTCGAGGCGTCGCTGAAGGAGGCGCAATCCCAGCGCCGCCGCCTCTTCATCACGGACGGCGTCTTCTCGATGGAGGGCGAGATCGGGTCGCTCGGCGCCTTCGCGGACCTCTGCGAGAAATACGACACGACGATGGTCGTCGACGACTCGCACGCGACCGGCGTCCTCGGGAAGACGGGGCGCGGATCGGCCGAGGAGCTCGGCGTCATGAGCCGCGTGAAGATCTTCACGTCCACCCTCGGCAAGGCCATGGGTTCGGCGGCCGGCGGCTTCACGACGGGGCCGGCGCCCGTCGTCGACCTCCTGCGCCAGCGCTCGCGGACGTCGCTTTTCTCGAACGCCCTCCCGCCGGCGGTCGCGGCCGGCTCGCTCGAGGCGTTCCGGATGCTCATGGAGGACCCCGCGCCCGCGCTGAAGGTCCAGATGAACGCGAAGACGTTCCGCGCGAAGATGAAGGCGGCGGGCTTCAAGATCCCCGAGGGCATCCACCCGATCGTCCCCGTCATCGTCGGCGACACGGCGAAGGCGCTCGCGATGAGCAACGCGCTCTTCGAAAAGGGCGTCTACGTCTCGGGGTTCGGCTTCCCCGTCGTCCCGCAGGGCCACGCGCGCCTCAGGTGCCAGATCTCGGCCGTCCACTCGGACGACGACCTGCAGGAGGCCGTGGACGCCTTCATCGCCGTCGGCAAGGAGTTCGGCGTCGTCTGAGATCTAGGGGACGACCGACACGTGGAAGTGGACCTGCACGGTCGGGTAGTTGAACCCGGCCGGCAGCGGGTCGAAGGGCGCGGCTGCCTTCACGGCCTTCAGCGCGGCCGCGTCCCAGCCCTTCTTGCCCGACGACATCGAGACCTCCGTCGTCGCGAGCGCGCCGTCCTTCGCGATCACGGCCTGGACGACCGTCTTCTTTCCGACCGCCGGGATCTCCGAGGCCGCCGGCGACTTCCACTTCGCGGCGACCTTCTCGTACGTCTTCTTCTGGTAGACGGGGTCCGTGAGCGTCGTCTGGAAGTAGCACTCCAGAGACGGGCGGCCCGCCGCGAACGCCGCCGCCGCGAGGAGAAGCACCGTCGCGGCCGCGAGGGCCGCCGCGATGAATTCGTGCCGTTTCACGCGCGGCCTCCGCGCGCGGGCTTCGGCCGCCGCACGAGGACGAGGCGGGCGGGCCGCCCGGCGCGCTCGCACGCGGCGCAGAGGCGCGCGCGGCCGAACGCCGTGCGGCGCGTCCACTCCTCCGCACAGCCGGGACAGCGGTACGCGTAGCGTGCGTTTCTTTCGCGGACGCGGCGCAGGCGCTCCGTCTCCGGCGCGGCCGTGCGCACGACGCCGAGCTCGCGCGCGATCGCCCAGAAGCGCGGCGAGTGGCCTTCCTCGGCGCCCCAGCGCGCCGCGCAGATCGCGTGCGCCGTCTCGTGAAGCAGCGTCTGGAGCCGGTCGTCCGCGCTCATGTGGCTCGAGACGCGGATTACGTGCGGGTCCCCGCGCGTCCCGTACTGGATGACGCCGCCCGTCGCCCGGCGGCCCGAGAGGACCACGCGCGCGGGCGGAAGGCCGTGCGCCTGCGCGAGCGCGTCGTAGCGCGCCTGCAGGTCACGCTCGCCGGCGCGGACCTCCTCGGGAGGCGGCGCGTCACATTCGAAGAGGTCGAGCTGGACGAGGGATCCGGAGCGGACTGCGTCCATCGGCGGGCCTCCACGTCACGCGCCCCACATCGCGTCGCGATGCGGGGCGAGGGGTTTGTGCAGCACGAGAGCGGCGGCCGCCGCGGCGACGACCGCGGCGAGAAGCTCCAGGAGAGGCACGGGCCGGCCGTGCGAGACGACGGGCGCGGCCGCCTTCACGGCCCAGACGGCGGCCAGCGCGGCGCCGCCCGGGAGCGTCGAGCCGGTTCCGAGCGCGAGCCACGCGAGCCCGAGGCCCAGCGCGAACGCGACGAGGTACGCGTGAACGAGCCCGAGAACCGGTGGCCCGTCGAAGTGCGCACCGAACGCGAGGCGCGCGGCCGCCATCGGGATCGCGCCGAGCGCCGCGACGGCCGGCGCCGCGAGGCCTGCCGGGACCTTCGCGCGCAGCCAGGCGTAGAAGGCGCCGCGCACCACGCGCTCGAAGGCGAACGCGCCGGCGACCGCGAGCGGCACGAGCCACGCGAGGCGCGAGGCGTCGACGTCGCCCGAGAAGGAGGCGTAGTGCAGGAGCCGCGCGACGGGAAGGTACGAGAGCGCGGCGACGGCGAAGGCGAGGGCCGCGCCGGCCGCGAGCGCGGGAGCGCGTCTCTCCGATGGCTCCACGCACGAATGGTAGCAGGATCTAGACTCGCGTCACCATGACGAACTCCCCGCTCCCGCGCGTCGCCTTCGTCGGCCTCGGAACGATGGGCCGCCCGATGGCGGCGAACCTCGCGCGCGCCGGCTTCCCCCTCTCTCTCGCCACGAAGACTCCGGGCAAGGCGGCGACGATCGCTGACGAGCTTGCCGGCGGCGGCCGCGACGTGCGCGCATCCTCGACGCCCTCCGACGCGGCGCGCGGGGCCTCCGTGATCGTCTCGTGCGTCCCGGACGCGCCCGAGGTCGAGGAGGTCCATCTCGGACCCGGCGGCACGGCGGAGACAGCGGCGCGGGGAGCCGTCGTGATCGACTGCTCGACGATCGACGCCGCGCGCGCCCGCGCGATCGCCGCCGCTCTCGCCGCGAAGGGAATCGCCTTCCTCGACGCGCCCGTCTCCGGCGGCCAGAAGGGCGCCGTAGAGGGAACGCTCACGTTCTTCGTCGGCGGCGAGGCGGCCGCCCTCGAGAGGGCGCGGCCCGTCTTCGAGGCGATGGGCAGGCGCATCACGCACCTCGGCCCGTCCGGCGCCGGACAGCTCGGCAAGGCGGCGAACCAGATCCTCGTGGCGAACAACCTCATGGCCGTATGCGAGGCGCTCGCGTTCGCCGCGAGGGCGGGCCTCCCGCTCGGAGCGCTGCACGAGGCGCTCGTCGGCGGCGCGGCGCGCTCGTGGGCTCTCGAAGTCCTCGGGCAGAAGATGATCGACCGCGACTTCAAGCCCGCGTTCGCGGTGAAGCACCAGCAGAAGGACCTCGCCATCGTGCTCGCGAACGCACGCGCCGCGGGCGTCCCGCTGCCGGGCGTCGCGCTCGTCCACCAGCTCCTCGCGTCGCTCGAGGCCGAGGGCCGCGGCGAGGACGGCACCCAGGCGCTCCTCACGGTCTACGAACGGCTCGCCGGCGGGCGATAGGATTCAAGAACCTGGAGGTTCCAATGAAACGCCTCGGCCTGACGTCCCTCGCGCTCCTCGCCGTCGCCGCATCCCTCTCGCTCGCGGCGGCGGAGCCGGCCGCGAAGGGGAAGTTCGAGAAGAGCTTCCCCTTCACGGGCGACAAGGACATCAAGATCGGGTTCAAGTACCAGGACGTCACGATCGAGTCCTTCCGGATCCGGAACTGGCCCGATTCCGACGACTTCCAGAAGGGCGAGAAGGACCACTCCGACACCCACACCGCCTGGGTCGACTTCACGTACTCGAACCGGGACGACGACCACGACTACAAGTGCGTGTACACCGTGACGGTCCCGGGAGGCGCCGACGGCGCTTACGGAAAGAACGATCGGACCGCAACCCTCGACAAGGGCAAGCGCGAGGACACGAACAAGCTGTCGCTCAGGATGAAGACCCACCAGTACAAGCTCGCGAAGACCATCAAGGTCACGCTCGAGGTCTGGCGGAAGTAGCGGGCCGCTGCTTCAGGCGCAGGCCCGGGCCGCGGGCACGGCGTCCTGCTCTTCGCGCCACTGCGCCCGCCGGCGGCGGTAGTCGTCGTCGGCCTGCCGGGCGAGAACGCGCCGGTAGTCCCGCTTGAGGCGCGCAATCTCCTCGGCGAGGAGCACGCGGTCCTCCCTGCCGGCGGACTGCAGCTCGCCCTCGCGGATCTCGATCTGCGCCCTCAGAACACGTGCCTCGTGAAGTTCCGCCGCGGATTCCATGATTCCCAAGATCCCCTTTCCTCGCGGCCCCGAAGGGCCTGCTGCCTAGAGAAGACGCAATTCGCGCCGAAAAGTTTCAACCCCAAACCGGAGGATGGCCTCCCGGCGTAGAGACGGCATGACGTTCTCGCGTCTCGCCCCGATCGGATTCGTTCTGCTCGGGGCGACAGGAGTCGCCTTGGCCACCGAAGAACCGAAGTATCGCATTGAAAAGGATTACGGATCGTTCGAGGTCCGCGTCTACGAGCCCACGGTCGTCGCGGAGACGGCCGTGACGGGCTCGTTCGGCGACGGGACGAACGAGGGTTTCCGCCGCCTCGCGGGCTACATCTTCGGCGGCAACGACGGCAACCGGAAGATCGCGATGACGGCGCCCGTCGGCGCCGAGCCGTCCCCGGGCCCGAAAGGGACGTCGATCGCCATGACCGCGCCCGTCGGATCGGAAAAGACGGCCGAAGGCTGGGTCGTCTCCTTCACGATGCCCTCGTCCTTCACGCTGAAGACGCTGCCCGTCCCCGACGACGCGCGCGTGAGGCTCCGCGAGGTTCCGGCACGGCGCGTCGCGGCGGTGCGCTTCTCGGGCACGTGGGGCGCGGAGAAGTTCGAGGCGCTCGCGGCGAAGCTCGCGTCCGACGCGAAGGGAGAGGGCCTCTCCCCCGCCGGCGCGCCGCCCGTCTTCGCCCGGTACAACCCGCCTTGGACGCCGTGGTTCCTGCGGCGGAACGAAGTCCTGATCCCGCTCGACGGCCGCTGACGCCCGTCAGGCCTGTTCGAGCGCCCCGCCGCACGAGCTGCCGGCTCCGGCCGTGCAGCCGAAACAGTGGCGGCGCGTCACGATCTCGCGCGCCGCGAGGGCGGAAACGTCGAGATCCCGGACGTGAAAGCCGCCGTTCGAGGAGCCGCGCGCGGGCAGGTCGAGCATCTGGTTGAAGTCGCAGTCGTAGACGCGGCCGTCCCATCCGATCGAGAGCGTGTTCTTGCACATGAGGCCGTCGATCGTCCCCGGGTTGAACGACGCGACGAGGAGCTCGAGGTAGCTCGCGAGGTTTCCGCTCGACTCGAGCCACTCGAGGTAGCGCGAGATCGGCATGTTGTTCAGGAAGATGAGCCGGTCGAACGCGATCCCGTGCTCGTGGGCGAGCCCCTCTTTCCACTCGCGCTCCGTGGCGTGCTGGTTCGCGGGGAGGAAAGCGCCGACGGGGTTCGACACGAGCGTCAGCCGGCGGCGCGGATCTCCCGCGCCGTAGCCCGCCTCGTTCAGGAGATGGAGCGCCTCGAGCGACTTCTCCCACGTGCCGTCGCCGCGCTGGGCGTCGGTGCCGCGCTTTCTCCAGTGCGGCAGCGAGCAGACCACCTCGACGCCCCGCTCGCCCATCCACGCCGGCAGGTCGCGCAGGCCGGGCACGAGGAGGATCGTCAGGTTGCAGCGGTCGATGACGTGCTTGCCGCGCGCGGCAGCCTCGTCGACGACGTACCGGAACTGCAGGCTCAGCTCCGGGGCTCCGCCCGTCAGGTCGACCGTGTGCGCGCCGGTCCGGTCGAGGGCGCGAAGGCACGCCTCGGCCGTCGCCCGGTCCATCATCTCGTCCGTCCGGTCCGGCCCGGCGTCGACGTGGCAGTGGCGGCACGTCATGTTGCAGAGCTTGCCGAGGTTGATCTGGAAGATCTCGACCGGGCCCGGACGCAGCGCGTCCCGCCCGCTCGCCGCGAGCGCGCGGGCGAAGTCGCCCCCGTGCGCCGAGGCGGACAGGTCCACGGCTTCGACCGCGGCGATCTGCTTTTCCGGGGCGGCCAGCGGAGCGCCCCGCGCGTGCAGCGACAGCGTCACATCGAGGCTTTCTTCGCGTGCTCGAGCATCTGCATCCCGTGTACGAGCGACGCGCCCCCGCGGATCGCCGCCGTGACGTGAACGGCCTCGGTCATCTGCTCGAGGTCCGCCCCGTTCTTCAGGCTCTCCTGCGTGTACGCGTCGATGCAGTACGGGCACTGGACCGCGTGAGCCACGGCGAGCGCGATGAGCGCCTTCTCCCGCGCCGAGAGCGCCCCGTCGGCGAAGACGGCGCCGTACCAGGCGAAGAACTTGTCCGCGAGGTCCTTGTTGCCCTCGGCGATCGAGGCGAAGTGCGCGAGATGCTCCTGCTTGTAATAAGCGTCCATGGGTCCCCCTCAAGCGGCCGGGATTCTGGCACGCGAAGGAGTGCCCTCCGGGAATCCGGAAGAGGCGCGTTTTATTCCCCGAGGTGTGGCTACCCTCGGAGAGCCTTGATCTTCCCGAGGTGGGAGTCGTCGTGGTCCGCGAGGCGCACGGCCAGCTGTTCGACCGTGATCTCGCCCGCCTCCGGGTGCAGCCCCGTCTTCTGCCAGCCCTCGTGCGGGAGCGCGCGCAGCAGCGCGATCGAGTCCTCCCTCAGGCGCTTGAACTCCTTGGCGACCTCGGCAGGGTCGGCCTCGGCGTACTTCAAAGCCTCCGCCGCGCGGTCGTTGTCCAGCATCCAGAACGACGGCTTGTCGCCGAACGCCATCTGCGAGAAGCGGGCCTGGTAGACGCGCTCGATGTCGCGGACGTGCGCGGCGTGCTCGATCATCGACCACTTCCCGCTTGCGGCCTTGCGGCGGAGGACGTCGTCCGGCGCGCCCTTGAGGGCCGCCGCCAGCGCGGCCGGCGAGGCGGCGAGCCGCTCGAGCACCGTGTAGCGCCGCTTGATCGCCTCGATCTGGCGGAGGTGCGCCTCGTCGTTCCCGACCGCGTGGCGCTGGATGATGTCTTCCATCGTGAGGCGGCCCGCGGTCGCGTGGACCCCGGCGCGCGCCCACTGGGCCTTGCCGGCCTTGCGCAGGAGCTGAAGCGTCTGGCGGCGGAGCGCCACCCACTCGCGCACGACTTCGGGCGCCTTCTGGCTGCGATACGCGCGGAGAATCGCGAACGCCTCGCCGTCGAGGTTCGGCAGCGCCGGCTCGTTTTCGGCGAGGATGCGCGTGTAGCGCTCGATGTAGGCCTCGCGCTCCATGTCGCGCATGTGGCAGAGGATCTCGAGGATGGACCACTTGCCGGGCGCGGGCGTCCAGAGGAGGACCTTCTTCGACAGCCCCTTGAGGGCGGCCTTGAGCGTCTGCGGCGTCGTGGCGAGGGTCTCGAAAAAGCGGCGGCGTTCGAAGTCTTCCATGGGGTCTCCTCAGCCGGCGCGGACGCCGTTCAGGGGTTTGTCGAGCTCCGGGAACAGAAGCTCCTGCGGCTTCAGCCGCGGAAGCAGTGTGTCGAGGACGTTCTGGGACCAGTCGGCGCGCCGCGCGGGATCGAGCACGACGTGGGGCACGCCCCACACGGCGAGAATCTGCTGGATCGAGCGGTCGATCTCGTGCTGGAAGGCGAGGTCCGTGTCGCGCACCCCGTCGAACCGGGGGTCGCCCACGATCGGCACCTTGAAGAGGGCGTCGTACGAGCGCGTCCAGCTCCGGACGAGGCCCTCGAGAACCGCCTCCTCGGGGGCGCCGGTGAACGCGCGCTTCATGTAGCAGTAGTTGTCGAGGACCGCACGGTCGCAGAACACGACGTCGGCCTTCGCCTCGGCCTGCAGCTCCCACGCGATCTGGGTGTGGAGGATCCAGGACTGCGCCTTGAGCGTCGTCTCCTGGTTGATCGGGAGCGGGCACTCGCGGGCGACCTCGCGGACGAGCTCGACGGTGAGGTCCCGCTTCTTCAACGCCGCGGCGAGGTCGTAGCAGAGCGTGGTTTTTCCGACCCCGTGGGTGCCGATGAACGCGACCTTCATGCGGGGGCGAGACTACCGCACCCGGTAAGGACGTGATCCTCCTCACTCCGGCGCGTGCAGACCATCGTCTGGCGCGCCCGGTCCAAGCGTCTCCCTCGATTCCCGGTGCGATTCGGACTAATTTGCCGTGAACAAGGAGGCCCCATGAAGACCCGCCACCCGCTCCTCGCGTCGATCGTCACCGCCGTGCTTCTCCTCGCGGTCAGTCCCATGCCGGCGCCCATCTACATGAACATCCCGAACGGGGCGACTTTGGCGCTCAGGACGAAGGTCGAGTTCAAGCAGGCGGTGCTATGCGACGGCAGCGTCCGTCTCGAGCCCGGCCTGTACGACGTCAGCTTCAAGTCCCTCGGCGACGGCTCCGTTCGCGCGACGATCAGCGGCAACGGGAAGACCGGTCATGCGACCGGGAAGGTCCAGGGACACGAGGTCGTCGTCCAGGGCGGACTTCAGCCCGGGGCGGCCGAGTCGGTGCAGAAGATCCAGCCAGCCGGTCAGCAGCCGGCCGCGCCGTCCTTCGCGACCATGGGCTTCACGCCGCAGAGTCCGGCTCAGTTCCAGCAGCAGGGGAACAAATTGAACGTGATCGTGAAAGGCCAGGGATCGAACCAGATCCTGATCGGCCTTCTGCTTCCCGCGGTCCAGAAGGTCCGCGAGGCGGCGAACAAGCCCCACTGATCCCGAGAACTGAACACATGAAGATCCGCCGCCCGATCCTCGCGTCTCTCCTCGCGGCCGTGCTCCTTCTGACCACGAGCCCCCTGCCCGCGCAGAGCTACTCGCTGTCGACGAGCCCGTCCCTGCCTTCGATGGCCGCGTTCCAGATCAACGTCAAACTCGCGTCTCCGGCCAAGTGCGGCACGACCGGCATCCTCCTCCCCGCCGGCATTTACGTCCTCAAGATCGAGTCCCTGAGCCCCGGAAACGTGCGCGGGACGTTCAGCGGCAACGGGAAGACCTGCCAGGCGCCCGGAACCCTCACGGCCGCGACGAGTTCCCTGAGTCCGACTTCGCTGAGCACGACGTCGCTCGGCACCTCCAGCACACAGACCTTCGCGACTCTGGGCTTCACGCCGCAGAGCGCGGTCGTCTACCAGAAGGTCGGCACCAGGCTGAACGTGATCGTGAAGGGCCTGGGCTCGAACCAGATCCTCATCGGCCTCACGCTGCCGAGCTGACAGGAGAGCGCCATGAAGATCCGACCGTCCGTCATCGCCGCCGCGTTCGCCGCCGTGATCGCGGCGCCCGCACCCGCCATCCAGAACGCAGACGACGTTTCCGCGGGCGAGCGCTTCCGCCGGCCGAACGTCTCAATCGACACCGAGACCCGCCTCCCCGACGGCGGGATGCTCCTGAAGGGCTCCCCGGCCGAGGTCGAGATCGAGTCCCTCGGAGCGGGCAAGGTCAAGGCGACGTTCTTCCAGGGCGGCCTTCGCAAGGGCGAGGCGAGCGGGCTCATCATCGTCAACAGCCGCCCCGCCCGCCGCGCGGGCCAGGGCCCGGACGGGAAGGGCGCGCTGAAGCTCGCCGACCTCGGCCTCGACGCGAACGCGCCGTACGCTTTCACGAAGAGCGCGGGCAAGGTCGACTTCGTGATCGGCAACCCGGGCGCGAACCGGATCCTCATCGGCCTCCTGCTGCCGGCAGTGCAGGTGAACCCCGCCGCCGCGCCCGTGCAGCCCCGCAAGGCCGACCCTCCGGGAGAAATGAAGGGAGAAGTGAAGTGAGAAAAGCCCTGCTCGCCGTCCTCCTCTCCTCGACCGTAGCCTCCGCGATGCCGACCGCCGTCGAGACGGGTCCCGTCGTCGCGGCGGGTCAGACGTTTCAGAAGGGCGTCGTCCTCGAGAGCGCCGTGCTCTGCGACGGCAGCGTCCGCCTGGAAAAGGGCGCCTACGACGTGAAGTTCGAGTCGCTCGGCAACAACAAGGTCCGCGCGACGTTTTTCCAGGGCGGTGCGAAGAAGGGCGAGGCGAACGGGATCATCGCCGTCCGCGGCAGCAACCAGGCCTTGGGCGGTGGCAAGGGTCCGGGCCCCGGCCCGGGCCCCGGCGGCAGGAACGCCACCTCCTTCAACGACCTCGGCCTTCACCCGACTTCGGCGCAGGCTTTCCAGAAGCAGGGCGACAAGCTCAATCTCGTCGTCAGCGGGCAGGGCACGAACCAGATCCTGATCGGCCTCCTGCTGCCCGCGGTCCAGAAGGGCATCATCGGCCCGATCGACATGCCGGGCGCGCAGGGAGCGCAGAAGGTTCAGCCCGCCAAGTGAACGCCGCAGGGGACCGCTTCTCTCGAGAGGAGAACCTCATGAAAGCCCGCACGAAGTTCCTCATAGCCGTCATCGGCCTCGCGGCCCTCTTCACGGCTCGTCCGGGCGCTACGTTCTCGCTGGTCGAAAAGAGCGGGTTCGATGCGCGCTTGACGGTCTCCCAGGCCGGCTTCTGCGACGGATCGGTGAGGACCCGCATCGAGCCGGGCGCGTATGACGTACACGTCTCGACGTTTGCCGACGGCTCGGTCCGCGCGACCCTGTCGCAGGGCGGCGTCCGGAAGGGCGAGACGCGAGCCATCGCCTCGCCG
Source organism: Acidobacteriota bacterium (assembly GCA_016716715.1). NCBI lineage: Bacteria > Pseudomonadati > Acidobacteriota > Acidobacteriota bacterium. Next base: position 13,034 of record JADJVE010000005.1, on the reverse strand, counting down.
GGGAGCAACGAGGTCTTGATCGGCCTGCTCCTGCCTGCGGTCCGGCTTCCCGCGGTCCAGGCCTCCGCGGCAAAGGCTCCGGCGATCCAACTCCCCGGCGTTCAGAACAAGACGCCGACTGCCGCGCCAAAGCCTGGGTTGCAGGGTCCGGGCACGCAGGGGACTATGGGAACGCAGTCGAGTCGGTGAAGATGTTCGTCCGCACGCTCACGAGCTGACGCGGCGCGACGAGGCCGACCTCGGCGAAGAGCCTCTCCGTGTCCTCGCCGAGACGCGGCGGGGCCGCTGCGGCGGATCGGAGAATCCTTCGAGGAAGAAGGGCGGACGGACGGTGGGCACCTTCCGCCCGTCGCGCTCCGTGACGAGGACGCTCCCGAGCGCGCGCGCCTGCGGCGTGAAGAGCCTCGAGGACGCCGAGCACGGGCCCGGCGGGAAGAGCGGCCTCGCGGGCGCGTGCGAGCCACGTGGCCTGGGACTCCCGCGCGAAGACTTTTTCGAGGATCGGAACGAGCTCCGCGCGGTTCGAGACGCGTCCCGCATTCGTGGCGAATCGCGGATTCGCAACCAGGTCCGGCCGCCCGATGACCCTTTCGCAGAGGACCTCGAACTGCCGGTCCGTCCCGACCGCGAGCAGGAAGCCCCCGTCCGACGCCTCGAACGCACGGTAGGGCTCGATCGTGGCGTGCGAGTTTCCGTGGCGCGTCGCCTCGCGCCCCGTCACGAGCGCCGAGCCGGCCACGTTGACGAGCGCCGCAAGGCCCGTCGAGACGAGATTCGTCTTCACGTGCGCGCCGATCCCGTCGCGTTCGCGGGCGTGGAGCGCCGCGAGGATCTCCGCGAGCGCGGCCCACCCCGCGAGGACGTCCACGAGCGCGACGCCGATCTTGTGAGGGGCGCCTTCCGCGGGCCCCGTGATCGACATGAGGCCCGTGGCGCCCTGCGCGAGGAGATCGAATCCGGGGTCGCCGGCCTGCGGGCCCTCGTCACCGGCCCCCGAGATCGAGCACGCGACGAGGCGCGGGTTGAGAGCGCGCAGCGACGCGACGCCGAGTCCGCGTTTCTCGAGCGCGCCCGGGAGGAAGTTCTCGACGAGGACGTCGGCCTTCGCCGCCCAGCGCCGGACGAACTCCTGTCCCTCCGGCGTGCCGAGGTCGACGGCCGCCGACTCCTTGCGCCGGTTCACCGAGAGGTAGTACGCCGCCTCGCCGTCGAGAGCCGGCGGCTTCCAGCTGCGCGAGACGTCGCCGCCGTGCGGTTCCTCGACCTTGATCACGCGCGCGCCGAGATCCGCGAGGAGCATCGTCGCGAGCGGCCCCGCGAGGACGCGGGAGAGATCGAGGACGACGACGCCGTCGAGGGGCGGCCTGCGCATCAGAAGAGCGGACGCTTGATGACCAGGATCGTCGTGTCGTCCGCGGGCGTGCCCTCGCCCACGTGCCGCCGCCAGTCCGCGAACAGAGCCTCGACGATCGCCTCCGCGGGGCGGCGCCAGAGGCTGACCGCGGTCAGCACGTCGCGCGGCCGGTCGTAACCGTAAGGCACGTCGACGAGGTCCGGCCCCTCGTAGAGCCCGTCCGATGCGAGGATGAGGACGCCGCCCTTCGGGAGGTCGACCGGGATGTCGTCGTACGTGCGCTTCGGACCCTGACCGAGCGGCAGCCCCGAGCCCGTGATCTCGCGGCACCCGCCCTCTTCGAGCAGCAGCGGGTACGGGTGCCCCGCGTTCGCGAGGAGGCCCTTCCCCGTCCGCGGGTCGAGGCTCAGGAGCGCGACGGACGTGAAGAGACGCCCGCTGCGCCCCATGCGGAGCACGCGGTCGATCTCGACGAGGATCTCCGACGGCTTGCGCCCGGCCTTCACGAGGCTCGAGAGGGCGGCCATGACCATCGCCTGCTGGATGCCGCACGAGTACCCGTGCCCGGAGACGTCGCCCGCCGCGATCCAGAGCGTGCCCGCATCGTCGACGACGAAGTCGAAGAGATCCCCGCCCGCCTCCGTCGCGAGGACGGTCTTGACGGCGAGGTCGAGCCCCTCGACCGCGGGGGGCTTCTCGGGCAGCAGCGAGAGCTGCATCCGCGAGAGAAGGTCCATCTCGTACTTCACGCGCCGCTCGGACTCGAGCCGCCGCACGTACTCGGGCGCGTCGAGACGGCCCTCGTCCTCGGAGTCGGGCCGCATCCAGCCGATGACTCCGGCCGCGGCGATCGCAGCGAGAGGGAGCACGGTGGCGAGAGCCGCGAGCGCGTTCCCGTCGAGGGCGCGGCACGCGACGAGCGCGTCCCTCAGGAGCGCCGACGAGACGGCGGCGACGAGGAGGGCCGCGAGGCCGTGCGCATCGAACACGCTGCGGAAGACGAGCGCGTAGAGGAGGCAAAGCGCAAGGCCCGCGCCCCACGGCGCGAGCGGCATCGCGGACGAGAGATACAGCGCGAACAGGATCGCTCCGGCCGTCCCCGCCCACCGGCGCGGCAAAACGAACCGCAGGAGCGCGACGAACAGGACGAAGAGCGCCGCGTCGAACGTGCCCTCGTAGAACGGCCCCTTCTGGGTCTGGAAGAGCGGGTACGCGAACGACGGGCCCGTCGGCCACGCGCCGTGCGGTGCCGCGAGGGCGGCCGCCGCGAACGCGAGGAGCGTGATCCCGATCGTCGCCGCGCCCGCTCCGAGCCCCGACAGGATCGCGACGCCCCCGCGCGGCCCGAGCCGCCGGGCGACGAAGGAATCGAGGCTCGTCGTGAACCCGGGCACCGTGTCGCGGAGCAGCGACTCGGCGACGGCCCAGAGCGCGAGGAGGTAGAGCAGCGAGAAGATCCGGATCCCGATCGCGAACGCGACGAAGCCCCCCGCCGAGAGATCCTCGCCCGAGACGCCGCCGAGCACCTCGTAGAGGAGCGCCAGCGTCGCGAGGAAGATCGCGATCCGGAACCCGAGGCGGCGCCGGTAGAGGAGGAGGCCGAACGCGACCCCCACGGCGAGGAAGACGACGAGAGACGGGATGAACTTGTACAGGCGCCGCGCGAGCCCCTGGGCGTTGAAGTGCCTCGGCGCCTCCGGATCGCGCAGCCGGCGCGAGACGGACAGCTTGATCCCGCCGGACTCCAGCGTCTGCACGTTCTCGGCCGGGGCGCCGGGCGCGGACTCGAGCGGCTGGATGCGGACCATGACGTTCGTCGCAGGAAAGGCCAGCTCCTCACCGGCCCTTCTCCGGCCGCCGCGCACGAGGTCCTCGAGCTTCGCGGCGAACGCGCGCCGCGCGGCGCGCGTCTTCTCGTCGGGCCCCTCGAAGATGGAGCCCTCGGGCGACCAGTCCACCGACTGAACCGAGCCGTCGGGCGAGAGGGCGATCTCGACGGGGCCCGCGCCGCCCCCCGGAACCGACACGGCGCCCTTCACCGTCCACGCGAAGGCCCCGCCCGTGGTCTCGAGGTACGTCCGCGCGTCCGCGCCCAGCCTGCGGTAGGCCCGCTCGAACTCCGACGCGAGGTTCGGGCGCGCCTCGAAGACGAGAGCCGGTTTCGCGAGCGTCGCCCCCGCATCACGCATCGCGGCGCGCGCGGACTCCACCGCATTCGAGGGGCGCGGTGGCACGACCCGCCACTCGGGCAGGACGGCGAACGCCGCGGCGAGGCCGGCCCCCAGGAGGGCGAAGCCTCCGAAGAGCGAGACGCGCGGGAGGCGGGCGCTCAAGACCGCGCGCCGGCCGGCGCGAGCGTCTGCCCCGCCGTCATCTCGAGCATGCGGTCGATCGCCTTCTTCGCCGGGAGGCGGACGGCCTCGGGCACCTCGATCTGCGGCGCGAGGTCGCGCAGGCACCGGGCGAGCTTCTCGAGCGTGTTGCGCTTCATGTGCGGGCAGGTGTTGCAGGAGCAGTCCGCAACCGGCGGCGCCGGGATGAGCGTCTTGCCGGGCGCCGCGAGGCGCATCTGGTGGAGGATCCCCTCCTCGGTCGCGACGATGAACGCCTGCTTCGGAGACCCGACGACGCGCTTGAGGAGGCCGGACGTCGACGCGACGAACGCGGCGTGCGCGAGGATGCGCGGCTCGCATTCGGGGTGCGCGATGACCTCGGCCTCCGGGTGGCGCGCCACGAGGTCGAGGAGCTTCTGCTCCGAGAACGTCTCGTGGACGACGCACGTCCCCGGCCAGACGACGAACTTCCGGCCGAGCTTCTTCTCGAGCCAGGCCGCGAGGTTGCGGTCCGGCGCGAAGACGACGGGGTCGGGGATCTGCCTGAGGATGACCTCGGCGGACGAAGACGTCACGATGACGTCCGACAGGGCCTTCACGCCGGCCGAACAGTTGATGTAGCTGACGACCGTGTGGCCCGGGAATTTCTTCAGCCACTCGGCGAAGAGCGGCGCCGGGCAGCCGTCCGCGAGCGAGCAGCCCGCCTCGAGGTCCGGCACGACGACCGTCTTCTCCGGCGTCAGGATCTTCGACGTCTCGGCCATGAAGTGGACGCCCGCGAAGGCGATGACGGACTCCGTCGCCTCCTTGCCGCGGCGGGCGAGCTCGAGCGAGTCGCCCACGAAGTCGGCGAGGTCCTGGATCTCGGACTCCTGGTAGTAATGCGCGAGGACGATCGCGTTCCGCTCCTTCTTCAGGCGCCGGATCTCCGCCTCGAGGGAACGAGAATCGATCGCACTCATGCGGCTCATCTTAACGCCCGGCAAAACCCCCGGAATTCCCTTTGCTACACTCGCCGCGCCGAAGGCCGGAAGGGCCAGCGGGGTATAGATGAGCGCACGCGCCGAAGCCATTTCATCGCCTTCCGCGTCTCCGTGGATCTCGAATCCGCGCTGGGACCTGATCGTCCTCTCCTTCTCCGCCGTCCTCGTGGCGGTGCCGCCGCTCGTCCACTCCCTCGGAAAGACGACGGCAGGCGGGGTGGACATCCTCATCACGCTTCTCGTCGGCGGCCCCCACATGTACGCGACCTTCCTGAAGACGGTGTTCGAGCCGAACTTCCGGAAGCTCCATCCCGCGCTCACGTTCGCACCCGTCGTGATCATCCCCGTGATCGTGATCTTCGGGGCCGTCTTCGCCTTCCAGTGGCTCCTCACGTTCTTCTTCACCTGGGCCTCGATGCACGTGTGCGACCAGGCTTCGTACATCGCGTACCTCTACCGCGAGAAGGGCGGCGCCGCCAGGCCCTGGCAGCGCGGCCTCGACGTCTCCGTAATCCTCTTTTCCCTCTACAGCTACGCGATGTACCGGCACGTGAACGGGACGTTCAAGATCGGGGACACGTCGCTCTGGTTCCCGGAGTTCCTCAAGCACGCCTGGTTCGCCGATTCGTTCGCGGTCGTCACGGCCGGGCTCATCGCCACATGGGTCGTCTACACGCTGAACCAGATCCGGCGTAAGGAAGTCGGCGGACCGTACGTGTTCTTCATGGCGCTCACGGTCGGCGTCGCGCTCGTCATCCCGCGGATGCCCGAGCTCTCGGTTTCCTTCCAGGGCTTCAACGCGTGGCACTCCTTCCAGTACCTCGGCCTCACGTATCTCATCCTCCAGCAGGACAACACGATCGCGAAGGAGAGCCTCGCGAAGAGGCTCGCCAAGCCCGGGAAGTTCTTCCGCTACTACGGCTGGAACATCCTGCTGACGACCGGCGCGACGTTCATCATCGTCCTCCTCACGATCGTCCTGAAGCTGCCGGCCGAGCCGAGCTACTACGCGGTCGTCCTGTCGTTCCTCCTCGTGCACTACGCGCACGACCACGTGCTCTTCGCCTTCGGGAGCGGCTTCCGCCCGAAGTGACGGCACACCGGTTCCGCCTGCGCCGCGCGGCCGCCGCCCTGGCGGCCGTCGCGTTTCTCACGGCCTCTCCGGCCGCCGCCGCGAAGAAGAAGCGGAAGGCACCGGAGCCCACGGCCGTGCCGCGCCCGCCCGACCCGGCCCGGGTGACCATCAGCACTCCGGACGGCGTCGCGCTCGCGGCGTCGTGGCGGCCCGTCGACGGAAACGCCCAGGCGCCGGCGGTCCTGCTCATCCACGACTTCTCGCGCGAGCGGCGCGAGCTCGAGCCTCTCGCGGAAAAACTCGGCGCGGCCGGCTACGCGACGCTCGCGATCGACCTGCGCGCCCACGGCGAGTCGACGAAGAAGAGCGGACAGCCGATCCCGATTTCTCCGCGGCTCCTCAAGGATCCGAACGGCTTCCCGCGCGACGTCGAGGCGGCCGCGGCGTGGATGAAGGCGCGCGCGCCGAAGACGGCCGCGCTCGGCTTCTCGGTGGGCGGGTACCTCGCGCTCCTCGCGGCCGCGCGCGGGCAGGTGGACGCCGCGATCGTGATCTCCGTGAACGAGCCGCGCGTCGCGGGCCTCGCGGGGCAGAGTCCGCCCGTCGCGCGTTCGCTCCTGCTCCTCGCGTGCGAGGCCGACCCCGGCCGCGCCGACTCGGCGAAGAAGCTCGAGGCGGCCGCGCAGGCCCCGAAACGCCTGCTGCTCCTTCCGGGGGCCGCGCACAACCTCGCGGTCCTGCGCGAGCACCCCGAGGCCGAGAAGGCCGTTTTCGACTGGCTTTCCGAGCGCCTCAAGTAAGCTTCCGCCCCGTGAAGACGGTCGTCTTCGACATCGAGACGGTGTCGTTCCCGTGGCTCGAGCTGGACCCCCTCCAGAGGGAGAAGCTGACGCGCCGGGCCGAAGACCACGAGGATTTTCTTAGAATGAAAGAGGGCGGGGCCCTCTCTCCCTATACGGGCAAGGTCATCGTGATTGCGATGATGAATCCCGAGAGTGGGCAGGGAAAGGTCTGGTACGAGGCGGCGGATCGGCGCGAAGAGAAGTCAGAAGACGGATTCTTTGAATATGTCGGATGCGGTGAGCGGGAGATGCTCGTCGAGTTCTGGACGGCCCTCTCGAAGTTCGAGGTCTTCGTCTCCTTCAACGGCCGCGCCTTCGACGGACCCTTCCTTTCCGTGAGGAGCGCGGCCCACGCTCTTTCACCTTCAAAGAATCTTTCCGGCTATCGGTATTCCGTCGAATCGCATATCGACCTCCTCGAAGTGCTGACGTTTTACGGAACCGTCTCCCGTGACCAGTGGCCCTCCCTTCACTCCGCCTGCCTCGCGTTCGGCATCCCCTCGCCGAAGAGCGAGGAGATGCACGGCTACGCCGTGGGTGACGCGTATCGCGAGGGGCGGCTCGCCGAGGTAGCCGAGTACTGCCGGCGCGACGTGGAAGCGACGGCGGCCCTCTTCAAGCGCCTCGAGACGACGCTGCTGCCGCTGTTCAAGCGCTGACCGTTTCCTGGAGCGGATTCGGCAGCAAGATCCGGGGAGAGGAAGGGCCTTCCCCGCCGCACATTGGCGGCATGATGATCACCGCGATGCCCGCGCCGTCCTCCCCCGACCCCCGCGCCGCCTGGAAGGCCGTGGTTTCCCGCGACGCCTCCGAGGACGGCCGCTTCGTCTTCGCCGTCGCGACGACCGGCGTCTACTGCCGGCCGTCCTGCGCGGCCCGCCGCCCGAACCGCGAAAACGTGCGCTTCTTCGCCGGGCCCGGCGAGGCCGAGGCCGCCGGCTTCCGCGCCTGCCTGCGCTGCAGGCCCGCAACGACCGAGCCGCCCGAAGCCGTGCGCGCCGTCCGGCGGGCCGTCGCGTTCCTCGAGGCGCACGCCGACGAGAGCGTCCCGCTCGCGACGCTCGCGCGCGTGGCGGGCCTCTCGCCCTTCCACTTCCAGAGGACGTTCAAGAAGCTCCTCGGCGTCACGCCGAAGCGCTACGCCGACGCGCAGCGCGCCGACCGGCTCAAGGCGCTCCTGAAGGACGGGGCGCCCGTCGCCTCCGCGAGCTTCGAGGCCGGGTACGGCTCGTCCAGCCGCGCGTACGCGAACGCCCCACGCCACCTCGGGACGACTCCCGCGCGCTACGCGCGCGGCGGCAAGGGCCTGCACGTCCGATTCGCAACCGTCCCGACCCCGCTCGGGCGGCTCCTCGTCGCGGCGACGGAACGCGGCGTTTGCGCCGTGACGCTCGGCGACTCGGAGCGCGCGCTCGAGGCGGGCCTCCGAAGCGAGTACCCCGAGGCCCTGATCGAGAAGGCGCCCGCCGCGCTCGCGGCGTGGACGGAGCGCATCGCGCGGTCGCTGGCGGAGGCCGTCGACCTCTCGTCGATCCCGCTCGACCTGCGCGCGACGACGTTCCAGCGGCGCGTGTGGGAAGCGCTGCGCGCAGTCCCGCGCGGCGAGACGCGCTCGTACTCCCAGCTCGCGGCCGCGATCGGCCGGCCCTCGGCCGCGCGCGCCGTCGCCTCGGCCTGCGCACACAACCCGGCGGCCCTCGTCGTCCCGTGCCACCGTATCGTGAGGAACGACGGCGCCCTCGGCGGCTACCGATGGGGGGTCGCACGCAAGCGCGAGCTCCTGAAACGCGAGAGCGGGCGGCCCTGAGGCCGCCCGCCGTCCGCGTCGCAGGCTTCGCTCAGCGCCAGAAGCCGTCGACCCAGTAGCCCCCGACGTCGTAGTGGCTCGGGATCCAGACCGCGCCGAAGAAGGGCGGCACGACCCAGCCGAGGTCCGCGATGTAGACGTAGCCGGGGCCGGGATACGCCGAGTAGAAGCGGAAGCCCGAGAAGATCCGGAACGGCGCGGCGTAGCCGTGGCCGTAGCCGTAGCGGGCCACCGGGCGGACGGGCGCGACGTACGCGCGGCGGTGGCCCTCGTAGCGGCCGCTCCCGCCGCGCCCGCGCTCGCGGTACTCCTGCCTCGGCGTCTCGCGGCGGTTCTGATTCCTGCCGTGGTCGTCCGCAGCCGCCTTCGGAGCGGTCACCGTCAGGGCCGCGAGGGCCGCGGCGGCGAGCGTCAGGTTGCGCATCTTGGTGTTCATGATCGGCCTCTCTTTCTGCCCTGGGCTGTCTTGCCCCGGACGAAAAGAGAGTTGCAAGGCCGTGCCAGCCCGGGGGGCGTGACTTTCATCACGCCTCGCACGGTTTCGTGCAGCGAAGAGGGGACAGTGCACGTTTCTGTGACGCCTGCGCAGGTCAGACCGGGGGTTTCGAAGATCTTCTTAGAAAGGTGAAGAGGGAGATCGCAGCCGCAAGCGGCAGCGCGATCAGGAGCGACTTGTTGAGCGCCCATGCCTCGCTGATGTTTCCGTGCAGGAGCTGGTGCGCGGCGCGCAGCGAGCCGCAGCCGGGACACTGCGTTCCGAGGATGGTCTTGAAGAGGCACGGCGGGTAGAAGCCCGTCGTCGCAGGGTCGAAAAGGAAAAGGACCGCCGCGGCGAGCGCGGCGGTCCCCAGGCTCAGTATCTTTCGACGGCTCACATCATTGCGGTCGGAGGAGCCGGCTCGTCGGCCGCTCCGGCCTTCCCGAGCGGCACCCAGACGAGGTACGCCGCGAGGATGAGCATGATCGGGATCGCGAGCCATCCGCCCACCGCGTCGAACATCCCGCCGATCTGCGGGAACTTGTTGTCGGACCGGAACGCGACGACGCCCGCCACGAGCAGCCCGACGAGCGCCTCGCCCGCGATGAGGCCGGACGCCGCGAGGACGCCCGCGTTCTCGACGCGCGCCTTCTGCGCCTCGTTGTAGCCGCGCTTGTCGGCGGACTTCGTCACGGCGCCCTTGATGAGGCCGCCGATGAAGATCGCGAACGTCGTCTCGAGCGGCAGGTACATGCCGACCGAGAAGAGCATCGGGCTCTTGACGCGGATGAGGATGAGCGAGAGGCCCATCGCGATCCCGACGAGGACGAGCGGCCACGCCATCTCGCCGCCCACGATGCCCTGCGAGAGCGCCGCCATGAGGCCCGCCTGCGGGGCCGGGAGGTTCGGCCCGCCGAAGCCGCCGACGCCGGGGTTCGAGGCGAGGTCGGACGTGTGGAGGAGGTAGAGCGGGAAGAACATCACGAGGCCCGCGACGAGGACGCCGAGGATGTCGCCGAGCTGCATCTTCCACGGCGTGCCGCCGAGGATGTGCCCGACCTTGAGGTCCTGCAGCATCTCGCCCGCGACCGCCGACGACACGCAGACGACCGCCGCGACGCCGAGGACGGCCGCGACGCCCTGCGCGCCCTTGACGCCGATGATGACCATGGTGAGCGCGGCGACGATCGTCGTCGCGAGCGTGAGGCCCGAGATCGGGTTGTTCGACGAGCCGATCATCCCAACGAGATTTCCGGACACGGCCGCGAAGAAGAAGCCCGTCACGAGCATGACGAGCGCCGCGAGGAACGCGCCGCCCATGACGCCCGTGAAGTAGTAGTAGAGGCCGACCATGAGGACGAAGACGGCCGCGATGCCGAGGCCGACGACCTTCAGGCTGAGGTCCTTCTCGATGCGCGAGGTGGCCGCGGCGGCCGCCGCCGACTTCTTGACGTCCTGAACGCCGCGCTTGATGCCGGCGACGAGGTTCTTCCGCATCCGGAAGAGCGTGAAGCACGCGCCGACTAGCATGCCGCCGACCGCGATCGGCCGGACGATGTAGCGGTAGAGGTGGCCCGCGAGGCCCGCCCAGTTCTGGGTGCCGTCGGCGGCCGTGTAGGCGCCGATGTGGTTCGGACCGAGGAAGAAGACGAGGAGCGGCACGAAGAGGCCCCACGCGAGGAGGCCGCCCGCGAAGTTCAGGGCGCCCAGCTCGGGTCCGATGATGTAGCCGACGCCGAAGTACGCGGGCGTGGCGGCAGGGGCGGACATCGTCGTGACGCCGCCGGTCTCGATCTTGCGCGCGTCACCCTTGAGGCCGAGACGCACGAAGCTCTCGCCAACCTTGCCCACCGCGATCTGGAAATCGTTCGAGGCCCTGAAGAGCCCGAAGTCGCCGAGGAACTTGATGACCGCCCCGACGCCCATCGCCTTGAAGAGCTGCTGCGCCGCCTCGGCGCCGCGCTGGCCGGCCTTGTGGATCTCGGCCGCGGCGACGGACTCGGGGAACGGCAGCGACTTGTCCTCGACCATGACGCGCCGGAGCACCGTCACGAAGAGGATGCCGAGGAAGCCGCCGAGGATCATGAGGGCCGTCGCCGTGAGGTACTCGGCGGCGTTCCAGCCCTGGAACTTCCACATCCCGAGGATCACGAACGCCGGGATCGTGAAGATCGCGCCGGCCGCGACCGATTCGCCGATCGACCCGACGGTTCGGGCGAAGTTTTCCTCGAGGAGCGAGCCCTTGAAGATCCGGAGAACCGCCATCCCGATGACGGCCGCCGGGTACGTCGCGGCGATCGTCATGCCGGCCTTCAGGCCGAGGTAGGCGTTGGCGGCGCCCAGGATGACGCTCATGAGGAGGCCCAGGACGAGGGCTCGCCCCGTGAACTCCCGCATCTGGGAGTCGGCGGGGACGAACGGCTTGAAATCCTTGTCGCTCATGCGGAAAAAATCCTCCTTGCACCGCGGGTCGCGGGTGAGGCCGGCCGGTGCATTCGGCGATATTCGGTCATGGAAACGCGCGGAGTCTGACACTCCAGCGCCCGGATTGTCGAACGGGAAACGCCTGTCGCGGCTATACTTCAGGGTGACGCAGTCCCACGTAGACGGCCGGGCCACCCGGGACCGGGGTCTGCCTCCTCCGAGGAGGGACCATGAATCGCACCGTGCTCGTCCTGACAGACGACCTCTTCTGGAGAACGAAGATCGAACACGCGCTGAAATCCAGCCAGACGCCGGGCGTCTTCCTCGATACGCCCGCCGAGATCGAAAAAAAGGCCGATCCGGCCCGCGTCGGGCTCGTCCTGATCGACCTCGCCCTCAAGAGCGACCCGATCGCCGCGATCACGGCCCTCAAGAAGGCCCCGAAGACGAAGGGGATCATGGTGGTCGGCTACTGCGAGCACAAACAGCTCGAGCTGATCGAGCGCGCCAAGAAGTCCGGCTGCGACCAGGTGCTCATGCGCTCGACGTTCTCCCAGAACCTCGGCGACATCATCCTCAAGTACGCGCTGCCCGGCAGCGTCCGCCAGGAGTCCGAGGAAGTCGAGCTGCCGGAGGAGTAAGGCCGGCGGCGTATCCTGCGCCGCATGGCTAATACCCGCAGGCGATTCTTGAAGGCCGCGGCCGCTGTAGCCGCCGCGAGCGCCTTCCCCTCTTCACCCTTCGAAGAAATTCTCTCTGCGCAGTCTCCCGGCGCCGCGCCCTCAACCGACGGCTACGTCCTCGTGACGTCCGCCAACGGCGTCGAGGCCGCGAAGGCCGCGCGGCAGGCGCTCATCCAGGGCTACGACCCGCTCGACGCCGCGATCGTCGGCGTGAACGTGAACGAGCTCGACCCGAACGACATGAGCGTCGGGTACGGCGGAATCCCGAACGAGGAGGGCGTCGTCCAGCTGGACGCGGCCGTCATGGACGGGCGCACGCTGCGCGCGGGCGCCGTCGGCGCGCTGGAAGGCTGCAAGACGCCGTCGAAGGTCGCGAAGCTCGTCATGGAGAGAACCGACCGCGTCTTCCTCGTGGGCGCGGGCGCGCGGAAGTTCGCGACGGCGCACGGCTTCCCCGTCGAGGACCTCCTCACGGAGAAGACGCGGAAGATCTGGCTCTACTGGAGAGAGCGCCTGTCGGACAGCGACGACTGGATTGAGGCCGGCAAGGAAGCCGAGGATCCGGACATCAAGCAGTTCATCAAGAAGTACGGCAGCGAGTTCTTCCGGCCGCAGGGGACGATTCACATGTCCGTCCGCGACGCCAAGGGCGATCTCGTGGGCGTCACGACGACGTCCGGCCTCTTCTTCAAGATCCCCGGCCGCCTCGGCGACTCGCCGGTGATCGGCGCGGGCATCTACTCCGAGAACGGCGTGGGGAGCTGCGGATCCACGGGGCGCGGCGAGGCGAACCTCCTGACGTGCGGCTCGCACACGGTCGTCGAGTTCATGCGGCAGGGCAAGAGCCCGGAGGAGGCCTGCCTCCTCGCCCTCAAGCGCATCGACGAGAAGACGCACAAAGTCCCCCGCCACCGCGACGAAAAGGGCCGTCCGAAGTTCAACGTCAACTTCTACGCGGTCGACGCGAAGGGAAGAACCGCCGGCGCCGCGATCTGGAGCGGCAGCAAGTACGTCGTCGGCGACAACGACGGCGTGAAGACGCTGGAGTCCGCGTA